>CAYNGR010000077.1:0-13490 GCA_964396755.1 uncultured Cyanobium sp. | reverse complement strand
TCGTCCTCCATTTCTGGTCGGTCCAAGCCTTCAAAGACTGCTGGGGAGCCTTCATTAGATTATCCGACCTTTGGTTTTACCACGCTGGGCAATACCGTCAGCACGGCGAGAAGCGGTTACAACACCGCCTTTTTTCATGCCTTTAGGGGCACCTTCTTTTGCACGACTTTCAAAATACTGAGGGTCGGCTTTGTATGCATCACGGACTTCTTTAGGCGTGTACAACTCATAGGCCCTACCTGCTTTATACGCCTCTTTTGAAAGATTTCCTTCCTTAAGATCTTCTTCACGCTTTTGGGCAAACATTTCGTTATACGTTTGACCCCTGCGACGTGCGGCAGCAAGATCATCCCCAATGACGTGCTTTTTCATCCGAGCATCGCGCTCTTCTCTGTCCTTGTCAGTTTTGATAGCGTTACCCACGATAGCCACCGCCTTTCTCTTTGTACTTCTTCGCCAGAAGTTGTGCCTTACGGGCCGACCATTGCCCCGCCGCTGTACCCTGCGTAGCCTGCCCTTTGATCTTCTCAAATAGCGACTTGCGCATACCCGGTTTGGTGTAGTTGCCCGCCTCATTAACCCGAGAGACCTTGCCGCCCTCAGCATACTGCGTGAAGTCGGTGTCATCCCGGCGTGCCTTGCGAACGCCTTTAGGCATTTTGCTGGGCATGATGGCGCCCATACCGCGGCTTGCTCTCATGATCAGGCCATCTTGATCATCTTGCCTTTGGTGTGCCCTTTTGTGACACAGCCATCAGCACGCGTCACGCCGCCCTTGGCGTAGCCCATGCCTTTGATTTTCTCGCGGGCTTTTCTGTCCTCAATCTCTTGCATTTGCTCATCGAGCATGGCGCGAGTCTGAGGGTTCATGGGCTCCTCGGGCTTGCGACGAGGCTTGTACATCTTTGCAGCTTCGGGTGTCATGGGCATGATTTGCTCCTTAGCAGGCCTTGCCGCCGTAAGCCATCTTAACCATCTTGCCCTTGGTCTTGCCCTTCTTGGCAATGCCGTCAGCGGACTTGTGGCCAGCAGTCAGACCGCCAGACTTCATGCCCTTCATCTCGGCCATCTCATGTTTGACCATAGCCTTGGGAGCGCCCTTTTTCTTCATGAAGGACACTTCCTTTTTCATCATCTCTTTGGACTCTTTCATGTCACCACCTCTGGCAAATTTGCGGCCTTTATCGGCCTCCATAAATTCCTTGCCAACCTTTTGAGGGATGCCAAGGCGCTTCGCTGCGGCCCGGTCGTTTGCGACCAACGCCATCAGATTGTGTTGTTTTTGGCTATGAGAGGGCACTTCTTTGCTCCTTCATAAATTCATCGAGCTTGCCCTCAAGCCGATCAAGCCGGGATATGACGCGATTAACATCATTGTGCATATCAGCCTTCGTCACAAACTTGTCCGTATGCTCTTCCCGAGTCTTGCTCAGAAGAATGCCTAAACGCTTTACCTCGTCGTGCGAAATCTTCACCCAAAACAGGAGAAGCGCACAGGCAAACGACAAAAGGGTATTCCATACCGTGAGTTCCATCTCAACAATTCCATGCCCTCAAGGCTTTGTTAATCCGGGAGTTTGGGTCTTTCTTCGTCTTCTCGGACGTGAGCTTCTTCTTCATGCCACCCATCCTTGCACAGAAGGAGTCGCGCCTGCTGCCGCCTTCTGGCTGCGGAGGCTTGAGGTTCATACCTTGGGCTTTTGCCGAAGCTCGGCCCTTGGCGTTGAGCCCACCCTTCGGGTTTTTGCCTTCCTTGCGTTGCCATGCTGGTGTCTTAGCCATTTGCGACTTTCAAGCGGGACTGGCGAATGTTTTCCAACATTGGAATCACCACCTCGTCCCGGAAATTGTTTGTAAAAGCCTCAGTGCCAATGTGCGGCAAACAGATTTCCACGTCTAACCAGATCTTGCCGCCAAGCTCCGTGACTCGATCGCAGAACAAATAATCCTCGCCCACGAAGTTGCCGTCCTTGATCGCAAAATCAAACACAGCAGCAACGTTGCCGGTGCCCTCTTTGTTCATGTACTGCCACTGCGGATTAGCCTCAATCATCTTCTCAATGATCCCTCGATTGATCATCATGAAGCCAGTGCCAATCCGATTAACGCGCATGAGAGAACCATCAAAGACTAAGTTTTTGTCTTCGTCAAAGAACACGTCAAGGAAGAACCGTTTGTCTTTTGCCCGACGAGGATAGATTCCAGTGGTCACATCACGGCCAGTGTGCTGTGCAAGAAGCCGCAACACATCATCGGGCGTGACGATTACATCAGAATCAATGAACAGCATGTCCGTTGCATCGGTCTTGAGAAACTCGTTGACCAAAGAATTGCGTGCCATCGTGATGATGGAGCAATTAGACATGTCTGAAAGAAAAACGTTGACCCCCAAGCTCAATGCTTTGGGCATGAGCTGGGCCAAGGCAAACGCTGTCTTGATGTTCAGCTTGCCATCGTATGCCGGGATCGCAATAAATAAACTGCGCCCCTGCAGGTCAACGCGCTTTTCTTCAGCCATAAAAAACCGTCAAACTGGTTTGATTGGTCATTTGGCAGTAAATGCCGTTTTCAGCCAAGATGCCTTCGCCCGGAATGGGCAAAGTCGTCACATCAGACGCAGTATTGGTGTCAAACGACATGAGCCACCTTGTGCTCTGAGAGCCTGCAGTGCCTGCCGTAACGGTGCCGCTGTTAATGTCGTCCACGGTGTATGTGTTTGCATTCAACACCGTAACAACATAGTTGCCGTTTGTGGCGGCGCGGCTGGACCCGTCTAAGCTAAAAGTCAGACCCACAACATCACCAGTAGACAAGCCGTGGCTTGCTGAGGTAACTGTTACCAGAGTTCCAGCTCTTCCGTAGGTAATTGCAACAGGTGCTGTCGTGGCGTCCCATAAGTTCACCGTGCCAGCCGTGGCAGTTCCCGTAGAGATCAGTCCCTTGAGGCGCACACGCGAAGCGACCATTATGCCGCTCACGTTCATGTGCGCCGACTTGACATCGGTTTGCATAGCCATGACTGGCTCCTATTAGACCTGACCAGCAGACTGATACATCGTGCCATCAGAGTTGCGAACCACGTACTCAACGATCAGCAGGCCTACGCCAACAGTCGAAGTGCCTTGTGCAACGGTGTAGGTCACAAACTTGTCTGTCGTGCCAGTGTTGGCCCACAGAGCAGCGGCCGCAGTCGTAGCAGCAGCAGTAAACTGATAAGCACCAGCGGTGGTCACAGTCAAAGCGGCAGTAATTGCAGTGCCACCAATCGACAGCGTAATGGTCGTGGCCTGATCAAAGGTCGTTGTGGTGATAAAGCGGAATGCCGTAATCAACGAGCCAGCGGGCAGAACAAAAGCGTTGCTATCGTCTGCGTCGTTGAAATTTACAACGTCAGTTTGAACAACTTGAGTTGCGCCGGTGTTGCGGGTGTCGGCAGCGGCTGTGCCGGTGGTGTATCGAGTGGTGCCCAGAAGCCACGGGCCCAGATGAGTAGCGATTCCCATTTTGGTTCCTCACATGCGAGTTAGGGTGTACCTGTCTGCATGCCGTCAGCACCAAGAACGCTGTCAGGTACACCAAAAATCTTGGTAAAAGGAGCGTATCACTGCTTTGGGTGGAATGCAAGGGCTTGTGCGTCATCAGGCAAAGTATTTGATTTTCGAAGGTTTTCTGCCTGCGTAACAACGCGTAGATTCCACGGCACGTGCAGCCCGCAAACGACATCTGAACGCAACGGATAGATGTGGTCAACAACGTATCGCTCGCCTGTTGTGCGCGTCATGGTAATAGCAATTTGATACAACTGGCGAATTTCAGACTTCTGTCTGCGAGTAATCCAAGGAGGGGTTGCATAACGATGCTTGCGGCGACGTACTTTATTGTCGGCAAGCACTTGATCCGCGTTATTAAGTTTCCAAGTGTCTCGGTAGGCTCTTTTTTCTTCAGGTGTTCGCGCCAAAGCCCGCGCAATCACGGCCTCTCTGTTGCGACCGTAGTACTCCTGCTTGGCTTTCTGTCCGGCCTCAGATTGGTTGTACGCACGGAAGTATTCCGCACGGGTCTGGTTGCCGCGCTCCCACTCCAGCTTCAAACACTCAAGGCAGGCACCCTTGGTCTTGCGCGGGGCGATGTGGCCGTGTTTGCAGGGCTCGCCAGTGAAGTAGTACTTGGCCCCGGTGGCCTTGGCTTCGGCGCGGGTTTTGGGGAGGTTTGTGGTGTCCATTTGGTCTCCTGTGTTACGACACAGGAAACAGTATACCCCACCAAATGGGTAAAAGAAAACGGCCCCGAAGGGCCGCTCTCTAGTGGTTTACCCCGAAAAATCAGGACGAACCGGGGCTTCCGAAGATGCCCAGAGGGTCAGACACGCCGAACGAATAACGCTCGCGGGCCTTGTAACGGACGTTGCCAGTGTCGAAATCACCGTCCATTGAATTCTGGAGCGGAGTCCGGACAAAGTGCTTCAGACCGTTAGGCACGTCGGTGATCAGGAACCAAGCGTTCGGGTCGGTCAGGTAGTGGTTGACCGTGTAACCCTCAGGGATGGAACCATTGCTCTTCAGAGCGTTGATGTCGTTGTCGGTGGTACCAACACGCAGCTCGGTTTCAAGCAGGCGGGTAGCGACGAACATCAGGCTCGGAGGAACCACCAGTTTACGAGGCTTGGCGGCGATCAGCAGGCTGCGTTCGTCGGTCCAAGCGGCGATCTGGATAACGGCGTTCTCAAGAGAAGTTTCGTTCAGATCAGCGCCGGTCGTCGGACGGTTGCTGTTGGTGCCACCAGACACCAGCGGGTGAGCAGTCGAGCACAGAACTTGGCCGTCACCGTAGGTAGGACCACCGGTGAAAGCGTTGTTCAGCACGTAGGCTGCTTTGACCTGCTTGGTGTAAGCCATAGCACGGGCCAGAGCCTTGGTGTAGCGCGAAGACAGAGAATCGTACAGGTTGTCTTCGATCGCCTCTTCGGTGATCGCAAAACCCATAGCGATGGTCTCGTGAGTGTACCGAGCGGTAAATGCTTCTTGCGCGTTGTCGTACTGGATGGCAGAACCTTCGTTCTTCACCGGTGCGGCGCTGAAGCCTGACAGCTTGGTTTCTTCTTCAAAGCTACGCTCCGAGCTCTCGGTTTCGTAGATTTCCTTGTGCTCCTCGCCGTACTTGGCGTACTCAAGACCGAACAGTGCGTTCAGACCCGGCAGGAGTTCTTTCAGTAGTTGGGCACGTGAAATTGCCATGATTTACTCCTTAGGTGCCAGTAGTACTGTCGTACTGGTGGAGGTTGAACTTAACCAAGAACTCGAAATAGGTCGTGGTCGAAACGCTTGCCGCATTGTTGGCAGTGTCAGGAACCACGTCTACCACGCGAATTGGCAACGTGTTGGTCGTGTTGGACGAGGAACCGTCGATGCCGTAAGCGGAATCGCCAGTGATCGTCGAACCTGCGCCAGCGACCAGAGCAACGTTGGAACCAACGATGTTGCGGTCATAAGCGGCAGGCGTGGTCGAGCCAGCGGTCGTTGCGGCAACGCGGAAAACCGCGTTCGGATCATCCACCACAAAAGCGAACGCCAGATTGCTGGAGGTCGAGGCTGCTGCCGGGTACGCTTGACCTTGCACGGTTTGACCTTGCGAGTTCACGAACTGACAGCCAACCAGAACACCAACAGAAGCGCCGGTATCAGTGGCAGTTTTAGCGATGATGTAGCCGTTTGAAAGGGCCACAGTATCGCCGTTGAGGATTGCAGTGGCGTAGCCAGCGGCAACCGGGATTTGACGGATCGCTCCGGCGTAGGGTAGGCCATCCAGTCGGTTGACGGGACGGAAGCCATACGTCTTATCAATGGTCGGGTATGCCATTTGAAGACTCCAAAAAGTTAAATGCCTTTGCCAAAAGTGACTTTCGTGGTCCGCTCTTTGAAGAGAGGCATACGAGCGTCATTTTCACGCATGAAGGTGTTGTCAACTGAATTCATTTGAGCTTCCGCTTGACTGCGGTAGTACTCATCACGCTGTCCAGTTAACTCCACGGGTGTTTTGCAAAGGAGCAGACCACCAACCTCAATGCTGTCGGGGAAGCGCGATTGGCCCCCACTGAACAGGCGAATCTCGGGGTGTTCCGACGCCTTTACGGGCTCCCAGCCCTCGCGTAGTTTTCCGGAAATGTTCGTGGCATCGTCTTTGCCAAGCGTAGAAATGCGAATCCAGCGGAACGCATAGCCCTCTTCCGGGTTCGGATCGGGCAGAAGCTGGGGCGGCATCCACTTCTTCGGACGCTCTGCAGCGTCACGGTTTTGAAGAGAACGCGGTTCACGCACTTGATCTTGTTCAGTCTTAGCCATTTTCATTTCCTCATTTCATCCGCAACCTTACGAGCATAGAGTTCCAACGGAACACCAAGCCGTTTGGCGATTTCAACCTGCGTCTTTGTAAGCACGATCTTTTTGGGCGCTGTGCTTCTAGTTGCAGGAGCAACATTCGACTTTTTGGGTGGCGAAGTGGACGCATCCGCCGGCTTCTCTGAATCGAATGTTTCAGGGAAGCGCTCCCGCATCTCTTGATCAATACGCTTGTAGTAAGCGTCTGATCCAGCGGTAACTCCTTCGGCAACCAAGTCGTCGTGCAATCCAAGCGCAAACGCTGTCATACGCTTGTTTGATCCAAACCACTGATTTTGTTCCTGCCAAGCAAGCAGTTTTGGATCTCTTTGCACAGGCGGCGGTGCCTGTACCTCAGTTTTTACAGGAGTTTCTGGTTCCTGTAAAGAGGGAGGCTTAAAGCTAGCAATTCTCTCGGCCCGCATCTTGGCGGTCGTGAGCTCTTCCTGAGCCGAAACAAGCGCATCCGCATCGCCAGATTCGTATGCCGCCTTGTATTTGACCTTTGCCTGCTCTAAATCATTAGCGATATTCTTCTTGGCCTGCTCCAGCAATGCCGTTTGATTTGAACTCAGAGAGCCCTTGAGCTTCTTGTTCTCCTCAATAATTGCCTCGGCCAACCGCAAGGCCTCCTCGCGCTCACGCAAGGCCGCTTCCTTGGCCCGGCGCTCCTCGTGGTAGCCCTTAGTAAAATGTTGGATGCGCTTTCGCACGCTTTCGTCGTACTTTGCAAGCTCATCATCAGCCATTTCTTTCGGCGGCTCTTCCATAGGCTTGCGCCCGCGGTCTGCCTCCGGTGTATCGTCAACAACCTCAATCTCAGGCTTATCGTCTTCGACCTTTTCTTCGGCCTCAACAACAGAGCCGCCCTTGCGCGGGTTGTCTTTCTGTTCGTCCGGGAACGTGAATTCGACTTTTTCAATTTCAGCCATGATTCACCTCACGCACGAGAGATGCCGCGGGGATCTTGCACAACGGCCTCCACGCTGTCATCGTTGATGATCCGGAATTCACGGCCGTGGATCTTGATCCGTGTGCCAGTGTTTGGCCGCACAAGAACAAAATCTCCAACCCTGCAGGACGGTCCACTCGGGAATCGCTTCTCATCCTTGTAGGCGTCAGGCCCCATCTTGACAACAAACAACACAGGCGAGAGCACCTCTTCAAAGTGCATCGTCTGTCCGGCCTTGATAAGACCGCTGTCGTATTGCTCCTCGATTTCAGGCAGAACGCAAAGGAGATGGTAGGTAGCCGGATCTGGCAATTGCTTTGCCTTGTCTTCTGACTCTTTGTTCAGAATGTTCGACAAATCAACGGCCGAGGCCAAGTTAAGATCACTCATCGTCATCGTCTTTCAGTTTACGCACGAGGTCGGCAATTTCTCGTTGTGCGGTCTGCAGACCTCGGATCACTCCGCACAACTCTTTGTAGGCGGCAAAGTCGTTTGCCGTACCGCCAACCAAAGCCTCTGAATGACTTTTGACTTGCTCTTCAATCTTCTTGTTGAGCAGATCCAGTACCTGTATTTCCATCAATCTCCTTTACGTCCCGACGTAGGCGCAGTCGGCTTGGATAATGACTGCAGCAGTTTTTGCTGAGCTTTGAAGGCGGCATCAGCACGCTGCTGCTCCATCTTCTGCTCAAACAACTGCTGCTCTTGGCTCATCTCAAGGGCGTGCTTTTGCTGGCTTTGCACCATCTCCTGCTGCGCCTTTGCGGCAGCAATGGCCGGATCTTCTCCAACCCTGCTGGCAACTTCTTGAGCCTTGAGTTGCAATTCCTGTTGCTTGATCGCCAGATCGCCTTGCACCTTCTGCGCTTTGGTCTGAGCCTCCTGCGCACGAATCTGCAGCTCGGCCTGCTGCATCTGGACAATCGGGTCCTGCGCCACTTGCTGGGCCTGCTGTTGCGCAGCCTCGCCTTGGTGCATCTTGGTCAGCTGTTGAGCCGCTTCCGCTGTCAACTTCGACAACTGAACTTCAACCTGCTCAGGCATATCAGTGTTGGGCGCCGGCAAAGTAACGCCAAGTCTTTGCTCAAGCTGCTGACGATATTGGAACGCCACATGCTCTGCAATGTGCGCCATCATTGCCGCTTGAATTTGCTGGGCCATCGGGTTCTGGCCAATCTGACCCATGATCATCGGGTCCTGCATCATTGAAGTGTGAACCGCAATGTGCGCCGCATGGTCTTGATAGATAAACGCCTTGGTCGGCTTGCCTGTCAAGAACGCCATGTTCTCGCTCACCGGGTCACGTGGCTTCATGTCATCTTCAATCGGCACGAGCTTGTCTGCGTTCTTGATGCCCAGCACCTCAATCATCTGTCGGTGCAACTGTGGCAAGTCGTAAATCTGCGGAGCCTGCTGCGCCAACTGGATCACAGCCTGATACTGCATGATCCTCTGCGCCATCGTGGCGCTGTTGGGATCTGACACGGGGATAACTTCCACCATGTCATAGTCAGACTGCTTGGCCCGGCGGTTACCACTCTCAGGGTCATAGCCATACTCGGTCGGAGCATGGTCACGAATGATGTCCCGCAGCAGCTTGAACTCTTGGCGCATCGAGTAATGCACCCGAGCCTGCACAGCAGACATCGTTTTGAGCTGCCGCTCCAGCAACGCCAGCGTTGTGCCCACCGGAGCGTTGGCGCTCATGTCGCTGATCTTCATGTCAGCGATAGAACCCAGCCTTCTGCCCTCTTCAGTGATCTTTTCAAGCAGCCCAGCAAGAACTTGGCTCGGCTCCTTGTACGGCAAGGGCATGATGTTGTCACGCACACTACCCGAGGGCACGTCTACATCACGGAACTCGCCCGGAGCAATCGGCGTATCGTCACCTTTAATCCGCAAACCACGTGATTTCAGACCGCCGGGCAGGTTCGACAGCGTGCCAGCGTCAACAAGCTGCCGAATAATCGAAGTTCCAGCCCTCGCATACCCACCAATCAGGTGGATATAGCCAAATCCATAGGGGCCAAAGCCCGGAACATAGCAGTAATCGACATAATGCTGCCGCTTTAACCGCTTTTCGTCCGTTTCCTTCCAGTTTCTGTAGATCGACAGCACCCTGTTGGTGGTTTTGTCCACAGAAATGATGTACGGCAGGGCAATTCCGTCCTTGTCTTCAAAGCCGGGCAGGTCCCACTCAACGTTAGCCTCAAAAATCGTGTACCTGTTGTCCTCGTTGAGGCTGTAACCCTGCTCTTCGGCCTTCTTTTTCTCAATGTCAGAGTGAAAAGTGACCGGCTCACCAAGGTCAACATCACGATAGAAGCCATCAACCTGCAGTTTCTTGATGTCATTCTTGGTCTTGCGCATGATGTGCGTCACACGCTCAGCCGTCCTTGCGCTCGATGCGCCATAAGGAATGATGATCTCTTCGGCCGGGATGAAAATCGCCACCTGACGGCCAAGGTTTGGATCGAAATACACCTTCTTAAAGGCCGATCCAGCAAGGCCAAGGTTGAAAAGCATCCGCTCATGCTCGGGCCGGTACTCAGGCATCTCCTCAGTAAGCTGGTAATTCATGTCATCCTTGACACGCTCAGCAGCTTCTTCCTTGAGTTTGCTAATCGCCCCAACAATCTCCGTCTTCACAGGACCGCCAGCAGGGAAAGTCTCAATGATGGTCTCACTCTGGAACCTCACCGCCGCCTCAGTCAGCAGCGTAGAGAACACACCACACGCCCCATCCCACGGCTCAGTGCGCTCCTCATAGCGCATCCCCAAAACTTCCAAGCCCTTGACATACATCTCAACCCAGTCGCGGCGACTGTTAACGTCAGCCTCCACCAACTCCACAATCTCGTTGGCAATAGACTGCAAAGCACTCTCGTCAAGATGCTCGGCCAAGTTCGCATCAAATGGAATATCCTGCGGAACCTCAGCACCGGGCATCAAATCAATCACCATCCCATCAATGCCAATCTGAACATCGTCCGGGTTCTCAATCATGATCTCAATGGCAGGCGTGTCATCCTGAACCATGTTCTCCAGATCAAGACCAAGTGGAGCACCGCCAATACCGGGAACCATGCTGCTCGTTGCCATATCGCATCCTTAATAAAATGCGGCCTTACGCCGAAAGGACAGGGGCTCGTCCTGTTCGTCAGATTCTAGTCTCAACAAGCCGCCTTGTCGAAACCTGAGCATCGCCTGCACCGCCGTGTCCGTCAAGTCATCATGCGCCGCATTCGGAAAAGCAGCCATCTGATCAATCAACTCCCTCGCCCACCTCGTGTCCGGCGCCCACACCACGCCAGACTTGAATATGTCCGACACAGAATTCAAACGGGAAATCTTGTCGTTAGACTGCTTGGCCGTCCCACGAACCGGCGTGTACTCGCTCACCGGTATCCCCGCCTGCCTTAACTCATAAACCAACGGCGCACCAGCAGCCTTCGCCTCAATAATACAAGTGTCAGGTTGCCACTCCATATACATAGACTTGGCCTTCTCCTTCAACTCCGGAAACTCCATCCTCTTCTGAAAAGCATCAAGCAAAATAATGTTCGGCGCCCGCCTGTCCTCATCCAAATAAAAAATCCCCCAAGTCGTACACGCAGAAAAGTCCGACCGCTCATTCTTCGTATAAGCCGTGTCCCAACTCTGAATAATGTACTCACACGGCGGCGGATCCTCCTTCTCCCACACCTTCCACCAGTCCCGCTTGACAATCGCGCCCTCCTCACCCGTAGGCTGCTGCTGGTACTGAGCATTCCACTTGTTGGCCGGCAACTCCTCCCTGAGCGCCTCCAACTCCTTCAAAGACCAAAACTCCGGCCACAACGGACGGCCAGAAGGCATGATCGCCGGCAACTCCACAACCTCCCACTCATCGAGCCGATCCCTCTCGGCCGCATCCTTCAAAACCCGCCCAATCAAATCCCGCTCAGACCACCTCGTCGCAATAATCACAATCGCCCCATTAGGCTGCAACCGCTGCCTCGGCCCAGACGTATACCACTCATACGACTTGTCATACACACTCGGATCATGCGCCGCCAGCGCCGCCTCCTGCTCCGTGTGCGGATCATCAATCACCACCAAATCCGCCCCACGACCCGTCATCGTCCCGCCCACACCAATAGCAAAATACTCCCCATCATGGTTCGTACTCCACCGGCCAGCCGCCTTCGAATCCTGCCTCAAAGATACATTCGGAAACACCTGCGCATACTGCTCAGACATCACCAAATTCCTCACCTTACGACCAAACCCAACCGCCAACTCCCCAGTGTTGGACGACTGCATCACCTTCTTGCCCGGAAACTTCCCCAAAAACCACGCCGGAAATAAATAAGACCCAAACTCACTCTTCGTGTGCCGCGGCGGCAACGAAATCGCCAACCTCTTTAACCTCCCAGCCGCTATGTCCTCAAACTTCTTGGCCAACACCGCATGATGCCTCCCATGCACAAAACCCGGCCACATCTTCCTCACAAACGCCATAAACGACGCCTGCCCAACCTCCCTGTCCCTCGCATACCGATACTCCCCCACCTGCTCCAAAAACCTCTCCCTCTCATGCACAGGCAAAGAATCAATCAACTTGTCCAAATCCATCTCATATCTCCATCTCTACCTAACACATAACATTGTGGATAAACCTGTGCAAAACTTTTTCAGGCAATCAAAACGTTTTGATTGAGCCCTCCTAAAAGTTCTCGTTTCGGAAAGCCAAACTAACGCCAAAGTTATGGGTTTTGAAAAGTGCTTTTTTGCTTAAAAAATAAGCATAGGGCCGAAGCAGTTTAGGTACCATCACCCGGGGGGTCTTCCTGTGGCGAGGGGGTGGGGTCCAGTTCCGACAAAACTTCTGATCGTTCGGGCGGGATAGTATGCGATTCTGCGCCGGGTCCCTCGCTGTCTGCTTGGGGGGTGCCCACCGGGTGGGGTGCAAGCTCGGCCAGCAATGAGTCGGCATCGTGCGCGGTCACGTCGACGGCTTCGGCCTTCATAAGCTGCCGCAGTTCGTCCATGATGCGGGCGCGTGCATCTTCGCTAGATTGCACAAGCCGGGTTTCCTTGCGTTCGGTGAATGCCGCAACCTCAGTCACGGTCCCCAGCGTCTTGAGAGCCTGCAGCCGGGTGCTCTCCTTTACGTTTGGGTCTGTGGCCATCTCAACCAGTGAGTGCACAACAAGGGCGCGAAGGGCTGCGGGGCTTTTTATATGTTCCGCAGCCTGAGCCCGCTCAATTGCCGCGATTTCTTGCTGCACTCTTTCATCGCGTGCCAGTATGTATGGATGCCGGACGATGCTGTGCTGGCTTGTGGCGTTTGGGTAAGCGGCCCGGTATGCGTCCGCTTTAGTGGCGCCCATTGCCACCTCACGGGCAAACCGCTTTTGCTTGGCGGTTAGTTTTTGCTTGCCCCTGACTGCATGGGCGGGAAATAGTAGATTGTCTGGAGCTTGTTCTACATCTTCGGGGCGCATGTATCACCTTTATGTGAGGGTTGACAGTATGGGGGGATGATACAGAGCCGCTGCGCTTCGCGCAAACCGGGCCAGCCGCCGGGCGATTGTCCCAGGCTATCGAGCCCGCGTTTTCGATTAAAAAATACTCGTTGAAAGAACCTTTGCAAGGCCTGCAAAAACCACGAGAATATACAACAGGCAGCAACGCCTACAACCTACCACACAGGAGCAAACGACCATGAAGCAATACACCTACGAAGCCACGAACCGCCGGACCGGCCGGGTTGAACACATCCGCGCCACCGCCAGCACGCCGGACATTGCCCGCGCCGCCATCGTTGACTACTACGGCGAGCAATTCGACATTGCCGAACTGTTCGCCGACATTGACCCGCCGCATCACACGGTCGGCGAAATTGATTGCACCGCATAAAGGAGCCCGCAACCATGAACGCATACAAAGAAAACGGATTCACCAGCCGCCGGGACTATCTCGACGACTTAGCCGACAACATGGGGATTGACAAGGCCACCGTTTACGCACTGGCCGACTTGCTGGGCCCGTCCGAGGACTTCGACGGGCTTGTGACCGCGCTGGAAGACATGGTGGAGGGCTATTGAATGACCACCGCAGACCATATCCGCCGCGCAGCCGCCCGCCTTGCCGGGTACACCGTGACCGGCGCCGATTTT
>CAYNGR010000076.1:0-13800 GCA_964396755.1 uncultured Cyanobium sp. | reverse complement strand
CCCCTGCAGCTGTGGCTCGTCCCTCTGGGGGTGTTCCTGGCCGGGGCCCTGCTGCTGGTGCGCTTGCTCGGATCGCCTCTGGTGCTCTATCCGCCCCTGCTGGTGCTCGCCTGGGAGACCCTGGCGCGGCCGGACCACTGCCCCTGGCGCGACCGGCTCGCCGCCGTGCTGCTGTCCACCGCCATCGCCGCGCTGGCGGGCCTGGTGCTGGTGCGCTGGCTGGGGCCGGTGCCACTGGCGACGCTGCTGGTCGTGCTGTGCGTCGCCCTGCTGCTCGATCGGCTGCGGCTCACCTGCCCCCCGGCCTATGCGGTGGCGCTGCTGCCCTTCGTCATCCCCCACCCGACGCCTGCCTTGCCGCTGCATGTCCTGGCTGGAACCGGCTGGCTGGTGGTGGTCACCGTCCTGACCGCCCGTCGCGCCCGCCTTCGCGGTGGTTGAGAATGCGCCAAGTCAAAGGCAGATGCCATGGCCGCGGCCGCCGTCCAACGCCTGGGCCATGTGGCCCTTCGGGTCACCGACATGGAGCGGGCCAAGGCCTTCTACACCGCCCTTGGGCTGCAGCTCACCTGGGATGCCTCCGACTGGGCCTATCTGCAGTCCCCCGCCAGCGGGGATGGGGTGGCCCTGCTCAGTCCCGACTACCGGGCGGCCGGTCCCCACTTCGCCTTCCATTTCGACAGCCGTGCCGACGTCGAAGCGGTGCACGCCCAGCTGCTGGCCAGCGGCCATCCCGTCGG
Source organism: uncultured Cyanobium sp. (assembly GCA_964396755.1). GTDB lineage: Bacteria > Cyanobacteriota > Cyanobacteriia > PCC-6307 > Cyanobiaceae > Cyanobium. The sequence goes on along the minus strand of CAYNGR010000076.1, from coordinate 13,060 downwards.
GCCCCTGCATGACCACCGCGACGGCACCGCCTCCTTCTATCTGCAGGATCCGGAGGGCAACTGGCTGGAGGTGCTCTACGAGCCCCCTGCCGGCATCCCCACCAACACCGGGGCGGATCCGATCCCCTCGCTGACCCCGACGGCGGACGGTGATCCCGGGTGAGCCAGCAGTCGCAGGTGGATGCTCGGCTGGCGGCCGAGCCGGCATGGCCGCTGGAGGCTGCTGATGCCGTGTCCGGGTCTGACAGTCAGGGCGCCGCGGCGGAGTCCGCCGACAGCCGCGAGATCTCCGGCGAGCCGATCGCCACGCCCCAGCTCCCGTCGCCGGTTCGTTCGGTCCCCGCTGCCGCTGGCGTCGTGCCGAGGCCGGTGCCCGAGCCCGACATCGCCGCAGAGACGCTGGAGCTGCTGGAGTGGCCGCGGCTGGCGGACCACCTGGCCGGCTTCGCCGGCAGTGAGGCCGGTCGCCGTCACTGCCGGCGGCTGCCCCTGCCGGAGTCCTGCCGCGAGAGCGAACGCCTGCTTGCCGAGACCGGCGAGCTGCTGGCCCTCGATGGTCTGATCGACGGCGGCCTCAGCTTTCAGGGGGTGGCTGACATCGGCGCCACGGTGCTGCTCTGCGCCAAGGGCGGCTGCGCCGGCGGCGAGGAGTTGCTGCAGCTGGCGGGCACCCTGGCGGCGGCTCGGCGGTTGCGCCGCCAGATCGACGATCCCGTGCTGCGGCCGGTGTGCACCGCGCTGGTTGCTGAGCTGCGCACCCTGCCGGAGCTGGAGCAGCGTCTGCATTTCTGCCTGGAGGAGGGCGGACGGGTGGCGGATCGCTCCAACCCCGAGCTGGCGTCCCTGCGCCGCCGCCTGCAGGCGGCCCTGTCCGAGCGGCGCGAACGGCTGCAGGAGCTGCTGCGCCGCTATGCGCCGCTGCTGCAGGACACGGTGTTGTCGGAGCGTTCCGGCCGGCCCGTGCTGGCGGTCAAGGCCGGTGCCGCCGGCCAGGTCAAGGGCCTGGTGCACGACAGCTCCGCCTCGGGCCAGACCGTCTACATCGAGCCTCAGGCGGTGATCGCCCTGGGCAATCGCCTGCGCGAGCTGCAGGGCGAGGAGCGCGAGCTGGAGCGGCAGGTGCTGCTGGAGCTCAGCGCTCTGGTGGGGGAGCAGGCCGACGCCCTGCAGGAGCTGCAGCGGATCCTGGTGCGCCTCGATGCCGGCCTGGCCCGGGCCCGCTACAGCGCCTGGCTGGGGGCGGTCCGGCCTGAGCTGTCGGACGACCCCGGGGCTCCCTTCGAGCTGCGCGAGCTGCGCCATCCCCTGTTGCTCTGGCAGCAGCGCCGCGAGAGCGGGGCAGCGGTCGTGCCGGTGACGGTGCGGGTGGGCCCCCAGCTGCGGGTGGTGGCGATCACCGGCCCCAACACCGGTGGCAAGACGGTGACGCTCAAGAGCGTTGCGCTGGCGGCGCTGATGGCCCGCGCCGGTCTGTTCCTGCCCTGCAGCGGTACGCCGCGCTTGCCCTGGTGCGGTCAGGTGCTGGCCGACATCGGCGATGAGCAGTCGCTGCAGCAGAACCTCTCCACCTTCAGCGGCCACATCCGCCGCATCGCCCGGATCCTGGCCGCGCTGAGCGGCGCCCCGGCTGGCCCCTTTGCCGCTGGGGTGGCTGACGCGGGGCTGCCCGAAACCGTCGCGGGCGAGCCGGGGCAGCCGGTCTGTCTCGACCAGGGCGCCGCTGACGACGATCGCTCCGTCGCTGATGTGGCCGACGGCCCGCGGCCTGCGCCGGCCGCAGAGCCCCCCGCCGATCCTCTTCGCGTCCCGCCAGCCCGCGGCGCCAGCCTGGTGCTGCTCGATGAGGTAGGGGCCGGTACCGATCCCACCGAGGGGGCCGCCCTGGCGGCCTCGCTGCTGCGCCATCTGGCCGATCGGGCCCGGTTGACGATCGCCACCACCCACTTCGGCGAACTCAAGGCGCTCAAGTACGGCGATGTCCGCTTCGAGAACGCCTCGGTGGCCTTCGACGAGCAGACCCTCTCGCCCACCTACCGGCTGCAGTGGGGGATTCCAGGCCGCAGCAACGCCCTGGCGATCGCCACGCGCCTGGGCCTCGACGGCGGAGTGGTGCAGGCGGCCGCCGATCAGCTGAAGCCCGGCGGCAGCGGCGAGGTCAATCAGGTGATCGAGGGGCTGGAGCGTCAGCGCCAGCAGCAGCAGGAGGCCGCGGAGGCGGCGGCGGCCCTGTTGGCCCGCACCGAGCTGCTGCACGAGGAGCTGCTGTCGCGCTGGCAGCAGCAGAAGGATCAGAGCGCCGAGATCCAGGAGCAGCGCCGGCGTGAGCTGGAGCGTTCGATCCGCGAAGGGCAGGGGGAGGTGCGCCGTCTGATCCGGCGGCTGCGCCAGGGGGGCCGCAGCGGTGGCCGCGAGGCGGCGGAGACGGCCCGCCTGGCGGGTCAGCGGCTCAAGCGGCTGCAGCAGGAGCACACCCCTCAGCCGCAGCGCCTCGACCATGGCGGCTGGCGTCCCGCGGTGGGGGACCGGGTGCGGCTGCTGGCGCTGGGCAAGGCCGCCCAGGTGCTGGCCATCTCCGAGGACGGCCGCGAGCTGACCGTGCGCTGCGGGGTGCTGCGCACCACCGTCGAGCTAGCGGCGATCGAGGGGCTCAACGGCGAGAAGGCGGAGCCGCCGCCGCTGCCCCAGGTGCAGGTGCGCAGCCGCCGCAACCCCGCCAGCCGCGGCCCCGACGTGCGCACCGAGGCGAACACCGTCGATGTGCGCGGCCTGCGCGTGCATGAGGCGGAGGCGGCGGTGGAGGAGCGGCTGCGGGGCGCCAACGGCCCGATCTGGGTGATCCACGGCATCGGCACCGGCAAGCTCAAGCGCGGTCTGCGCGACTGGCTGGCGACGATTCCCTACGTCGAGCGCGTCAGCGACGCCGAGCAGGGCGATGGCGGGCCGGGCTGCACGGTGGTGCGGGTCAAGTGATCTGAGCTGCTTCAGCGGCAGCATCCACGCAGATGCATAGCCTGGAGGCCGTTGCGGTGGACCGCAGTCGTCTGGCTGACGGCTGTGAACAGAGCGATGGGCGGGGGTGATGGGCCGTGCCCATGGACAGCGCCCATGGACAGTGGCGGCGCTCCTGCTGTTGGGTGACTTGCAGGTCGTCTCCGGAGGCTGGGGGGGCCCTTGGCCTGTGCGCCTCCTGCGGCGGGATGGCATGCCCGCTCCGCCCGCCCCCCAAGCGACCCCCACCTCACGGACGTCCCCGGGGTTGCGACGGCCCCAGCGACTGCGCGCTTCTCTGCCGCCGCTGAGGCTCGGCGCCAGCCTGCGGGTCACCCCAGAGCCGTGTGCTGCGGTGTGGGATGCCAATGCCGAGGCGGGGCTGGAGCCGAGCGCCGATGGCTCCCCGGCAGCTCAGTGGCGCGAATCCGTGGCGCCAGTCGGTGGCGGGAGACCGTGGGACGAGTCAGTCGCGCCCCAGCCCGGTGGCGGCACCTGCGTTGCGGCCTGCACCTATCGCTCAGGTGCGCGCAGCAGCGCCTCGCCGGCCGCGTCGAACAGACGCCAGCCGGCCGGGTCCACCTCCAGGTGCACGCTCTCGCCCACCGTCACGGAGTGATCCGGTCCGCTGCGCACCAGCACCAGCTGATCGCCCTCCCTGAGGCGACAGGTGAGCAGCTGCTCGTTGCCCAGGGCCTCCACATGGCACACCTGGGCCGCCAGGTTGCGGTTGGCGGGTGGCGCCAGGCGCAGGTGCTCGGGCCGCAGGCCGCCGTTGAGGCCGGCACCCACATGGGCAGCGCTGATCTCCGCCAGCGGTCCCTGCAGGGGCAGGCGCTGGCCGGCCACCAGCAGCTGACCCGGTGCGCTGACCTGCACGGGCAGCAGATTCATCGGCGGGCTGCCGATGAACTGAGCCACGAACAGATTGGCGGGCCAGCGATACAGCTCCATCGGCGTGCCCAGCTGCTGCAGCCGGCCTGCATGCAGCACGGCGATGCGATGACCCATCGTCATCGCCTCCACCTGGTCGTGGGTGACGTACAGCGTCGTGGTGCCCAAGCGCCGCTGCAGCTCGACGATCTGGCTGCGGGTGCCGGTGCGCAGCTTGGCGTCGAGGTTGCTGAGCGGCTCATCCATCAGGAACACCGCCGGCTGGCGGGCGATGGCGCGGCCCAGCGCCACCCGCTGCTTCTGGCCGCCCGAGAGCTCCTTGGGCAGTCGCTGCAGCAGGCCGTCGAGTTCCAGCATCGCCGCCACCTCGTGGACGCGCTGCTCGATCCGCCGCTCGCGGGCCGACGGCAGCCGCAGCGGTTCCGGCCAGGCGCGGCTCAGGCGGTGCCCCTGATCCTGCAGCTGCTGCAACGGGGTGCGGGGCGTGCGCCGACGCAGCCCGAAGCCGATGTTGTCGGCCACGCTCAGGTGCGGGTAGAGCGCATAGCTCTGGAACACCATCGCCACATCCCGCTGCGACGGCCGCAGCCGGCTCACCGGCCGATCGCCCACCCAGATCTCGCCGCTGCTGGGGGTCTCCAGCCCCGCCAGCATGCGCAGCAGGGTGCTCTTGCCGCAGCCCGACGGGCCCACCAGCACAAGAAATTCGCCATCGGCGATGCTCAGGTCGAGGGCGGCCAGGACCTGCACCGGTTCGCCATCACCCCGGCGCGGTGGGTAGGTCTTGCTGACCTGTTGAAAACGGACCTCGGCCAAATGGATGCCGCGACCGGCGGATCCTAGGGTTGGGCGAATGCAGTTCATCGATCAGGCCCGTGTCGTGGTGCGGGCCGGCCGCGGCGGCGACGGCATCGTTGCCTTCCGCCGCGAGAAGTACGTGCCGGCCGGCGGACCCTCCGGCGGCGATGGCGGTCGCGGCGGCCACGTGCTGCTGCGGGCGGACGCCAATCTCCAGACCCTGCTCGACTTCAAGTACAAGCGCATCTTCGAGGCCATGGACGGCCGGCGCGGTGGTCCCAACCGCTGCGCCGGCGCCGGCGGCGACGATCTGGTGATCAAGGTGCCCTGCGGCACAGAGGTGCGTGACTGCCGCACCGGCATCCTGCTGGGCGATCTGACCGAGGCGGGCCAGGAGCTGATGGTGGCCGCCGGCGGCCGCGGCGGCCTCGGCAACGCCCACTACCTCAGCAATCGCAACCGCGCCCCTGAGAAGGCCACCGAGGGCAAGGACGGCGAGGAGTGGCAGCTGCAGCTGGAGCTCAAGCTGCTCGCCGAGGTGGGCATCATCGGCCTGCCCAATGCAGGCAAGAGCACGCTGATCTCGGTGCTGTCGGCGGCGCGGCCCCGGATCGCTGACTATCCCTTCACCACCCTCGTTCCCAACCTCGGCGTGGTGCGCCGTCCCAGCGGCGACGGCACCGTGTTCGCCGACATCCCCGGTCTGATCGCCGGGGCCGCCAACGGCGCGGGTCTGGGTCACGACTTCCTGCGCCACATCGAGCGCACCCGGCTGCTGATCCACCTGCTCGATGCCGGAGCCGAGGATTGGCTCGCCGATGTGGCCGTGGTGGAGGGCGAGCTGGTGGCCTACGGCCACGGCCTGGCGGAGCGGCCGCGGCTGCTTGTGCTCAACAAGATCGAACTGCTCGATCCAGACCAACTGGAGGACGCGATGCAGCAGCTGCGGCAGCACGCCGAAGGCCAGGGGCTGCCAGCCACCCTGGCGATCTCAGCGGCCACCGGTGAGGGCCTCGAGCGGCTCAAGGCGGTGGTCTGGGCCGAGCTGGAGGCGGCAGCTGCGCAGGCCCCGGCCGTGAGCCAGATCACCGAGCTCGAGCCGATCGCCCGACCGCGCTACCAACCCTCGCCCTAGCGGCGGGCAGGCAAGGCGACGCCACTGTTCATGCAACAAGGCCGGACCCTGATGGGCCCGGCCTTGAAGATGTCGATCTGGGAGTGGCCTCTGCCGGCGGGTCAGGCCGGTTCAGCCGTCGGAGCGGATCGGGGCAGTCGACGCCTCGATCAGTCGTCGTAGACCTTGCACTCAGGGGCTTCCGGATTCAGATCGCAGAAGACTTCCAGAGGGGTGGGGTCGTGATCGTCCTCGGGGTGGTGCTGCTTGTACTCCTCGAGACTCTTGAGCTCCTCCTCGAGGTGACGCACCTTGCCGTCGTTGCCTTCGGCGCGGGCCGCCTCGATCTCGAGCCTGTCCTTCTCGATGTGCTCGTCGATGCTTTTCATGCAGACACCGGCCTGGCCGGTACGGACCGGGCATACCTTACGGACCGCATCGACCCCTGCGCGCCCTCCTGTGGGCGCCCGCTCATCTCCGTAGCCAACCGCAACAGCAGATCGAATCGGCTGAGTGCCTCCGTGCCGTCCTGATGGCAGTCCCTGCGGCCACTGCTACCAACGGAGAGGACTGTCCTGCCAGGTGTGCCCATGACCCGCATCCGTAAACGGCGCGGCCGCCACTTCATCGACGAGAACGGACGCCTGTTCTGGATCAACGGGCCGGAGGACCACTGCTACCTCTCCGAGCAGCGCCAGTGGCGTCGGGGGCTGGCCTTCGAGGAGGTGCTCGACTGGAAGCAGTGCGCCCCCAGCGGTCTGGTGAGTCAGCGCTTCGCGTCGCCCCAGGAGGCCTGCGAGGCCTATGAACACAACCGCATCACCTGGTATCAGGATCTCTATCTGCGGCGCATGGGCGATCAGATGGCTGCCCATCGCAGCGCCGTCGACTACAAACCCACCTCCATGAAGCAGGCCGAGGCCGGCGGTGTTCCGGTGCGTAGGCAGCCCTGGCGACTCCCCGAGCCGGCCGGTCCGGTCTGCGGTCTGCCGCCCCGCACGGCCGAAACCGGAGCGATGCCCGCCACAGGCGGCCGCGCCGCGGCGGCGGAGCAGGAGGTGACCCACGCCCGCCGCAGGCGCCGCTCAGGCTGTGAGCTCGCTGAGCGCTAACCAGCGCTCCTCGGCGGCGCTGATCCGCTCGAGCAGTTCGGCCAGCTCCTGGGAGAGGGCCTCGAGCTGTCGGTGATCGCCGCCACCGGGATCGGCCAGCTGCTGCTCCAGCTCCTGACGGCGGCTCTCCAGCAGCGGCAGATCCTTCTCCAGCCGGGCCAGTTCTCGGGTCTCGCCATAGCTGCGGCGCCGGGGGGCCTGGGCTGCGGCGCTGACCGCGGGGGCTGCCGCCTGGCTCGACGGCGGCGTTGAGGCGATGCTTTCGTCGTCGCCCTGCGTCGAAGGAGCTGGCGAGGCGTCCCGGGCGGCACTGCGGCGGGCGCTCTGCTGGCGCTCCAGATAGGCGCTGTAGTTCCCCTCGAACCGCTCCAGCCGCCCCTGGCGGAAGCAGAACAGCCGATCGACGGTGCGGTCCAGGAACCAGCGGTCGTGGGAGACCACCACCACGCAGCCTTTGAAATCCTCGAGGAAGTCCTCCAGCACCGCCAGGGTGTGCACGTCGAGGTCGTTGGTGGGCTCATCGAGCAGCAGCACGTTGGGTGCCTCGATCAGCAGTCGGCACAGATGCAGGCGCCGCCTCTCGCCGCCGGACAGGCGGCTCACCGGCTGGTGCTGCTGGGCCGGCGGAAACAGGAAGCGCTCCAGCAGCTGGGAGGCGCTGAGGCTGCTGCCCGCCAGTTCCACCCGGGTGGCGGCCTCCTGCACCACGTCGATCACCTTGCGTTCGCGGCCGGCCGCATCGACGCCGTCGAGCGCCGTGTCGCTGTGCTGATCGAAGCAGGCCAGCTTGACGGTGCTGCCCAGCTCGAGCCGGCCCAGCTGGGCCGTGCGCCGGCCGGCGATCAGATCCAGCAGGGTGGATTTGCCGGAGCCGTTGGGCCCGATGATCCCCACCCGGTCCTCGGGGCTGAAGTCGTAGGAGAAGTCCTGCAGCAGCGGCGGGGCGCCGGCCTGATGGGCTTCGTCGCTGGCCCAGACGCTCAGCTCCTCGATCTCGATCGCCCGCTTGCCCAGGCGGCGGCGGTTGCTGGTGAGGCTGAGCTCGCCCTTCGCCTGCCGCTTCGGGGTCTCCTGCAGGGCCTCGATCCGCTGGATGCGGGCCTTCTGCTTGGTGCTGCGCGCCTTCGGTCCACGCTTGAGCCACTCCAGTTCGCGCCGCAGCACGCCGCGCAGCTTCGCCTCGCTGGCAGCGGCGGCGGCCTCCTCCTCGGCCTTGCGGGCCAGGTAATAGGCGTAGTTGCCGCTGTAGGCCTGCGCCTCGCCGCGGTCCACCTCGACGATCCGTTCCGTCACCTGATCGAGCACGTAGCGGTCGTGGGTGATCAGCACGAGGGCGCCGCCGAAGCGCTGCAGCCAGCCCTGCAGCCACTGGACACCATCGGCATCGAGGTGGTTGGTGGGCTCATCGAGCAGCAGCACATCCGGATCGGCCACCAGGGCCGCCGCCAGCGCCAGGCGTTTGCGGTAGCCGCCCGAGAGATCGCCGACGCGACGGCCCACGTCGTCGATGCCGAGGCGATCGAGCACCTCGCGGATCTGCTGCTCGAGCCCCCAGGCCTGGCTCTGATCCATGCGGGCATTGAGCTGGCCCAGTTCCGCCAGCAGGGCCGTGTCGTCCTCGCCCGTGGCATGGGCGTGGGCCAGGGCGCCGCTGACCTCGGTGTAACGACGCAGTAGCTCCATTTTCTCGCCGCTGCTGGCGAACACCTGCTCGAGCACCGTGCGCTCCGGATCGATCTCGGGCTCCTGGCTGACCAGCACGACGCGGCTGCGCGGATCGACGCGGCGTTCGCCCGCGCCGGGGGGCTCGAGGCCCGCCAGCAGCCTGAGCAGCGTCGACTTGCCGGCGCCGTTGGGGCCGATCAGGCCGAGCCGCTCGCGCTCACCGATGTGCAGGGTCAGATCGTCGAACAGGGTGCGGACGCCGAAGTCCTTGCGCACCCCCACCAGGGAGATCGCGCTCATGTGCCCACCTCGGACCTGTCGTCAGCGAGGCCGGCACGCTGGCGGGCCAGGTGCTCGAACACGCTCTTGTCGCCCACATCGGCCGCGGCGGGCATCGGGAACTTGCGCAGGCAGAGCAACAGCAGCAGGCCGGCCGCGACCGTCAGCAGGGTGCCGCAGGCCTGAGCCGGCAGCAGGCCGCTCAGCCGTCCCAGCAGCGCCAGCGGCAGCAGCAGCGTCACGCCGATCGCCTCGGGCCGGCGGAAGCAGAAGAACTCCTTGAAGCCCACACCGGTGAGGGCGGCGAAGAACGGGCCCACCGCCAGGATCCACAGCGGCTGGGCCGCGAGGGTTGGCAGCAGCGCGTCCGGACCCACCCGCAGCGTCAGCAGGGCGGCTCCCAGGCAGCCCAGCAGCCAGAACAGCTGCAACGCCCGGTGCAGCGGCCGCAGATAGATGTGGATCCAGCGCAGCGCCAGCCCAAGCCCGGCGGCCAGCGGCAGCAGCCAGGGCCAGGTCAGGGCCGGTCCCCACTGATGCCATTGCAGCAGCAGGGCCAGCAGCGACACCGCCACGGCGGTGAGGGCCAGCCGGTAGCCGAGCACCTCGCGCCGGTCGGTGGCGGTGATCGTGTAGGTGCCGAACATCCCTTCGAACACCGGATCCGAGGGACTGTGGCCGGGCAGGGAGGAGGAACTCATGGCAGGGGTGCCGCGGAGGCGGGGGTGGCGGGGGGCATGCCCGTGAGCAGGGAGGCCAGATCGGGCCCTGCCGGGATGATGCCCGAGGGGTGGAGCGGGAACAGCGCGCCGAAATAGTCGCGCTGCCAGGCCTGCGGGAAGCAGCTGGCGGCCACGCCCTCGAGCGCGTGGAAGCGACGGCGCCAGTCCCACAGTGCCGGCAGCTGCCACAGGGGGCGGCGGCTGACGCCGAACAGGGGGGCGTAGACCAGCTCCAGGCGCACCAGCGTCGGGAACAGCTGCACATCGGCCAGGGTGGGCGCCGGGCCGCACAGCCAGGGGCCGCCGGCGTGCGCCGCGCCGCTGCCCTGGCTCGCTGCCCTCTGCTGCTCGGCCGGCGGCAGCGCTTCAGCCCCGCGGCTCTCGCCGCTGACGGATGGCTGCGGGAGCTGCCGCTGCAGCGCCTGCTCCACGGCGTCCAGCGTCCCCCAGAACGCCGCCTCCGCCTCGTCGTAGGCGGCCTGGTTGCGGGCGAACCCGCAGCGGTAGACGCCGTCGTTGACGCTGTCCTGCAGGCGGTCGCGCCAGGTCTGGATCGCCTCCAGCTGCTCCGGCGGCGCCAGCCGCAGGGAGTGGGTCGAGGGCCACAGGTCGAGCAGTTCGATCAGCCGGGCGCTTTCGCCGACCACGATCTTCCCTTGGCTGCGGGACCACAGCACCGGCACGGTGGCGCGGCTGCCACGGGCGGCGCCGCTGCGGCGATAGAGATCGGCGAGCGTGTCGCAGCCCTCGAACGGCTCGCTGAAGCGCCAGCGGCCGGCCTGGGGGTCGGGATCGACCACCAGCAGATCGATCGTGGGGGCGAGCCGGCGCAGGCTGTGCACCAGCCAGGCGCGGTGCGCCCAGGGGCAGCTGCGGCCGACGATCAGCACGTGGCCGCCCGGTTGGCCGGCGTCCGGTGGCAGCGGCGGCAGGGCGGTGAACGGGCTTGCCGGTCGCCGGTAGCGGCCTTGGGCATCGGCGGGGCCCAGGCCGCCCATCAGCTGGCGCCACTGGCATTGCCAGAGCTCCCGGGCGGTGCGGACGAGAAGGGCCGGAGGTGCCATCGCCTCACTCTGGCGCGCCCGCCGTGGCCCGGGACCGGCCGGCGGGCCCGCAACCGCGGGAGGATGGCTGGCGACAGCGCGCGCCGAGCCCAGGGCCTGGCGCCGGTGGCCTCCGGGGCTGTCCCCGGGGCCGCGGCTGCGGCGCCTCCGCATCCCTGCGGGCTGCCGCCGAGGCGCGCCGCCCGGCGATCTGTCGCCGATCTGTCGGTTCCTCCGTTGCCTCCGCCGTGGTTGTCTTCGATTCAGCCTCTCCCCGCAGCGGTCGCGTGCTCGTGGTGGCCGGCACCCATGGCAACGAGCTCAACGCTCCCTGGCTGCTGGAGCAGTGGCAGCGCGATGCGGCCAGCGCGCCCCAAACGCCGCTGCGGCTGGAATGGCGCATCGGCAACCCCGCCGCCCGCGCCGCCTGCCGCCGCTACCTGGAGCGGGATCTCAACCGCAGCTTCGATCCGTCGTTGCTGCAGGCCACGGCTCCGGTGCCGCTGGAGGTGGAGCGAGCCCGCCAGCTCCTGGCCGATTGCGGCCCGGCGGGGCAGACCCCCTGCCCGGTGGTGTTCGATCTGCACAGCACCACGGCCGCCATGGGCAACAGCCTGGTGGTCTACGGACGCCGGCCGGCGGATCTGGCGCTGGCTGCCGCCCTGCAGGCGGATCTGGGCCTGCCGGTGTATCTGCATGAGGCCGATGCCCGCCAGACCGGCTACCTGGTGGAGCGCTGGCCCTGCGGGCTGGTGATTGAGGTGGGGCCGGTGCCGCAGGGGGTGCTGGCGCCGGCGATTGTGCAGCAGACCCGCCTGGCCCTCGAGAGCGGCCTGGCGGCCCTGGAGCGGGCGGCGCGGGGCAGCCTGCGGCTGCCTACCCAGCTGGTGGTGCATCGCCACCTCGGCAGCCTGGATCTGCCCCGTCACGCGGATGGGTCGCCGGCGGCGCTGCTGCATCCTCAGCGGCTGGGCCGCGACTGGCAGCCGCTGCGGCCGGGGGATCCGCTGTTCCTGGACGGGGCTGGCGCGACGCTCCCGTATCTGCCGCCGGCCGGGCTGGAAGGCGCTGAGGTCTGGCCGGTGTTCATCAACGAGGCGGCCTACGGCGAGAAGGGCATCGCCCTGAGCCTCACCAGCCGCGAGGGCTGGAGCGTGCAGGCCGCCTGGGGGGAGGCGCTGCGCCAGCTGGCTTTGCCGCTGGAGCGTCAGACGCGCTGAGCCGCGCGCGCAGGGCCCGTGGTGGGTTTCAGCCGCAGGCCAGGGTCGCCTGCTCCTGGTTGCATTCCAGGTCGGTCTGGCTGCCGTCAGCCCAGTAGATGCGCAGCCGGTTGCCGTCCTCGGCGGTGCGGTAGGTGAGCGACTTGATCGCGCCCTTGGGCAGGCGACTGCCCCGATCGGGCTGCTTCACCTGGTTGGACACCTGGTTGAGGCGGCTCTCCAGCTGCTGGATCTTGAGCTCCAGCTGATCGATGCGGCGGCTTTCGGCACTGGGCTTGCGCTCACAGCCCACCAGGGCCAGGGCAACGACGGCCGCCAGGGCCAGGGAGCGGCGCAGCGGAGCAGGACGCTTGGACATCAGCGGAGCGGGCCCGGTCTGGCCCTCTCCTAGCAGCGCTGCCTGGGCTTGGCCAGCGCCCTGATCGGGGGCCGCCACCTGGCCGAGGCCCCATCGGCCGCCAGGGCGATCGCCGGCAGGTGCCCGATCGGGGGCAGGACGGCCAGCCTGGGTGGAGATCCTGCGGGCAGCACCTCGCGATCGTGAACACATCGACCTGACATCTGTCGGAGCGGGAGCGGGGCAGCGGCAGGGCCCGGGTCGCCTCTGCGGCGCCGGGTCTCGCTCGCCGTCCGCTGCCGGAGCGGCGGCGGGCCTGGCATGGCGCTGGGGAACGGTGGCGGTCTCCACCAGGGCCATCCGCAGGGAATCGCCTGCGCCCTGATGGGAGGGCCGCAGCGGTGGAGCTCACTCCGCCAGCGCCGCTGCGGGAGCCAGCTGTCGCGATCTGCCGCCGTCAACCCGGCCGCACCCGGCTGCCGGTCGCGCCGCGACAGGTCGGGCCAGGCGGCTGCGATCCCGAGCAGGACATCGATGCCGCAGCAGGAATCGGCGCAGGTCCCGCGGCCTGTCAGCTGCCGACGGATGCGGCGGTGCATGGACAGCGAGGGCCCTCCGCCCAGGGAACAGCTGGTTGGCTGGGAGTCTCTGAGGCCGGCTGCAGCCTGGGGACCAGCCCTGCCTCACCCCCGCTGCCATCGCCCAGCCCAACCTCTGGATCGCTGGAGCGGTTGCTTGCTCCTGCCAGGACGGCGACCCGCTGCAGCATCGACGCCATCCCGCCAACGGCACGGAACGTCGTCAGGAGGGGACCTGGGGGACAGCTGCCCAGGGAGTGGGGTGGCAGCAAGGCCGGGCCGCTCAGCGTCGGCGGCTGCCGGCCCGAGC
>CAYNGR010000075.1:0-14065 GCA_964396755.1 uncultured Cyanobium sp. | reverse complement strand
GCTCCCGCTCTCGGCTCCTCTCGGAACCTCCGCGGGCTCGTCGTCTCGCGACGACTCAAAAAGCCTACACCATGGAGGACCGAGGTCCTTTTCGGTTCGGCTTGCGCAGCGGAGGCCTTGCCCGGCGCCGCGCAGTCCAAAAATTTAGCACAGGGCCGCCGTTGCTGACAACAGAGCCAGGCACGCAGGCGCGACGATCTCCGTTCCGCTGACCTCGCGGCAGGTGAGACGCCACCTGGATCTGAGTGGTTGGCTGTGTTGGCCAAGCCGGGACGTCGATGGATCCCCTGGCGTCACACCAACAACCAGTCACCAGCGCACAGTCAGCCTCAGGTCCCGGTTCACCTCCTCCCCCTCCCACGGCATGGAGTCCCGCTGACTGCGGGCAGGAGTCGCGGCGCAGCTCGCAGAATCGTTGGTCGACAGGCGACAGGGCTGAAGCCTGAGAGCTGGTCTGGTACCGGAGCACTGATGCGGTTGTCGCAGATTGCAACAGACATCACATCAGAAGACCATCGGCCGAAGCTGCCTGCACGACAGCGACAGACAAGCCCAGCAGGAGACGGAGCACAAAAAAAGCCGCGGCTGACGCCGCGGCCTGTGATGGTTGGATTATTTCAGACCCTCAGACGGATCAGAACAGACCAAGGGTGAGGGACTTATCGATCGGAAGGGCAGCGCCGATGCCGAGATAGATGGTAAACACCGTTCCGAACAGGAAGACCGCCATGGCGATCGGACGACGGAAAGGATTCTGGAACTTGTTGAAACTCTCGATGAAGGGCACGAGCATCAGACCCAGGGGGATCATCGTCTGGAGAGCGATGCCGAGAAGCTTGTTGGGAACGACCCGCAGGATCTGGAAGACCGGATACAGGTACCACTCGGGAAGAATCTCAAGCGGAGTGGCGAAGGGATCGGCGCGGTCGCCCAACATGGCCGGATCGAGAACCGCCAGGCCGACAAGGCAGGCAATGGTCCCGAGAATCACGACCGGGAAGATGTAAAGGAGATCGTTCGGCCAGGCAGGCTCGCCGTAATAGTTGTGACCCATGCCCTTGGCCAACTTGGCCCGCAGCTTGGGATCGGTGAGATCTGGCTTCTTGAGGATGTGCATGGCAGGAGGGGCTGATGAACGAAGGGTAGTGGGGAACGACCTGATTCCGAACTGATCAGAGGGGACCTGAAATGCCCTGCTTGCGGATCATCAGGAAGTGGACGAGCATGAACACCGCCAGCAGCCAGGGCAACACGAAGGTGTGAAGGCTGTAGAAGCGGGTAAGGGTGGCCTGGCCGACGCTCTCACCACCGCGGAGCAGCTCAACCATGAAATCGCCCACAACGGGAACGGCTGCGGGGACACCGCTGACGATTTTCACAGCCCAGTAACCGACCTGATCCCACGGGAGGGAGTAGCCGGTGACACCGAAGGACACGGTGATCACGGCCATCGTGACGCCGGTGACCCAGGTGAGCTCGCGAGGACGCTTGAAACCACCGGTGAGGTACACGCGGAACACGTGCAGGATCAGCATCAGCACCATCATCGAGGCGCTCCAGCGGTGCACGGAGCGGATCAGCCAGCCAAAGCTGACGTCGGTCATCAGGTACTGCACCGAGGCGTAGGCCTCAGCCACCGTCGGCTTGTAATAGAAGGTCATCGCGAAGCCGGTCGCGAACTGGATCAGGAAGCAGACCAGCGTGATGCCGCCCAGGCAATAAAAGATGTTGACGTGCGGGGGCACGTACTTCGCGGAGATGTCATCGGCGATCGCCTGGATCTCAAGACGCTCGTCGAACCAGTTGTAGACGGGGTTCTTGGCGTCGGGTGCGGCAGGAGACGAGTTCGCCATGCAGCGTGGGGCTTTGGTTGCGAGAGTCTACCGACCGTCTCGCCCCGCCTGTGAGCTCCGCCGCTCCCCATACGCCCGCCGCTCAACCGTTTGCAACAGGGCGCCCGGGAGGGCTTGCCGCCCCATGGCCACGTCGCTCAAGTCAAGGTCTGCGCCGCGGCTGGGTCATTCTGCTGACACTGCTGCTGCTGCTCGGCGGCGCGGCCGCGCCTGCTGCAGCCCTCAGCGACGCCCAGCAGCTGGTGGTGGAAGCCTGGCGGCTGGTGAATCAGAGCTACGTCGACCCCGAACAGCTCGAGGAGCTGCACTGGCGGCAACTGCGTCAGAGGACGCTGGAACGGCCGATCCAGACCTCCCGCGACGCCTACGACGCCATCGAGGCGATGCTCGCCCCGATCGGAGACCCCTACACCCGCCTGCTGCGACCGGCCGAGTTCAACACCCTGCAGTCGAACACGCGCGGCACGGTCAGCGGCGTGGGACTGCAGCTGGCCTTGCGCGATGGCCAGCGGATCGTGGTGATCGCGCCACTGGAAGGCTCCCCTGCGGCCGAAGCCGGCATCGTCTCGGGCAGCGAGCTGCTGTCAGTGGACGGCCAGCCCTGCGCCGAGCTGGGGCTGGAGGCCACCGCCGCCCGCCTGCGCGGCAGCTCAGGCAGCGAGGTGCTGCTGACTGTGCGGGCCCCGGGTAGCCAGCGGTCGCGGGAGGTGGTGCTCAGGCGCCGGGAGGTGGACCTGCGGCCGGTGCGCAGCTCCCGCATCGAGCGCGACGGCCACAGCCTGGGAATCCTGCGCATCACCCAGTTCAGCGAACCGGTGCCGCAGCAGGTGCGCGATGCCCTGATCGGCTTCGCCGAGGCCGGAGCCAAGCAGCCTCCGATCGAGGGACTGCTGCTGGATCTGCGCAACAACTCCGGGGGGCTGGTGCAGGCCGGCCTGGCGGTGGCCAATACCCTGCTCGACGCGGCCACGATCGTGGCCACCGAAGACCGCGGCGGACTCCAGGACATCCAGCGGGCGGCACCTGGCCAGCTGTACGCAGGGCCCATGCTCACCCTCGTCAACAGCGGCACCGCCAGTGCCTCCGAAATCCTGGCGGGGGCCCTGCAGGACGACGACCGCTCCGCCCTGGTGGGCAGCCGCACCTTCGGCAAAGGACTGATCCAGTCGCTGATTCCGCTTGGGGATGGCAGCGGCCTGGCGGTGACCGTGGCCCGCTACGTCACCCCCGGCGGTCGGGACATCCAGAACCTCGGCATCGAACCGGATCTGAGCCTCGAGGGGCCGGAGCCGCTCAACCCCGGCGGCGCCGACGACCCCTGGCTGACGCAGGCCGAAGACCTGCTGGTGGAGCGGATCCGCGCGGGTGAGGCGTCATGAGCCTGCGCACTTATCACGACCCGCTGCACGGCGCCATCCAGCTGGACCGGGACGATCCGGCTGAAGCGCTGGCCATCGACCTGATCGACACGGCGCCCTTCCAGCGACTGCGGCGGATCCGTCAGCTGGGGACCGCCTACCTGACCTTCCAGGGAGCCGAATCGAGCCGCTTCACCCACAGCCTGGGAGTGCTGCACATCGCGCGGCTGGCGCTGAACGGGCTGCTGCGCGAAGCCCCGCAGCTGGCCAGCCAGCGTCGTGCCCTGTACGCCGCGGCGCTGCTGCACGACGTCGGTCACGGACCCTTCAGCCACTCCGGCGAGGAAATGTTCGGCCTGCGCCATGAGAGCTGGTCCGGTCGGCTGATCCGCGAGCACCCGCAGCTGCGGGAGAGGCTGGAGGCCGAGCAGCCAGGCCTGGCCGCCGAAGTGGCCGACCTGCTGGAACACGGCCGCCATCCCTGCGCTGCCATCGCTGCCCTGGTGAGCAGCCAGCTGGACTGCGACCGACTCGATTACCTGCTGCGCGACAGCCATAGCACCGGCACCAGCTACGGCCAGCTGGATCTGCAGCGGATCCTGGCCTCACTCACGCTGTCGCCCGACGGGCAACTGGCGGTGCACCCCAAGGGCCTGATGGCCGTGGAGCACTACCTAGTGGTGCGCCATCTGATGTACCGCTCCGTCTACAACCACCGGCTCAACGTGGTCAGCACCTGGCTGCTCTGTCGCGCCGTCGCCGTGGCACGCCGGCTGGGCCCTGAGCGGGTGCCGGCGGATGAACCGATATCCCGCTGGCTCTGGCATCAGCAGGAGCTGGGCATCGATGATTACCTGGCCAACGACGACATCCGCAGCGGCTATCACCTGCTGCGCTGGCGCGAGGAGGGACCGCCGGAACTGGCCGATCCCTGCGCTCGCCTGCTGGACCGCCGGCTGCTGCGCGCCACGGACGTGAGTGCCTACAGCAACGCCGAACGGCTGGAGCTGCTAGCCCGGGCCCGCAGCCTGGCGGGGCAGGCCGGCCTCGATCCGGAGGGCAGCTGCGCGCTGCAACTGCGCTCGAGCCGCGGGTATCACACCTACAAAGGGGGATTGAGGCTCTGGGACGGGCAGGACCTGCGCGCCCTGGAGCAGCGTTCCGTGCTGGTGGACACCCTGGCCCGCAGCGAGCAGACCGCCTGGCTGATCCACCCGCGCGAGGTGAGCGAGGCGCTGGAACAGGAACGGCAGCCATGGCCCCGCCACGACACCCCGCCCTCCGCCCCGGCGTCAGGCGTGCCGCAGCCTGACTGAGCCGGCCCGATCTGCCAGGACGATCCCATCGCGGGGTACCGCAGGACTGGACCGCTCCGTACCCTGAAGCGCTCTCCAGACCCAGCGATGGCCGCCTCCCTGATCCCAGGCCTGCCGGCGGGGCAGCCCCACCGGCTGCGACTGCCCGACCTGCGCGGTGCTGCCACGCCGATCGAGGAGGTGCGCTACTGCCTCAGCGGCACAGACCTGAGAGGTGGCGTGGTGCTGGAAGCATGCGAATGGTGGCTGAAGCTGCGGGAGCTGCGGGCGATCCAGGAGCTGCTCGAACGCCAGCAGCTGATGCTGCAGCGGGTGTCCTGCCAGCGCGCCGAGACCCTGGTGGCCGCAGCCGCCCTGGGGCTGGAGACCGAAACCCCGGCGGCCACGGGGAACGCGGTGGCTGCGGCTCCATCGGCCGACCCAGGCGACCTGACGATTCACCGGGGCACGCTGCGCTCCGGCGACCATCTGCAGAGCGACGGTTCGGTGCTGCTGCTGGGGGATGTGAACCCTGGGGCCCGGATCAGCGCCGCCGGCCATGTGCTGGTGTGGGGACGACTGCGGGGGGTGGCCCACGCCGGCTGCCAGGGCAATGACGAGGCCCGCATCACCGCCCTGCAGCTGCGCCCGCTGCAGCTGCGCATCGCCGCTGCGGTCGCCCGCGGCCCCCAGGAGGCACCCGCCGACGGCCAGGCGGAGGAGGCCCGCCTGGTAAACGGCGAGATCCGCATCGATCCGGCCTCTCCCTGCTGGCCGCTGGCCAGCTGAGCTTCAGCGGTTGATCAGGCCAACGGCGCCCAGCACTCCAGCCACGGCCATGAACCACAGCGGCGAGATGCGCGTGCGCAGCATCAGCACGCAGACCACGATCGAGACGATCACCCCGGGAGTGTTGGTGTCGGCGGTGCGCAGGATCTTGAGGCCGACGGCAAACAGGATGCCGAGGGTGAGCGGACCCATCGCCCGCTCGAAAGCGATGCGCCAGGGGGAATCGCGCAGCCGGTTCCAGCTCAGGCAGGCGACGACCATCACCAGCGTGGAGGGCAGCAGGATCGCCACCTCGGCCGCCACGCCGCTGAGCAGGCCCCACAGCGGCCCCTCCTTCCAGGCCGCGCCCATGCCCAGCAGTCCGACGATCATCGAACTGGGACCGGGAGCGGCTTCGGCCAGCGCGTAGATGTCGGCGAACTGGCTGGAGCTGAGCCAGCAGTACTTGTTGACACTCAGCTCGTGATATTCGCTCAGCAGCGTGTTGCCGCCGCCCAAGGAGAACAACGACAGGCTGAGAAAGTCCCAGATCACCGACAGCAGATTGCGCCAGTCGCCGAGGGAGGCGGCGTGGCAACTGGCGGCATGGGCAGCGGCTGCCGGACCGGCCGCCTGAGCTGCCAGCAGCAGCGAGGCGCTCGGCATCAGACGACCTCCTCGGCATCGCGATGGGGCTGACGCCCACGCGGCCAGTACCAGGCCATCGCCAGGGGACCGGCGACGAGCACCAACGGAATCAGCCGCACATGAAAGACCTGCATCGCGATGAAGCTGCCCGCCGCGAGCAGCAGGGCCACAGGATCCTTCCAGTACTGATCGAGAATCTTGAAGCCCATCGACAGGGCCATGCCGGCTGCGGCAGCGACGACGCCGGCCAGGACGCGATCGACGGCGGGCAGCTCATGCACGCTGAAATACACCATGCCCAGCAGCATCAGCAAGCTGAAGGGCACCAGCAGCATGCCGGCCAGAGCCACCACGGCGCCACCGATGCCATGGAAATGGGCACCGATGTAGACCGCCATGTTGATCTGGTTGGGCCCGGGGAACAGCCGTGCCACGGTGAGCCCGGTGAGGAACTGCTCGTTGCTCAGCCAGCGGCGCTGCTCGACGACGATGCGCTGGCTCCAGGCCGACAGACCGCCGCCGAAGGCCGAGAGGGCCACCTGCAGCATGCCGACGAACAGCTGGCGGTGGCTGGGGGGCGACGCCGGTGAGGGGGCGGCCTCAGTCATGCACGAAGTGGGGATCGGGGGGCAGTTCGCCATGCTCGTGGGCGCTGGGATCGAGCGGATCGGGGGCGCTGTACTTGTTGGCCTGCTCCCAGTCGTGCTGGAAGACCTGCTTCATCCTGGAGACGACATCGGGGGCATCGCATTCGATGCCGAGCTCTCGACGCACGTCAAAGGCACTGCGATCGATGTTCATCGAGCCCGTCTGGGCGAAGTGACCATCCACAAGGATGAGCTTGGCGTGCAGCTTGAGATGCTTCTGGCGGCGGATCTTGACGCCGAAGCGCTGCATGATCCGCAGCGATGAAAAGGTGTCGTAGATGTCCCAGTCGCTGATGCCGTGCTTGCCTCCGCACAGCACCCTCACCTTCACACCGCGGTCCCTGGCACAGACGATGCGTTCGAGAATGACCGCATCGACGAACTTGGGGTGCTGAATCCACAAGGTCTCGCGGGACGCGTCGATGATGCGCGCCATCTGACCGCGGCTGTGGGCGCTGCTCCAGACCAACCCGACGGTCAGCTCCGGTTCGAAGAACTGACGATGCCAGTCGGCCTCGAAGCCGGCGATCACCTGGGCGACGACGGCCGGATCGTGGGAGACGACGCCGAAATCCCTGGTCTGGGTGAAGTATTTGTCCGCCAGGTTGAAGGTGGCGATCAGCACCGCTTCTCGATCGATGACCATCGACTTCTCATGGGTGACCGGGAAGGCCTCATGGGTCCAGGCCACCTGCACCCCCCAGCTCTCGATGGCGGCATAGGCCTCATCGTTCCAGCGGTCACCGCCGGAGGTGTGCGGATTCAGCATCACGCGCACCAGCACGCCACGGTCATGGGCACGGCGCAGGGCCTGCAGGATGGCGCTGGACTGAAGCTTGAACTGCTTGAGCAGCAGCTCACAGCGGGCGGCATCGATCAGATCGATGACCGCCTGGGCACCATCCTCCGGCATGACCAGCAGGCGCTGGTGCGGCGATGCAGCCTGGCTCATCGAGACGACGCAGCGGAAGCGCCGTTCTAGGCGAGGCAACACAGCCTGTCGAGTCGCCACGGGCCAGGGATGGCGATCTCGCCGCAATTGACCGGCGGGTGGACAACTGGCCTTAGTCTGCGGCGACGCCTAACGCCGCCGTGACGTCAGTCCCCGCCCGCACCATCGTCATCTGCTCAGGCAAGGGGGGGGTCGGCAAGACCACCCTCACCGCCAACCTAGGGGTCGCCCTGGGGCGGCTGGGCCACAAGGTGACCGTTCTCGATGCCGACTTCGGCCTGCGCAACCTGGATCTGCTGCTGGGCCTCGAAAACCGCATCGTCTACACCGCTCAGGACGTGCTTGCCGAGACCTGCCGGCTTGAACAGGCCCTCGTGAAGCACAAGCTTGTGCCCTCGTTGACGCTGCTGCCCGCGGGCAACCCGCGCATGCTCGAGTGGCTGACCCCAGAGCACATGCAGCAGATCGTCTCGCTGCTGGCCGAACGCTCCGACTACGTGCTGATCGACGCACCGGCGGGGGTGGAGCAAGGCTTTCGCAACGCCGCCGCAGCCGCCAGCGAGGCCATCGTGGTCACCAACCCGGAGGTCTCGGCGGTGCGTGACGCCGACCGGGTGATCGGTCTGCTGGGCACGATGAACGTGACGCCGGTGCAGCTGGTGCTGAACCGGGTGCGCCCCCACATGGTGGTCAATCAGGAGATGCTGTCGGTGGACGAGGTCACCGATCTGCTGGCCCTGCCACTGCTGGGCCTTGTGGTGGAGGACGAGCAGGTGATCGTCTCCACCAACCGCGGCGAACCGCTCACCCTCCAGGACAAGACCTCCCCCGCGGGCCGCGACTACCTGGACATCGCCCGCCGTCTCTGCGGTGAGACAGTGGAACTCAACGACCCCACCCGTGAGCGACGCGGCCTGCGGGCCCGACTGATGGGCAAGATCAGGAAAATCACCGGACTCTTCACAAGGCGATGACCCTGCTGGACTACATCAATCGCCTGCTGGGCCGGCAGAAGCCCAGTGGCACCACAGCTCGCGAGCGCCTGCAGCTGGTGCTGGCCCACGACCGCAGCGACCTCAACCCGGAGCTTCTGGAACAGATGCGCCGCGAGATCCTGGCGGTGGTGCAGCGCTACGTGGAGATCGATCTGGAGAGCTGCGATGTCAGCCTCGAAACCGAGGATCGGGTGACGGCCCTGCTCGCCAATCTGCCGATCAAGCGCACGCGACCGACGCCCCTGCCGGCCGATGCCATTGAGGACGGCGAAGCCGACGAAACCACGGGGGCAGAGGCCCCGGATGCGGAGGCTGATGCCACGAATGGATCCGGCGAGGCCGCTCCCACCAGCAGCACGGACGGCGGCTCCGATGCCCCCGTGGCCAGCCTGCCTGGCTGAGGCCTGACGGGCGGCGCGCGCACCAGGCGACCGCTGCTGGGAACGCTGGCAGCAGCAGCCTGTCCGCGATGCCGTTCCCCCAGCCCGCCTCCCCTTCAGCGGCAGCCCACCGCAAGCCGTTGGCAGTGATCACGCCAGCGGAGCAGAAGGTTCTCGAGCTGCTGCGCCAGGGGGAGAGCAACCGCGGCATCGCCCGGACCCTGGTGCTGAGCCCGCGCACCGTCGAAAGCCACGTCTCGAGCCTGCTGGCCAAGACCGGCTGCCGCAACCGCACCCAGCTGACGCTGTGGAGTCTGGCCCACGCGTAAAGTAAGGCTCCAGCCGGCTTAGCTCAGCGGTAGAGCAGCGCTTTTGTAAAGCGAAGGCCATCGGTTCAAATCCGTTAGCCGGCTTCCCAGCACCGGAGCTCCTGCGAGGCTGCGGGACCGGATCATCGGCTTCGCCCCGGGATCCATCGGACGCGCCAAGGCTGTGTTCGCCGGGATCGATCGATGCCGATTCGCCCTCCTGCGTGGGCACGGACCACTCCAAGCTGGCCCAGTCCAACCGGTGAGCAGGCTTGTGTTCTGGTGCGGCACCCACTGGGGGGCGAAAGGGTGCTGTCGTCGATACAGACCGATGTCTCGTTGACATGCCCTCCTTTATCGGTCCAGGCCTTAAGAAAGTGGGTGGTTGTGGTCATGCGGCAGCTCCCTGTTGAGCTGCTTCCAGGGGCGTCAGCCCCTGGAGGGCCGAGTGCGGCCTGCGAGCGTTGTACTCCCAGCGCCAGCGATCGGCCAGGATCTGCGCTTCTGGAGCTGTGGTGAACAGCTCGGTGTTGAGGAACTCATCCCGGAACCGGCCATTGACTGACTCGGAAAAGCCGTTCTCCCACGGCGATCCTGGCGCGATGTAGGCCGTGCTGGTGGTGGTGCTGACCTCACACCATTCCCGTAGAGCCTGGGCAATGAACCCCGGGACATTGTCCGATCGAAGCATGAACGCCGAGGCCGGGTAAAGGCTGGTCAGCGCCTTACCCACTGGCAGCCAAGTTGTCTGCTCGGTCTGCCCCGTCCACCAGGGGGCCCAACCGACGACCATGCAACCGCCCGATGACGCCGTCTTGCGGGAAGCCGTCCGGATCGGGATGAGCCCTCCGAACCGCGAGAGCGTGGCTGAGATCGCCCGGGACACGGGGATCACGGCGCAGACCATCTACAACTGGCGTAGCCAATGGCAGAAACAGGGCCAGCTGGTGCCTGCCAGCGCCAAGCCCCCAGAGCAGTGGAGCGTTGCCGACAAGCTTTCGGCGGTGATCCAGGCCGCAGGCCTGGGCGAAACCGAGCTGAGGACGTTCTGCAGAGAACGGGGCCTGTACCCCAAGCAGGTTGCGCGTTGGCGCCAGGCCGCTGAGGATGCCAATGGCCCCAGCGCGCCGAGCATGGCTGATCAGCGGGACCTGCAGCGCAAGAATCAGGAACTGATCCGGCGGAATCGCCAGCTGGAGCGTGAACTGCAGAAGGAATAAAGCACTCGCCAAAGCGGCAACGTTGTTGATGCTCTCAAAAAGGTTCAAGCAGATCTTTCAGCCGGACGAGGAGCCTTGATTCCATCCGAGGATCGCAGTGCGATCGTCACGCTTCTGCAGGAAGGCATCAATCGTGGCGTTTCGGCCAAGGCCATTGCTGATCTTTTCGGCCTTGCGACACGCACGCTGCGGCGATGGGACCTGATGATTCGAGCCCAGGGATTCAGCCGCGATCAACGCAAGGGTTCCTCCAGGCGTGTCATGCATCGATTCACTGCGGAAGAGCGCCCAAAGACTCTCTCCACCATTAATGATCAACGCTTTGCCGATCTCAAGCCGAATCAGATCGTGGCGATTCTTGCTGAAGAGAGAAGCGACGTGGATTCGGAGTCCACGATTTAGCGCATCATGCGCCAGGAGGGCCTTGTGAATCGTCGCGGCAGGAGCCGCCAGCCGCGGGAGCCAAGAGAGCCACCCGCTCTGGAGACGACGGGCATCTATCAAGTGCTGGCCTGGAATATCACCCTGCCACCCGGGCCAGTGAAGGATCAGTTCTATTACCTTTATATGGTGATAGATGTGTGGAGCCGGTGCATCCTCGGAGTGGAGGTACGCGATCGTGAATGCGGCGAGCTGGCCAGGGACTTTTGTGAACGGGTGTGCCGTGATGAAGGGATCAGCTCAGGATCGCCCACGATCCTGCACGCCGACAATGGAGCTCCGATGCACCTCTACACCTTGGCCGCCAAGCTGGCCGAGCTCGGCATTTCCCTATCCTTCTCCCGGCCGCGCGTGAGCAATGACAACGCTTATGCTGAATCATGGTTCCGCACCATCAAATATCACCAGAGCTATCCATTGCCGCGCTTCCGGGACCTGCTCTCAGTGCAAACCTGGCTGAATGGCTTTGTGGACGGGTAGAACACTGAGCATCGCCACAGCGGCATCAAATACATGACGCCGAACCAGCGTCACTACGGTGCAGCTGATGCGAGCTGCTCGATCCGGCAGGAGACCTACGAGCAGGCTCGTCAGCATCATCCAAGCCGCTGGGCCAGGCCACCACGCGATTGGTCTCAGCCACAGATCGTGCAGGTGAATCTCCGTCGACCGCAGGAAGCTGTCGCTGCCTGAAATTCAGAAACCCAGGCCCCAGGGAATGAGGTTGATTCGCCCGCAAAAGGCGGATCGGCCTCACTCCCGGCCGGGGGCCGGCCGCTCAATCCTCTGCACCAGATCAGGATCTCGATGACTGTCGTTGCCCAAACCCGAAGCCCATGACCAACCACTCGGCGTAGGATTCATGAGGTGCTGGGCGCAGCAGCTCGCGTGGACTTCTGTCCTGATTAGCGCCATGGTAGCTCGCTCCAGGCCAGCAGCTGCTGCCTTCAGGGTCGCCAGCTTCTCGGCGTCATCGGCGCGCTTGCGCGCACCAGGGCTGCGGCGTGCCGCCCGTTTGCTGCGCTGCTCATCGCCGCTGGTCTCGGCTCCTGTCGCCTCTTGCTCAGCCGCCACGGCCTGCTCGTCTCGTTGGCGGGCCTTGGCCGCTGCTGCCTCTGCTTCCAGTTCGACCTTGGCCTTGAGGATCCACTCCAGACGGCTGGAGCGGCGCTGCAGTTCATCCGGCAGCTCGTCACCTCGCTTGCCCTTGCCGTACTGGCCGTCCTCCTGGGCGTCGATCAGCTCGGCCTTGCGCAGCAGCGCCCGCATCTCGCCTTCCAGCTGTCGATCGGACTTGAGCATCCGCTCGTGGCTTATGGCCTTGTGCTTGCTGGCATTGGCGCGGAGTTTGGTGCCATCCAGTGCCACATGGCCCAGGCTCACCAATCCCGCCTTCTGGCAGATCTTGAGCACCTGGACGAACAGGCCAGCCAGGGCGCCCAGATGGCGGCGGCGGAAGCCGCTGATCCGGCTGTGGTCCGGCTGCTGGTTACCGGTCAGCAACCGGAAGGCCGCATCCTCCCAGCAGGACTTTTCGATCTTGCGGGAACTGGGCAGCCCGACGCAGTAGGCGTACAGGAGCAACACCATCATCATCCGCGGGGCGTAAGCCTTCTCGCCGCGGGGATCCTTCTGGCGGTAGTCAGCGTGGATCTCACCGAGATCCAGCTCAGCGGCCAGATCCAGCAGGAAGAACACCAGATGGTTCTGCGGCAGCCAGTCCACCGGTGAGGGTGGCAGCAGCGTCTGCTCGGGGTTCCAGGGACGGAAGGTCTTGCTCATGCACCATTCTCCCAGGCAGAACCACTGCAGTCACTGGGTTCTGGGCGGATCTGGCAGCGGCTGGAGCTGGCAGGGGGGCTGGTTTATGTGCGACACGCCTCTAGCAGGCGGCTGCGCCCAATCAGGCAGCACCCAATTCGCATCCCAAGATCCTGCAAAGCGCAACAGTCACCCCCCCCAGCCAAACGCCATAGAGCCGCGCGACCTGCAGGCCCCACGCCATGCCAAAACTCATCCAAGAGCGGACAGAGCGGGCGGGCAAGCGGCAGGGTTGACGCCGCCCCCTCCCCGGCTAGACTTAAAATTGAATGAAAGACGTCAGCGCATGAGCATCCTCGAAATTTTCTTCGACCCCACTAGGACCGTTGCGCTTTTTCCAGATGGCTATTACGTCGGCACCACCAAGCAAGGATCATGGCGCACTGGAGGAAACACAGTAACCTCCTCATTTGGAGTCTTCGTGCCCGAAGAATCGGAGCCCGAAAAAAACAACGTGATTACGCTCTCCCGCAGCGCAGATATCATCAGCGGGACTTCCAGCTCAGTGCGCACCAACCTGGACACTGATTGCGGATTTGTCCTTGCCCTGGCCACGGGAGTGGCCATCGATTTCGGCGCCACCATTAATTTCAACGATGGCGGCGACTTTCTGTATGGAACCGGCAACGCGATGGGGGTCTTCCTTAATGACACCGGTGCCCTGATTACAGGCGCCGTTGGGATCATCAATGCCGGAACCACTTTGATGGGAAATGGAAGTGATCAGATTACCGGCTTTGGCAATGCCACATCAGTAGCCTTGGCCTACGAGAATCTTATCAACGGTGCAGTTGGGGCCGGCATTATTAACATTGGAACCATTAACGCTGGGAATGGTTCAGATACCATCAACGGCACCGGCGCGGCCACCCTTTCAGCCGCAGAGGGCTGCTCACTGGCCAATGCCGCGGTCGCAGCCGGAGTATTCAATGTTGGCTTGATCGAGCTGGGTCAAGGCAATAACCGTTTGATCGGCTCTGCCACCGCAACCGCAACCCAGGCGCAAACATTCTCTTTTATCAACGGAGCCGTGGCAGCCGGCGTCTTCAACGGCCTCGGCATCCTGCAAAACGAGGACACATTCCCATACAGCACGATCAAATCCTCGGGAACAGACGGCAAGATCCAGGAAATCAATGGCACGGCCAGTGCGGTGCTGACATCAGTCATGTTTGACGCCAGTGGAACCACCCTCACAGAGACGGAAGTCTTGGAATACGGCATGATGGATGCCTGTGGGAACGCTGTGATCAATGGTGCCGTTGCTGCAGGCATCTGGAACGGTCTCAACAATGTCATCAACCTATTGAATGGAGCAGCGCACATCACCGGCACCGCGTCAGCCCAAGCAACCGCCGTCAACACCGCTGCAGAGTGTG
>CAYNGR010000074.1:12500-14121 GCA_964396755.1 uncultured Cyanobium sp. | reverse complement strand
GGTTTTCCTCGGCGTACTGGGCGCTGAACAGGCCCTTCTCGCCCCAGAAGAAGCGGTCGGTGGTGTGCTCGTTGCGGCGCACGTTCAGGATCGCCGGGGGCACCAGCTCGCTGGCGGCGATGTAGCGGCGCGCGGCCGTGACGGGTTTGTGAGAGCCCGTCTCAAGGTGGTAGGTGGGGACATGAGCCAGCACCCGCTGGCCGGCCAGGCGGCGGCGGCTGATCCGCTTGCGCTTCTTGGACATGAACGGGCTCCCGAAGGGAGTGGAGAAAAGGACGGCAGGAATGGGGCCGAGTCGGCCGGGCCAGGAACGGAACGCTCCGGACACGGTTGACCGCAAGCCGGTCCACCGGCGTCTCCGCCGGCGGATCCACGCCTCTACGTTCTGCGGCCACGCCTGGGGCGGGACGTCACGGTGGAGGCCCGCTGGCCGCGTCAGCGGCACATCGGGACAGAGAAGAGGCGGAACTGCCTCTGCTGTAGCCTCAACTCAAAGGTTTGTGCAACCCTTGGCCGAGCGCGGCTCCTCGACGGGGACGCTCCGCCCTGACGGGCAGGGAAGAAGTAGCGGCCGATACGTTGGATCCTAAAGCTTTTTTCCGGAATTCTCCGCAGCGGGTCGCCAGATTGGTGGTGTCGCCCCAGCGCCCCGCCGGCTCTCGATCGCTGTGATTCCAGTCTCAGAGCGGTTTCTCAGCCTTCTGGCCCATCAGCTCGACCAGTTCGTCGACAGTCCGCAGGTGCGCTCGCTGGTGGTCTACGTGACGCATCAGCCTCCTGAGGGGCCCCCCACGCTGCTACCGGTCGGCCAGTGGCCCGTCGATGGCCGCCGCCTGCCGGCCGTCGATCAGCACAGCCGCCTGCGCCAGCCGACCGATGAGCGGCGCTGGCTGCCGCTGCGCCATCGCCAGCGTCTGCTGGGCGCCATGCAGGTGGAAAGTCTTGGCGGCGACTGGCCCGAACCGCTGCGGCAGCGCCTGCAGGCCGTGGCGCTCTGCCTCACCGAGGCGCTGCTGCTCGATCATGAGCAGCAGCGCCTGGCAGCCCGCCTCGAGGAGCAGGAGCAGCAGTTACGCCTGCTCGTGCATCAGCTGCGCAATCCGCTGACGGCGCTGCGCACCTTCGCGCAGCTGCTGCAGCGCCGCCTCGGTCCCCGCAGCGAACACCATGAACTGGTCGATGGGCTGCTGGCCGAGGAGCGTCAGCTGCACCGCTACGTCGATGCCATCAGCGATCTGGTGGACGCTGAGGCCCGCACGGCGATGCCGGCGGCTCCGCAGCCGCTGCTGCTGCCCCCCCTGCTGAGCGGCCCGGAGGGCCAGCCCCTGGCCGAGACGCTGGCCCCCCTGCTGCAGCGCGCCGCCGCCAGCGCTGCCCTCTCGGGCCGCCACTGGAGCGCGCCAGGCCCGCTGCCCCAGTGGCGCGGCGACAGCGGCGCGGTGGCCGAGATCGTCGCCAATCTGCTGGAGAACGCCTTCCGCTACAGCGCTCCCCAGGCCCCCGTCGGGCTGCATCTCGGGCCGGATCCCGATGGCGGCGTGCGACTGACGGTCTGGGATGGTGGCCCGGAGATCCCCGAGCCTGAGCGCGACCTGATCTTCGAGCGCGGCCAGCGCGGCAG
>CAYNGR010000074.1:0-12400 GCA_964396755.1 uncultured Cyanobium sp. | reverse complement strand
GTCGGCCGCAGCTCCGCTGCCAGCCCGGCCCAGTGACGGCGATGGAAGCCGGCGCTGCCCCGCTCGCGCAGGTACGGGAAGCGGGCCATCGCGATCAGCGGCGACACCCGGCTCCAGGCGCCTGCCCAGAGCAGAGCGGCTGGGGCCAGCGGGCCCAGGGCGGCGAGGCCTCCTGCCCGCAGCAGCAGCACCATCACCAGCGCCTGCGCACCGCTCGCCCCGACCCGGCTGTCGGCCATCGCCTCCAGCAGCCGCTCGCCGGCCGCCAGGCCATCGGCGGTGTCCATGGCTCCGTCCATGTGCAGTCCGCCGCTGAGGGCCAGCCCGGCGGCCAGCACCAGGCACACCTGGGCCAGCAGGGGGACATGCCCTTCCAGTCCCCACCAGAGGAGCGCCTGCACGGCACCCAGCAGGGCCCCGATCCAGGGGGCGAAGCGGGCGATCCGTTCGAAGCGCGGTGCGATCGCGGGCCAGGCCGGCAGCACCGAATAGAAGATCCAGGCGCCGGTCAGGTCGCGCAGCCAGCCCGGAGTCTGCCGGGGCTGCGGGCCCGGAGGGGAGGGGGACCGGCTCGGAGGGCTCATCGGGGGCGCGTAGCGTCGCTCAGAAGCGGTGCGGGGGCGGCGTGGCCGGTGGACCCGTGCCTCACCTTTGCATCCGGTGGAGCCGCCCGTGACCAGCCGTTCCGATTCCCCTTCGACCCCCGTTGCGGCCTCGCCCGCGCAGCCATCCTTCCGCTTCGAGATCACGGCCCGCTGCCCCCACAGCCGCGCCCGCTGCGGCTGTTTTCATACCCCGCACGGGCCGGTGCAGACGCCTCGCTTCATGCCCGTGGGCACCGCCGCCTCGGTGAAGGGGGTGAGCGTGCCCCAGCTGGCCGACACCGGGGCGCAGATGGTGCTGGCCAACACTTATCACCTGCACCTGATGCCCGGCGAGGCGGTGGTGGCCGAGGCGGGCGGTCTGCATGCCTTCATGGGCTGGAGCGGGCCGCTGCTCACCGACTCGGGCGGCTACCAGGTGTTCAGCCTCGGGGCGCTCAACCGCATCGATGATCACGGGGTGACGTTCCGCTCGCCGCGGGACGGGGCCCGCATCGAGCTGACGCCGGAGCGCTCGATGCAGATCCAGATGGCGCTGGGGGCTGACGTGGCGATGGCCTTCGACCAGTGCCCCCCCTGGCCCGCTACGGAGAGTCAGGTGATCGAGGCCAGTCGCCGCACCCATGCCTGGCTGGAGCGCTGCGTCGCCGTGCACGACCGGCCTGATCAAGCCCTGTTCGGCATCGTGCAGGGAGGCTGCTACCCCCAGCTGCGGCGCGAGTCGGCGCGGGTGGTGGCCTCGATGGATCTGCCCGGCATCGCGGTGGGCGGCGTCAGCGTCGGCGAGCCGGTGGAGGAGATGCACCGGATCGTGCGCGATGTGGGTCCGCTGCTGCCGGAGGACCGGCCTCACTACCTGATGGGCGTGGGCAGCCTGCGTGAGATGGCGGTGGCGGTGGCCAACGGTTTCGATCTGTTCGACTGCGTGCTGCCGACCCGGCTGGGACGCCATGGCGCCGCTCTGGTCGACGGTGAGCGCTGGAATCTGCGCAACGCCCGCTTTCGTCACGACCACACCCCCCTCGACGCCAGCTGTCCCTGTCTGGCCTGCCGCCTGCACACGCGCGCCTACATGCACCATCTGGTGCGCAGCGAGGAGATGCTGGGGCGCACGCTGCTCAGCTTGCACAACCTGACGACCCTGCTGCGCTTCACCACCGCCATGGCGCAGGCGATCCGCGAGGGATGTTTTTCAGAGGATTTCGCTCCCTGGGAGCTGGCCTCCCAGGCCGCTCACACGTGGTAGCTTCCACCTGCTGACTGGGCTGAAGCCCCGCTGCACCGCCTTTTCCGCCTCCTTCCTGATGGCTCTCTCCCTGCTGGCCGGTCTGCCCACCCACTCGTTCGCCCAGCTGCCCGAGGCCTACCAGGCGTTCGGACCCCTGGTCGACATCCTGCCGATCATCCCGCTGTTCTTCCTGCTGCTCGCCTTCGTGTGGCAGGCCTCGGTCGGCTTCCGCTGAGCTGCACCGCGCCAGTCCCCCAGGCCGCCTGCGGCTGAACCTCAAGGCCCGGTGTCGCTCCTGAGCGCATCGGGCCTTTGTGTTGGGCGAATGAGCGGGACCAGGCGTTTCAGCCCCGGCGTTCGCGCAGCACCGCCAGGGTGAAGCGGGGCAGGGCCAGCATGCGGCGCCAGCGGCTCGGTTCCTGCAGCAGCCGGTAGAGCCATTCGATGTTCAGGCGTCCCATCCAGAGCGGCGCCCGTTGCTTGGCTCCCGCCCAGACATCGAAGCTGCCGCCCACCCCCATCCAGAGGCCGCTGCGCCGGCCGGCCAGGCCGTGGATCCAGGTCTCCTGGCGGGGCACCCCCAGGGCCACAAGCACCAGATCCGGATGCAGTCCGAGCAGCTGCCGCTCCAGGGCGGGCCAGGCCGCGGCCTCCTGGTAGCCGTGCAGGCAGAGGGCGAGATCCAGCTCGGGCAGCTGCCGGCTCAGCCGCGTCTGCAGCTCCTGCATCACTGCCGGCGATGCGCCCACGAGCGCCACCCGCCAGCCCCGCTGCTCCGCCTGCTGCAGCAGCGACCAGGCCAGCTCGATGCCCGGGCTGCGCTGCACCCGTGCACCCTGGCGAGCCAGAGCCCAGACCACGCCAGCCCCGTCGGCGATCACCAGGTCCGCCGCCGCGATCGCCCGACCGAGGCCGGCGTCCTCACGGGCCGCCATCGTCATCTCGGCGTTGAGCGTGACGATCTGTCCGCCGCCGCGCTGATGCAGCGCCAGGGCCGCCTCGAGCACGTCCGCGCAGACATCCACCGGCACACCCAGCACATGGGTGCGCAGCGGCGTGGTGATGGTTGCTGCCATGCGGGGTTCAGGTGGCGGGAGAGAATCTATGGTCCAGCTCCGGACGCTCTGCGCCGGGCAGCCACGGAGCACGATCGCCGATGGTCCACCCTTCCGCCACCGCTGCCGCGTCCTCCGAACCGGAAACCTCGGGTCAGGGTCCTGCTGCGCCGCTGTCCGAGGCTCAGGCCCGCGAGCTGCTGCAGCGCCTCGACCAGCAGATCGAGCAGGTGGTGCTCAGCCGCCAGCATCCGATCACCGGCCTGCTGCCGGCCAGCACCGCCAGCACCGTGCACGGCAACTACGGCGACGCCTGGGTGCGCGACTGCGTCTATTCGATTCAGTGCGTCTGGGGCCTGGCCATGGCCCATCGCCGCCTCAACGGCTCCTGCAGGCGGGCCCATGAGCTCGAGCAGCGGGTGCTGCAGCTGATGCGGGGCCTGCTGGCCGCCATGCTGCGCCAGGCCGCCAAGGTGGAGCGGTTCAAGGCGAGCCTGGATCCGCTCGATGCCATCCACGCCAAGTTCGACACGGCCACCGGGGAACCCGTCGTGCCCGACGATGGCTGGGGGCATCTGCAGCTGGATGCCACCGCCCTGTTCCTGCTGCAGCTGGCCCAGCTCACCCGCTCCGGTCTGGTGGTGGTGCAGACCAGCCATGAGCGCGACTTCGTCCAGAACCTCACCTATTACGTCGCGCGTGCCTACCGGGTGGCCGACTACGGCATCTGGGAGCGGGGTGACAAGGGCAACCACGGCCTGCCGGAGCGCAACGCCAGCTCCATCGGGCTGGTGAAGGCGGCTCTGGAGGCGCTGGAGGGTCTCGATCTGCTCGGTCCTCATGGGGATGGCAGTTATGTGCTCACCATTCCCCATGACGCGATCGTGCGCCTGCGACGCGCCCTGCGCAGCCTGCTGCCGCGCGAATCCTCCAGCAAGGAGGTGGACAGCGCCTGCCTGTCGGTGATCGGCTACCCGGCCTGGGCCGTGGACGATGCCGAGCTGGCCGAGCGCACCCGCGCCAAGATCCGCAGCGAGCTGGGAGGCCGTTACGGCTACAAACGCTTCCGCCGCGATGGCCATCAGTGCGTCAACGAGGACGTCACGCGGCTGCACTACGAACGTGAGGAGCTGGCCCAGTTCGAGCACATCGAGTGTGAGTGGCCCCTGTTCCTGGCCTTCGAGCTGATCACCGCCTGCTGCGAGCAGCGCTGGGACGAGGCCAGGGACTTTCGCGCCCGTCTGTCTGAGCTGGCCGTCTGCAGCGACGGGGTGGAGCTCTATCCCGAGCTGTACCTGGTTCCCGAGCAGGGGATCGAGGCCGAGCGCCGGCAGCCCGGCAGTCAGCCGCGGCTGGCCAATGAAAACGTCCCCCTGTTGTGGACCCAGAGCCTCACCTGGCTGTCGGATCTGCTGCTGGCGGGGCTGCTGCTTCCCGACGACCTCGATCCCAGCCTGCGTCGTCGTCGCACGCCTCTGGGCGCTGCCGAGGTGCTGGTCGCCCTGGTGCCTGAGGACGACGGCATTGCCGCGGCGCTCGTGCAGGCCGGTCTGCCGCTGACGCCGCGCAATGGTTCCCCGCGCGTCGCCAGCTCGCGCGAACTGGGGCAGCGCATGGCCGCCGTGGGCGCCAATGAGCGGCTCGAGCTCAGTGGTCATCCGCGGGTGCGCATGGAGACCATGGCCACCGCCCGCCTCTACCGCCATGGCGGCGAGCTGATCGCCTTCCTGCCGGCGGTGCTCGAGGAGGACACCTTCTATCTCGCCGATGATCCGTTGCAGCTGGTCGATGCGGTGGCCAGCGAGCTGCGCCTGCTGCAGCGCCACTGGAGCGGCCCGGGGGCACCGTTGCTGCTGATCCCGATCGCCGCAGGACCGTTCCGGCGCGATCCCGGTGCCTTCCTGAGGCTGGGGCTGGAGCTGCAGCGCGGTTGTCTCGAGGGGGTGAACGTGCAGCTGGCGCCTCTCGCCGAGCAGGTTCGTCAGGCTGTGCTGGTGGATCTGCCGGACCAGGCGGTGGCGGCCTGTCAGCTCGGCCACGGCAGCCACACCCTGTTGCCGCCGGCCACCAGCCAGCAGCCGCTCACCGCCCGTCAGGAGCAGGAGCTTGAGGAGACTACCGTGGCGGCCCTGGTGGAGCGGCTGTGGCACAGCACGTCGCTGCCGGAGCAGGCGGAGGTGCTGGAGCTGCTGGCCCGCCGGCTCGGTCCCCACGCGCGCCTGCAGGGCCCGATGGATGGCGCCGGGGTGACGCTGATGCGTCTGCTCGAGGAGGTCTACCGCCGCGGGCTGGCCGAGGCCGACTGGAATGTGGTGCGCCGCAGCGCCGGTGCCATGGGTCTGGTGCATCCTCAGCTCGAGGACGCCCTCACCGATCTGCTGGTGCGCCAGAAGCAGGTGGTGGTGGGCCGCAACTACACCAACGATTCGCTGATCAGCGACCCCCAGGGCAGCAGCACGATCGCCAGCATGATCCGTCGCTTCGGCGGCGAGGACGGCCGCGAATGGATGCTGCAGCAGGAGCTGCTGCTCGCCCTTGACGGCCTGGCACGTCTGGAGCCGGATCTGCTCAGCGGCAGCCTCACGCTGCAGCTGGGTCAGTTGCTGTTGCTGCTCACCGGCGAGCTGGCGGCCGAGGCCGATCTCAGTCCGATCGAGGCCTTCGAGGCTCTCTGCGGTCTGCCACCCCATGCCATCCGGCGCCGGCTGAGGGCGGTGCTGGCCGATGTCGAGCATGCACGCGCTGCGTTGCAGCGCAAGGAGCAGCTGCATCTGCGCGGTCGGGTGCGCTGGGAGGTGCCCGATCCCCTCGAGGAGCTGCCCCGCGGCAGCTGTTGGCTGCAGCACCGCATGCGCCTGGGGGCGCTGCAGCGGGTGCCGCGCAATTTCTATGCGGGCATCTGGGATCTGCTGCACCACTGCTGCGGCATCGTGATCGGAGACAAGCTGGAGCGGCGCAACCGGCTCGAGAGCGGTCCGCTGCTCAGTGAGAAGACCCCTGGTGAGCGCAACTTCGCCTCACTGGTGGAGCAGCTGCTCGGCAAGATCGAGGCCCCGGAGTACCGCCAGCTGTGCACCGAAGCCCTGCTGACGCTGATCGCCTTCGTCACCGCCAACCCACAGGTGCAGGTCGATGACGATCTGGCCCTTGATGTGGTGATCGGTCACGCCGTGCGCGTCGGCTGGCAGGAGTGCAACCCCGAGGTCAGCGCAGCCGATTACGGTCTGCACAAGGGCGATGCCTGGGATCTCTTCTATCGCTCCTCGCCTGCCCAGTGCCGCCGCTGGCAGTTGCTGGCGCTGCAGCAGCTCACCGATGGTGACGCGGATGCCTCAGGTGCTGATCCGGCCGGCACGGCTGAGCCGCAGTCCGTTGAGGCGGTGGTCGGCCCGTCCGGTCACTGAGCTCGGCTGATTGAGGCCGCCGCCGCTGGCAGCCTGGGTCCGGCGGCGGTGAAGTTCAGATCGGTTCGCTGAGAGCCATGCAGATGTTGGGCTGCTCGACGCACTGCTCGATCAGATCCGCCAGCTGCAGGGCGCGGGAAGCCTGCAGGCCATCGACGGCGGGGGTCTCCTCGCCGCGCACGCACTGAAGGAAGTGCTCGAGCTCGGCGTAGAGGGGTTCGATCGAGGTGGTGCTCACCTCTTCGATGAAGCCATCGTTGCGATACACGAGCTCGCCGTGATCGGCGCTGAACGAGCCGTGCGAGCGCCGATGGATGCGCAGGTTGTGGTTGAGGAAATCCGTCTCCATCAGGCTGCTGCGGCAGTGGGTGTACAGCCGCCGCACCTTGCGGTGGGCCATCTTGCTGGCCGTGAGGCTGGCCACTACACCGTTGGCGAATCCAAGGGTGGCGTTGACGTAGTCGATCGGGCCATCGCTGCTGCGACCGCCGGCCGCCGCCAGCCGCACCACCGGTGCCGCCGCCAGTTCCAGCACCAGGTCGATGTCGTGGATCATCAGGTCCAGAACCACCGAGACGTCGTTGGCGCGGTCGGGATTGGGGCTGTGGCGGCGGGCCTCCAGCACCACGATCTCCTCGCCGGCCACCACCTTGAGCAGCTCGCGGAAGGCGGGGTTGAAGCGCTCGATGTGCCCCACCTGAAGCAGCTTGCCGGTGCGCTCGGCTGCCTCGATCAGCTCGGAGGCCTCCTCCTGGGTGGCGGCGATCGGCTTCTCGATCAGCACGTGCACGCCCGCGTCCAGACAGGCCAGACCAACCCGGTGGTGCAGCAGGGTCGGTACGGCGATGCAGACGGCCTCCACCTCGCTCAGCATCGAGCGGTAGTCGGCGAACCAGCGGCAGCCGAACTGCTCCACCGCCAAGGCGCCACGGGCCTCGTCCGGATCGGCCACGCCGATCAGCTCGGCATCCCGCAGCAGGCTGAGCACGCGGGCGTGATGCCAGCCCATGTTCCCGATGCCGATGACCCCGACGCGGACAGGGTTCATGGCGGGATCGCTGCAGGTCGACGCATTATCAACGATCGGCCTGCGGCTGAGGGGGCGGGCCCGCCGGGGTCGCTGCGGCGTCTGGCCCGTCGGGGCTGACCGGCTGAATGCGCACCCGCTCGATCCTGGGGCCATCCATGGTCACCACGCTGAAGCGCAGGCCCTTCCAGCGCAGGGCCTCTCCCGGCGCAGGGATGTGCTGCAGCCGCTCCAGCAGGAAGCCGGCCAGGGTGTGGTGCCCTTCCGCTTCCGGCAGGCGTAGCCCCAGCTGGCGGTTGAGCTCGAAGATCTCCAGGTCGCCCGCCACTGACCATCCCCCTTCCGCCAGGGGACGCAGATCCTCGGCGGCCTCCAGCGGATCCTCGTCCTCGCCGACGATCTCTCCGGTCAGATCGGCCACGGTCACCAGTCCCTCGGTGCCACCGTGCTCGTCCACCACCACCAGCAGGGGCTTGCCACTGCGGATCAGCGGCAGCAGATCTGCCAGAGATGCGCTTTCCTCCACCCGGCTCAACGGCAGCAGATAGGGCTCCAGGCGGGTGTCGGGGCGGAGCTGACCGCGCGCGATCGGCTCGGCGAGCCTGCGCAGATCGAGCACGCCCCGCACGTCATCGAGCGAGTCGCCGATCACCGGGAAGCGGGCGTGCTGGCTGGCGTGCACCGCGTCCATCATCTCGGCGAAGGTGACGTCAAGCGGCAGGGTAACCATGCCGGAGCGGGGCACCATCACCTCGCGCACCAGGGTGTCGCGCAGCGAGAACACACCCTCGAGGATGCTGCGCTCGTCCGGCATCAGCCCCGTGACGCTGCCGCTCTCGATCAGGGTCTCGAGTTCGCCGGCCGAGAGCACCGGCACCAGTTCATCCCAGTTACGGGGCAGGCCGCAGAGGCGCAGCATCACGCCGCTGAGCCGCTCGATCAGCAGCAGCAGCGGCGACAGGGTGTTGCTCAGCGATTCCAGCAGAGGAGCCAGCCTCAGGGCGGATGACTCGGGCTGATGCAGCACCCAGGCCTTGGGCAGCAGGCCCCCCAGCAGCGTGGCCAGCAGCACCAGGGAGAGAAAGACGAGGATGTCGCTCCAGGCGGGTGGCATCCGGCCGCTCAGCTGTCGCGCCAGCTCTGCGGCCAGTCCGCGGCCGGTCCAGCCCACGGCCAGCAGGGCCAGTACCGCCCCCAGCTGGGTGGCCACGAGCACGCGCCTGAGACGATGCTGCAGACGGGCGATCGAACGGGCACCCGGTTCACCGTTCTCCAGCAGCTGCTGCACGCGGCTGGGCCGCAGGCGGATCAGGGCGAATTCCCCGGCGGCGAAAAAGGCCATCAGGGCCAGCAGCACGGCCAGGGCCAGAAACCGCATCGGCATTGCAGGATTTGGCCGCAGGATAGGCAGCCCGTCCGGAGGCGCCTCCAGTCCCGAGGCGGGTCGTTCTGGGGAGCACGTCGGGTTGCGGCTGCGGATGCCAGCCGCCTCGCTTGATCAGGCTTCAGCCATCGGTTTGTCGATGCGCAGGAGGCCGCACGTCTGATCGGGTCAGCGTGAGCGCCCGGGACGCTGGCGCAGCTGGCGGGCCAGAGCTTCCTGGAGCGAGGGGGCCAGCGGGCGGTGCTGCGCCAGTCTCGGGCTCCAGACCCGGCCGCTGCTCAGCTCCTCAAGGCTGGCCAGCGCCATGTCCTGTCCCTCGTTCAGCTGGAGTTGCTCGGGCTCCACGTCGAGCGACACGCGGAAGACGTGCCGCACCCGTCCCCCAGCGGCGCTGCGGAACCACGGGGTCAGCCGGCCGCCGCCGTAGCCGATCTCCTCGATCAGCTCACGCCTCAGGGACTGTTCCGGTGTCTCGCCGGACTCCATGTGGCCGCCGAACAGTCCCCAGCAACCTGGCGCCACGATCGTGCTGCGGTCGTCGCGCAGCTGAATCAGCCAGTGGTCCCGGCGCTCAAGCACGGCGAGCGCTACGGCGACGATCCCGGGGGTGAGCATGGTGTGAACGGGCCGGGCCCATGCCCGGCGGGTCTGGGAGGAACGTCTGCACCGGGGGCGGATCGAGTCCGCGTCTGCCCTCAACGCATGCTGGCTGGTGGTGTGAGCCTGTGTGGGTGCAGCAGTGAGGTGCCGGTTCATCTGAGTTGGCTCGGCCGGGCTCCTGATCAGGGAGCGGCGCTGCTGCATGCCGGGCAGAGCGTCAGCCGGGGCAGCAGGAGTGCGGCGGCTGGCTGATGGAGATTGGCGCTCAGTTGGCTTCGCTGTTTCCGCTGGCTTCGCCGCTTCCGTCCTGAGCCGGTTCGCCGGGACGGCTTTCGGAGTCGCGGCCGGAGTCCCCTGCCGCGTCTGCAGGTGGCTCCATGCTGGCGCCCAGGGAACGGCATTGTTGGATGGGATCGACGCCTGGAGCGAGGCCAAGGGCCTTGCGCAGGGCATCGATCTGGGACACCGACTGCATGTCGAGATTCGCTGCGGCCTGTTCGCAGGCGATCTTCTTGAGAGCCCGGGTGTCTGGAGTGCCACAGCCGCTCAACACCAGGGGCGTCATCGTCAGGAGAAGGGACCAGCGCCGCATCACGGCCAAGCAGGGGCCTCGCAACGCTAGGCAGAGAACTGATGCCTCAGCCCCCGGCCGCGGCACGGGGGGCTCCTGTCAGCAGGATTCCGGACATGCCAGTGAGCCCCGATGGCAGCCGATTGACAGCCGTTCGATCGGGCCGTCACGACCCGGCAGTTCCGCCGGAGCCCAGACGTTCCCGGCAGCTGCAGATCAGCGCTGAGCGGCAGGAGGCGAAGGTTCAGCGGTGGGGTCTGCATGGTCCGTCTCAGGGCAGATCAGATCCGCGGCCTGGCGGGCCTGGCTCAGCAGTTTCAGCAGCAGGCGTGGTGATTCGCGCAACAGGGCGACCCAATGGGCGAGATAAGCGGCGTGGTTGCAGGTGTCGCTGCCGATCTCGAGCCGCTCCCCCAGCAGCACCGCTCCGAGCTCAGCGATCAGTTCCTCGCGGGCGTAGGCCTGGCAGCCCCCGTCAGAAGCACCCATCACCCCGGACAGATCGCGTCCCAACCGCGCCGGGTGGCCGGTTGAGTGGATCGCCTCATGGGCCCAGGTCGCCAGATGGGCGCCCTGGCTGTGGAAGTCGGCCCGGTCGGGCAGATGGATGCGGTCGGCATCAGGCAGATAGCAGGCGTGCGTTCCGCCGCGGATGACGGGCACGGGCCATTGCACAAGCACGGTTTCGGCGCTGCGGAGGCGGTCGGCTTCAGGCCGCAGGGCCTCGGTTGCCTTGCTCCGCCGCGCCCGGATCAGATCCGCCAGGGCGGCTCCCTCCAGGTCGGCGGCGTTGAACACCGGCACGGGCCGGTACAGCACACGGCTGGACCCCGGGGCGGATCCGTCGGCCTGGCTGGCCTCGGCAGTTGCCGAGTCGCCGCTGTTGGAGGCGGTCGGGCTGGCATCGCCACTGTCCTGTGGCCGGGAGTGGATCCGCTGGGGCCGCAGCACATGCACCGCCTGGGATCCGCGGCGCGGGGCCAGCCCCCTGGCCTTGGCTTCCGCGAAACCACACCAGTAGGGGAGTGAGGAGCCCCGCAGCTGCATGCCGAAACTGAGCAGCGCCGGGTTGCCACCGCGGTAGCGGCGACCGCTGATCAAATTGACGTGATGGCCGCCGTGCTGACCATCCCAAGGGCGTCGCCACGGGGTGGTCCCGGACTCCATCAGGACGATCAGGGAGGCCACCAGCTTCTCCTCGGGGGAGGGGCGACTCGCGGAGGAATGGACACCGGAAACTGTCGGAACGGCCATGGCAGGCAAACGATCGCTGGGGCGGGACTGGGCTGGCCGCCCATGGGCGACCCCCTACAACCAGTGCCACCCCCTGTCACAGAGGCGCTTCCTCAGCAGGATCAGGCCCTGCCGCATGAGCGCAGCACTCCAGCTCCAGCGGCGCTGGGCTTGTTCGCTTGATCCCATGTCCGTAGCCCCCGGCCGCGATGTCCTGCGCTGCTGCGGCTTCGGTTTGCTGGGGGTGCAACGCCTGGCGTGACTGGAGCGACTCATGCGCCACGGCCACCGTCCGGCTGCGACAGCATGACGACAGCGCGGCGCGGGGCTGCATGCAGACGACCACGACAGCTGCGGTTGCGATGCCCAGCGGAGCGGAGCTACTGGCGCTCGAGCGTCGTGGACGACGAGCCGGCACCGGTCTGGTGGCCTCGGATCTGCACGGCACCTGGTGGCTGGATCAGGTGTGGCCCAAGGGCAGCGATCGACCTTCTTCCTTCAGTGCGGCGTTGTTGCGCGGGCTGGGGGCCTGCCTGGAGATCAGACAGGAGGAGGAGGCTCTTGTCCTCTGCAATGCCGTGCGGCTCGGACCCCTGCAGCTGAGCTTCCGGGGGCCCGGCCGACTCGTGGGATCGAGGCCGCTGCTTCAGTTCCAGTTCGAGTCCCTGGAGCTGAGCCTGGCTGGTCAGACGTTGATGAAGCGAAACCTGCCTGCGCCCGCACCACGGCGGCTGCCGTTCTTTGCGCTGATCGCCCGTTCCCCGCAGGGATGGCTGGCGGCTCGTGGCCGCGGCGGCGGCCTGGCGCTGTGGCGTCTTCAGGGGTAGGGCGAGGTCCGCTCTCAACAGGGCTGCCCCCGTGTGCTCAGCAGAGGCGGGGAGCCACAGGCAGGAAGCGTGCTGGCTGCTTGCGAATGGCTGCATGGAGAGGCCAGGGCGCTGCCGGTTCGAAGCAGCTGAGCTCCGAGCATCCCTCTGCCGCAGGGTCATGGGCGTCTTGTTTGAGCGGTTGCGCGGCTCCCGAGCAAGGCCATCCACTTGCTTGATGGTTGTTCGAGGCTGCAGCGGCTGACCCTGGTGGCTGGCTGGAGAGGCGCCTGAGAAGCGGAAGGAAGGGGACCGGAAGCTGCTGTTCAGCCACCAGGAACCCAGTGGCTGGAAGGGATTTCCGGAGGATGCCGCGTCTCAGGGGCTGACTGGGCTGATCCTGGTGAGGAGATGGTTTGCAGTGTCGGGGGGAGTGGTGCTAGTGTTTTGGACTGCGCAGCAGAGGCGAGAGCCCCGGCAGCGCGGACCG
>CAYNGR010000073.1:0-14221 GCA_964396755.1 uncultured Cyanobium sp. | reverse complement strand
TGCCCCGCCTCAGAGGTTAACGATGGGGGCTGTCCAGAAAAACCAGACCACCTCAATCATCCTTTCCTCCACTCTCTAGGCACATGAAATCCCAGCGTTCGCCGCTGCCTCCCCACGCCCTAAGGCCCATAATTGTCGTGGGCAATCCAGCCATCTTTATTGGAAGCAGCCTCCGCATGAGTCATGATATTCACATTGGAAATATCGGATTCGGCCCAGCCCCAGATTTTGATCACCCGTGCCACTTCCCGACACATCCCTTCCAGCTGCTGCTGCGTCGGAGGTGTGGACCATGGATTGGAGCCACCCATGCAGGCACACGCCAAACCAATAGAATTTGAATTTCGCTTGTATGTGTGCGCTGGCAGGTCTATGTTGTAATCATGCATGCGATGGACCACTCCATCACCAGTGACGATTGAATGATAATGACCAGATTGCACCCAGTCATAAGTCGTGGCCGACCAATGAAGATAAATCTTGGGACGGGTCATTGCATCGAGAACAATAGACTCATTGAAAGCCTACAAGGCAAGACTGTCACGGCCGGAAAGCTTCAAACTAATTTGAAATCTTAACAATCTTTTCTTATTCTGTATGCGATGGCCATCTTGTTTCAATTGCGCTCACTGATAGGGATCATGCAACATTCTGATCGCCAGAATGGCATCGCAATCCGCAATCTTGGCTTCCGCGGCGCAGGAGCCACGGCGACATGCGCAAGTAACGCCTAGAGAGCGAGAGCGAAAAGTTGTGCACCCCCACCAGCCTGAAGACCTTGCATAGCTGCTCAATCGAGCTCGGATGGGGGCCTGCCACGCGCTGATGACACTCCAGCCCCGCTGCAATTGAGCTTGAGCGGCTGGGCAACCAACGAGCCTGCTTGCCGCGGCAAAACCTCTGCCATCAGCCATCGATGCATCCGTGATACAGCACATGCCAGGGCGACTGCCGATCAGTCGCTCACCCTGGTAACGACCATCCCCTCAAAAAATCCCCAGCCGCAGCAGCTGCGCCCACAGCACCGTGCCGGCCTCCAGATCGCCCAGCTCCGCCGGGATCTCCAGCAGCAGGTCGGCATCCTGCAGCGAGCCGAGGCGCGAAGAAGCCTGGCTGCCCTCCACCCGTGCCTGCAGGCTGCCGTCAGCGGCCACCACCAGCCGGGCGCGGGCCAGCTCCGGCCGGCCGGAGCCGCGCCGCAGCGCCTGGGCGAGGGTCAGCCGCAGCCGCGGCAGCGGCTCGGGCTCACCTCCCTCAAGGGCCTGCAGGGCCGGATGCAGCAGCTGCAGCGCCGTGACCGCCGCCGCCACCGGGTTGCCCGGCAGGCCGAAGAACGGGGTGCCGGCCACCTGGCCCCAGGCGAACGGCCGACCGGGCTTGAGAAACAGCTTCCAGAAGGCCACCTCACCCAGCTCCGCCACCAGCTGGCGGATCCAGTCCGTGTCGCCGGCGGAGATGCCACCGGTGCTGACCACCACGTCGCAGTCCGCCGCCAGCTGGCGCAGGGCCTGGCGCAGGGGCTCGGGTTGATCGGCCACCACCTGCAGCCGCTGCACCGGATAGCCGAGGCGCTGCAGCAGGGCACAGAGCAGCACCGAATTGCTCTCCCAGATCTGACCCGGCCCCCGCTGGCTGCCGGGGGGGAGCAGCTCATCGCCGCTGATCAACAGGCCGATCCGCGGCCGGGCCCGCACCGCCAGCTCCGCCACGCCGCAGCTGGCCAGCCGTGCCAGGGCCGCCACACCGAGGCGCTGACCGGCCGCCAGCAGCTCCTGCCCCGGGCCGCACTCCTCCTCAGGCGAGCGGATCCAGGGATTGGCACCGCAAGGCCGCAGCAGCTCGATCGCCGCGTCGCCCTCCAGCGGCTGCACCAGCTCCTGAGGCAGCACGCGGGCGCTGCCCTCGGGCACCACCGCGCCGGTGAGGATGCGCACCGCCTCGCCATCGGCCAGGCAGCCGCCATGGGGAGCGCCGGCCGCCGAGCGGCCCACCAGTCGCCAGCGCTGCCCCGGCTGCGGCAGGGCCTCGCCGGCAATGGCGTAGCCATCCATGATCGAGGCGCGGAAGCCGGGCACCGCCTGGGCGGCAAGCACCGGCTCGGCGCTGACGCGGCCCAGGCAGGCCGCCAGCGGCAGGGTCTCGCAACGGCGCAGCGGCTGCAGGGCCTCCAGGATCCGCCGGCGCGCCTGCTCCAGCGGCAGGCCCTCGCGGCCATAGGGCTCGGACACGATCTCAGGGGTGAGGC
This sequence comes from uncultured Cyanobium sp., assembly GCA_964396755.1. Classification (GTDB taxonomy): domain Bacteria; phylum Cyanobacteriota; class Cyanobacteriia; order PCC-6307; family Cyanobiaceae; genus Cyanobium. The sequence goes on along the minus strand of CAYNGR010000073.1, from coordinate 11,976 downwards.
TGGCCCTCAGGATCCCACCGCTGGCGACCAGGCGCCGGCAGCAGGCTCCGGTGCCCCGCCCGCTGCGCAGCGTCACTGGCGATGGGATCGGGCGACCAGGATGGCGACGGCGGAGCGGGCTGGCCCCGGTCCTGGAGCCCCAGCCAACCATCGCCGCAGGGGCAGGGAAGCGGAGCCGGCCATGGTTGCGCGGGCTGCTGGCGGCGAGCTGCAGGGCGACGCGGAGGCGTCCCACCCCCGCAACCGGCAGCGGCGCGACTCAGGCCCTGCACGGCTCCGAGCTCACTGCGGCCGCTGCCAGTCACCGTTGCGCCCGCCGCTCTTGGCCAGCAACCGCACCGGCCCGATCGTCATCGCCGGATCGGCGCTCTTGAGCATGTCGTAGAGGGTGAGCAGGCCCACCTGCACGGCCGTGAGGGCCTCCATCTCGACGCCGGTGCTGCCGGTGGTGCGGGCGGTGGCCTCGATCCGCAGGCCGCTGCCATCGGCGGATGGAGCCAGCTGCACCGACAGGCCCGAGAGGGCGATCGGATGGCACAGGGGAATCAGCTCCCAGGTGCGCTTGGCGGCCTGGATCGCCGCGACGCGGGCCACCGCCAGCACATCGCCCTTGGGGGCCTGGCCCTGCAGCACCAGAGCCAGCACCTCGGGCCGCAGCGCGATGAAGCCCTCAGCCGTCGCCTCACGACGGCTGAGGGCACGATCACCCACCTCGACCATGTGCACCTCACCGGCGCTATTGAGATGGGTGAGCCGACCGGCAGGGCTGGCGGCGGACGCGTCGGGATGGGCCATGGCGGGATGATGCCAGGGCAGCGCCTGGATCAGACGCTCGGCAGCACGCCGCTCACCAGGATCATCGAGCTCGTCAGGGCCGGCAGGGTGGTGAGCTGGGCGAAGCCATAGGCCGCCGCCAAGCCATTGCCATCGCTGTCGTAGCTGAGCAGGCCCGTGGTGCTGTTGTAGAGGATCCGCTGGGAGGCGTTGGTGGCGGCACCCGTGCTGCTGGAGAGGAAGGCGGCACTGCTGAGCGCACCGTTGCTGACGGCCGCTCCGGTGAGGGCCGTGAACACCTGATGGCTGAGCTCGATCCGATCGGCCTGCGATGTCGTGAAATCGGTGATCTTGTCGGTCACCGCCAGGCTGTTGACCAGCTCCAGGGCCGTATCGAAGCGGAACACATCGGCGCCGCTGCCGCCCGCGAGCTGGTCGGCGCCCAGGCCCCCATCGAGCGTGTCGTTGCCGGCCCCGCCGCTGAAGCTGTCGGCCCCGGCTCCCCCCTGCAGCAGGTTGGCGGCGCCGTTGCCCGTCAGCACGTTGGCCAGGCCGTTGCCGCTGCCCTGGATGGCGGCGGTGCCCGTCAGGGTCAGGTTCTCCAGGTTGGTCAGCGAGGCCAGGGAGAAGCTGATCGACGCCTGCACCAGATCGGTGCCGGCTGCCGCCGCTTCCTGCACCAGGTCGCCGGCGCTGTCCACCCCATAGGTGTCGTTGCCGGCTCCACCGATCAGGGTGTCGTTGCCGGCCCCCCCATCGAGCACGTTGGCGGCACTGTTGCCCGTGAGCGTGTTGTTGAGCGCATTGCCGGTGCCGTTGATCGCCGACGTGCCGCTGAGCGTCAGGCTCTCGACATTGGCCGCCTTGGCGAGCAGCGAATAGGTGGCGCTGGCGAGCACGGTGTCATCGCCCTCCGCCAGCAGCTCCGTGATCAGATCGCTGGCGCTGTCCACCAGATAGGTGTCGTTGCCGAGCCCACCCACCAGCGTGTCGATGCCGGCCCCTCCATCGAGGCGGTCATCACCGCTGAGGCCCAGCAGGCTGTCGGTGCCCGCCCCGCCCAGCAGGGTGTCGTTGCCGGCACCGCCATCGAGGACGTTGGCGGCGCCATTGCCGCTGAGGGTGTTGTCCAGAGCATTGCCACTGGCGTTGATCGCAGCCGTGCCGGTGAGCGTCAGGTTCTCCACCTCGGCGAACGCAGCCAGGGACAACGTCAGGGAGCTCTGCACCAGATCGAGGCCGCCGGCGGCCAGTTCAGCGATCCAATCGGCCGCGTTGTCCACCACATAGGTGTCGTTGCCGGCTCCACCGATCAGGGTGTCGTTGCCGGCCCCCCCATCGAGCACGTTGGCGGCACTGTTGCCCGTGAGCGTGTTGTTGAGCGCATTGCCGGTGCCGTTGATCGCCGACGTGCCGCTGAGCGTCAGGCTCTCGACATTGGCCGCCTTGGCGAGCAGCGAATAGGTGGCGCTGGCGAGCACGGTGTCATCGCCCTCCGCCAGCAGCTCCGTGATCAGATCGCTGGCGCTGTCCACCAGATAGGTGTCGTTGCCGAGCCCACCCACCAGCGTGTCGATGCCGGCCCCTCCATCGAGGCGGTCATCACCGGCCAGACCCACAAGGCTGTCCGTGCCGCCCACACCGTTGAGCGAATCCTGGTAGGCCGTGCCGGCCTTGGTGTCGGCATTGCTGGTGCCGGTCCACAGCACCCCGACCGGGATCACCGCGGCCGTGGCCTCGGAGCTGACGCTGTTGGCGGTCCCGAACAGATCGACATAGCGGACCTGGGCGCGCAGGCGCAGACCCAGCAGGCCGGTGCCGACCAGCAGTGACGCGCCGCTGGCATTGGCGATGTCGCTCCAGCTGCTGCCGTCAGCTGAGCTCTGCCACTGAAGGCCGATGGCGCCCACCCCGGTGCTGGGGATGCCATCGAGATCGCTGACGGAATGGGAGGCGGTGAGCGTGTCACCGAGCTTGGGTGGGTTGCCGGCCGTGACCGTCACCGAGCCCGTCGGCAGATCATCGACGTTGGCCACAGGGCCGCTGACGGCGCTGCTCACCGCTTCGGCGGTCCCCTGATCGTCGCTGTAGCTGGCCACCACCTGCAGGCTCTGGCCGACATGCGGCTGGCCGAGCGTCAGCGTGGCGCCCTGGCCCAGCAGGGTGCTGCCGGCGTACCAGCTGTAGCTGATCGGCCCGCTCAGACCATCGGCATCGCTGAGGCTGTTGGCGGCCACCAGAACGGCGTTCTGGGCCACGGCACCACCGCCCTGCACCGTGATCGTGACATCACCCGACGGCAGGTGATTGAGGGGATCCACCACCAGCATCTGGCTGACGATGATCGTGTGGCCATGGCCGTCGTCAACGCCATAGGTCAGCTCCAGGGGCCCCACATAGGCCGGGTCATAGCCATTGGCGGCGACATCCAGAGACCAGCCGGCAGCAGCGCTGTCGGGCACGAACCAGTCGCCGTGATCGGTGCTCAGCCACTGAATGGTGAGGGCATCGCCATCGGGATCCTGCACGCCCTCCAGCAACAGCGCATCCGTCAGAGTGAACTGCTGCTGTTCTGCCTGAAGGTGGGGCAGCGTGGCATCAGGCAGACCCTGAGGCGCCTGATTGATGGCATGACTGAGAATGTCGAGCGGCAGCAGATCGAGCGTGAGATCCCAGTTGGAGATGAAATCCAACCATTCGTTCTCGATGCTGTCGCCAGTGCCCAGCAGGGAAGTGGCCCTTTGAATGTTGCTATTGCGCCGAGAGACGACATCGATCGCCTCGGCAGTGATCCCGGGAATCAAAGCCAGATCGGCAGGATCCGCGACATTGAAGGCCTGCCCATTGGCGGCGTAGTCGAGCAGCACCTGGGTCAGATTGATGCCGCTCTGATCCGCGGAACTGGAGCAGAGGATCGCCACCTGAGCCTCCAGCTTGGCCAGCGCCAGCGCCTGCGGGTCTGAGCCGGACTGAAGGATCTTGAAGGCATTGGTGCTGAGCAGGCTGCCCACCTGAGCGGGCACGTTGAGAGCCGAACGGATCTTCTGAATGGCCGTGTTCGGCGTCTCACCCAGATCGATGGCGCGCAGCAGCAGGGTGGTGATCGGCGTGTTCACGGCCGCCGCTGCCGGACCCTCCACGGTCATCAGCGTCAGCAGCAGATCACCGTTGTCAGGCAGGGCGAGCAGACTCTGACTGCTGTGGTTTTCCTGGAAGCCAAGATCGTCGGTATAGCTCACCGAGACCGACAGGAAGTGTCCGGTATCGGACTCCTGAAGCCCATAGCTTGCAGCGGTCTCGCCTGTCAGAGCCACCCCGTCCGAGAACCATTGGTAGGCAATGGTGCCGCTGCAGCCGTCCGGATCGGAGACGCTGGCCATGAGCGTTGCTCCCAGCGCCGCGGGACCGCTCAGCGCATTGCCGAGGGCATCCGTGATCACCACCTCACCGGAGACATTGGCGGGCGGCGGCGGCGGCGGATTGGTGATGACAGCACTCAGACCCGTGGGGCCGAGAGCGAACAGACCATCGCCGAACTTCAGCTGCTCAATGCTGACCAGTGTGTCGACACCCTCGCCCTGAGCGCTGCCATTGATGCTGTAGTGATCGCTCTGGGCGTCGTAGCTGATCTGATAGTCACCGCTGAGGCCGCCATAGACGGCCGTGTCCAGATCAGCGCCACCATCGAGCAGGTCGTCGCCGCCATCACCCTTGATCTCATCATCGCCACTGCCGCCGTAGACCTTGTCATTGCCACTGCCGGCCACGATGATGTCGGCCCCACCGGCGGCATACACCGTGTCATTGCCGGCGAGCAGATTGAAGTATTCGTCCTTGCTGCTGCCGCTGCAGTTGTCGTCGCCGCTGCTGCCGCCACCGGGGTCGGACACCACACCGGAGCCGGGGTCGGTACCGGCCGCCAACCCGGAGATGAACAGGCCGCTGTCGAGGATGTGATCACCGGTGTCAGCGATGCCGATCTTGATCGTGTGAACGCTGCGGCCCGAGGCCAGCGGCGCCACGATGCGCAGCTTGCCGCTGACGCCGTCGTACTCGATCGGGATGGCCCCTGAGGCATTGTCCTGGAAGTAGCCCGCCGCCAGGTTGGGGCTGATGACGCTCAGCGGGGCATTGGGGTTCTTGTTGAACAGGGCATAGTTCACCCCATCCACGATCACGACCGCACAGTCCACGAAGGCATCGACCCATTCGGGATACTCCTCCGAACCGAACACCAGATCGAAGCTGATCGAGGTGAAGGCGGGATCGCTGACCGTGAAGTCGAAACTCAGGCAGGTCGCGTCATAGGACTGGGTCTGGAAGACCGTGTTGACGACGGCATCGATGTCGGCGTCGCCGTTGGCGAAACCGCTGCTGGCGCTGTTGTCGGAGCCGAACCAGGTGAGCGTGTTGCCGGTGCCTGGCGTGCTGCCGGAGGTGAGCAGCAACCCGGCGCCCAGGCCCAGGGCGGCGCCGGTGCCGGCATCGAACTGGTTGACCGCTCCCGGCCCGGAGAGCGCCAGGCTGACGCTGCCGGCCACGACGGAGATGCCGGAGCCGGGCGCCAGCAAGGTGTCCACAAGCGAGGCGATCTGACCGACGGGGTCGACAACGGTGCTGATGGTCATGAGCTCACTCCTGGCAGCCACAGCTGCCTGATGGCTCCGTTATGGCCGAATGGGCGTGGAGAACTTGTGGAGGCCGTCGCGGTGCCGGATCAGCCGGCGGCCGGCAGCTCCAGCAGCAGCCGCGCCCCACCCCCCGGGGCCTCCAGGGCCAGCAGGCGACCGCGGTGGGCCTGGGCGATCGCCTGGGCGATTGACAGCCCCAGGCCGTGGTGCTCGGCCTCGCTGCGGGAGGGATCCGCCTGCCAGAAGCGTTCGAACACCTGCCGGCGCTGGGCCTCGGGGATCCCCGGCCCCTGATCGTCCACCCACAGCTCGACGCGGGAGCGGCGCACTGCCAGACCGAGGCTGACCGTGCCACCGGGCGGCGAGAAGCGCAGGGCATTGGCCAGCAGGTTCTCCAGCAGGCGGCGCAGCCGTTCGGGATGGCCGACCACCGTGGCGTTGTCATGGATCTCGCAGCGCAGCGTCAGCCCCAGCGCCACGGCCTGCTCGTGATGCAGCGCCACCAGATCCTCCAGCAGATCCTCCAGCGGAAACGGGCGCATGGCCGAGCGGTCATCGATGGCGCGATCGCTGCGGGTCAGCAGCAGCAGATCGTCGAGCAGCACCCCCATCCGTGTCGCGGCCTGATCGATCAGGGCCAGCTTCTCGGGCACCACCGGCGGACAGGCCTGCAGCGGGCCGCTGTGGCGCAGGCCGCCGATCAGGGCCCGCACCGCCGTGAGCGGATGGCGCAGCTCGTGGGAGGCATCGGCGGTGAAGCGGATCAGCCGCTCGATCTGGCGCCGGATCGGCCGCAGCGAGGCCGCCACCATCCACTGGCTGCCGGCGAAGGCCACCGCGGCGGCCAGCAGGCCCCCGATCGCCAGGCCCGAGCGCAAGCGCCCCAGCTCGGCATCGGCCGAGGCCGAGGCCAGCGCCACCGACACATAGCCCTGCAACTGGGGAGCGCCGCCACCGCTCTGGCGCGTCAGCACGGGCCGCCAGAAGGCCAGGCCGTTGCGCAGCGGCAGCCACTGACTGCGGCGGCGAGCCGAAGGCGGCGGCATGGTGACCCCGTCGGGCCGGAACTCGCCGATGGCGATGATCGGCCGCAGCTGGTCGTCGTACCAGTGGATGCGCTGGTGGTTCTGATGGATCTCCGTGGTGGCGAAGGCGGTGATCAGCGGAACGGGCGCATGGGGATGCAGCCCGCGGGCGCGCAGCTCGTCAGATTCGTGGTGCAGCAGGCTCAGATGGGAGGCCGCGGCGGACGCCAGCTGCTCCACCTCACGGCGCTGCAGCTCCCAGCGAGCGCGGCTGACCTGGCCATAGACCCCCAGGGCGAACACCAGCAGCAGCGCCGAGGCGAACAGCCCGTAGCGCAGGGTGAGCCGGCGGCGGGTGAGCAGCAGATCAGGCTGCATGGCTGCTCCCGAGCCGGAAACCCACCCCGTAGACGGTCTCCACCAGATCGGGCGGCGCACCCGCGGCGGCGAGCTTGGCCCGCAGGTTCTTGACGTGGGTGCGCAGGCTCTCGCTGCCGGGGGCATCCTCCCAGTTCCAGACCGCCTGCAGCAGCTGGTCCTTGGAGCAGGTGGTCCCCGCCGCCCGCAGCAGCGCCTCCAGCAGGCGGTGCTCGATCGCGGTCAGGGTCAGCTCATGCGTTCCGTAGCGGGCAGCATGGCCGTCGCGCGCCAGCACCAGGTCCCCCCAGCTCAGCACGCTGGCCAGGGGCCGACCGGCGCGGCGCAGCAGGGCGCGCACCTGGGCGCGCAGCACATCGGGATCGAAGGGCTTGACCAGGTAGTCATCGGCCCCCTGATCCAGACCCGCCACCCGGTCGCTGGCCGTGTCCCGCGCCGTGAGCATCAGGATCAGCGGCTGGGGGCCGCCGCGCTCGCGGATGCGGCGGCAGAGGCTGACCCCATCGAGGCCCGGCAGGTTCAGATCGAGCAGGATCAGGTCATAGGCACAGGCGCGCAGCATCTCCCAGGCGGCCAGGCCGTCGCCGGTCTCATCGCAGGCGTAGCCCCAGGCCTCCACCATGTCGCGCAGCGAGGCCCGGATCAGGGGATCGTCCTCCACCACCAGGAGCTTCATCCGGATCAGGGGCCTGGCCCCCCGGCGCGCACCCCCCTCGTTAGCAAGCCGGCCGCGAGCCCCGCGCCCCACGCAAGCAACTGCTGCAATCCGCCGCCGCCGCGCCCCGTCCCGCACGGCAAGCCATCGTCTCCGCCCTGGCAGCGTCTGCGGCTGACGGCCCCGCAGATTGGTGACTCCGTGCCGCCGCGGCCGGGGTGCGCGCCGGCCAGACTGACGCCCATGCAGGTATCCGGCGCCAACGACACCCGCCGCAGTCACGCCAGCGCCGCCGCGCCGCTGCTGGTGTTCGATGGCGGCTGTGTGTTCTGCCGCCACTTCGCCGAGCTGAGCGAACTGCGCGGCGGCATTGCGGGGCTGCAGATCCGCGACGGCCGGGCCGATGCCGTCCTGCGCCTGCAGCTGGAGCGGCAGGGCTACCGGCTGAGGGACGGGGCCGTGCTGATCGACGGCGAGCAGGTGCTTCACGGCGCCGCGGCGATCCAGTGGCTGTGCGCGCGGATGACCCCGAGCGCCGCCCTGCTGCGGCTGCTGGCCCCACTGCTGGCGACGCCGCAGCGGGCCCGGACGCTCTACCCATGGCTGCTGCTGGCACGCCGCGCCGCCCTGGCCGTGCGCGGGCTGCCGCTGGATCCGAATGCCAGCGGCCATCCGCCGGGCAGCCAGCCCGCCGGGGGCTGATCCGGGCGACCACGGGGCTCCAGAGCTGACCGGGCCCGCCCCATCCAACGCCTTGATCTCCAGCCCCTGTGAGCTGTGACCACAACGGCGGCTGCGCCAGATGGCCGAGCCAGCCCGGTCGCCTGACCACAGGAGCAACTGAGCCGACCCGCGCTGCCGCGGCCTGGAGCGACGCGGCCGACCGCCGCGACGTGCCCCGGACCACGGACGCTGGCGCACCCGGCCGCCGAGGATGGGATGGCAAGCTCCGCGGCCCGGCGGAGATCCGCCAGCAGCCCCTCGAGAGCCGAACGATCGATCAGCCCCATTGCGACCCCTGCTCGCCGCAGCCCGCCCCGGTGGTGCCGGTGCTGCTGCTGCCGGGCTGGCAGAGCTCGGGGCCTGGGCACTGGCAGATCCTCTGGAGCCAGCGCCATCCCGACTGGCAGGTGGTGGAGTTCGGCGACTGGCAGCATCCCGACCCTCAGGCCTGGCGCCAGGCGCTGGCCGCGGCGATCGGCGCCTGCCCGAGCCCACCCCTGCTGATCGCCCACAGCCTGGGCTGCCTGGCGGCCGCCGGTCTGCTCGCCGAAGCGGGAGCGCCGCCGATCGCCGCTGTCCTGCTGGTGGCGCCCCCCGACCCGGGCCGGCCGGACACACCAGCCCCGCTGCGGCCCTTCCATCCGGTGCCGCGAGCGCCTCTGGGGGTGCCCGGCAAGCTGCTGCTGAGCAGTGACGATCCCTACGCCAGCGAGGCATTCGCCCTGGAGCTGGCCCGGGTGTGGGGACTGGAGCCGCTGCGGCTGGGAGCCATGGGACACATCAATGCCGACAGCGGCCTGGGCCACTGGCCGCAGGGACTGGCCCTGGCCGAGGCGCTGCTGGCACGGCTGTCGACCGACCGCTGAGGACAGATCCGCGGCTCCCGTGCCGCCCGTCCGGTGGCGGATGACCACAGGTCGCTGCGGCCCGGGGGCGGCGTCCACAGCATGAAGGCAGCCGCTCGAGACCGGTGCTGCTCTCCGCCGCCCAGCCGATCTGGTCCCTGAACATCGAGCAGGCCTGGGCCGCCCTGCAGAGCCAGCCGCAGGGACTCAGCCAGCAGGAGGCCAGCCAGCGCCTGGCCCGCTTCGGGGCCAACCGCCTGCCGCCGCTGAAGCGACGGCCACTGCTGCTGCGGCTCACCGATCAGCTGTTCCACTTCATGGCGCTGCTGCTCTGGGTGGCGGGCACGCTGGCCTTCGTGGCCGGAGCACCGCAGCTGGGCTGGGCGATCTGGGCGGTGATCCTGATCAACGGCGCCTTCTCCTTCTGGCAGGAGTTCAAGGCGGAGCGGACACTCGAGGCCCTGGCCGGCAACCTGCCGCCCCTGGTGCGGGTCTGGCGCGACGGCCAGCTGCAGGAGCTCAGCGCCGATCAGCTGGTCTGCGGCGACCGGGTGATGCTGGAGGAGGGCGACCGGGTGCCGGCCGACTGCCGGGTGGTGGAGGCGCAGCAGCTGTACGTGGATCTGTCGGTGCTCACCGGCGAGTCGCTGCCGGTGGCGCGGGACGCCGCCGCCCAGAGCCTCGAGGGTGTACCCACCCGCGAGCGCACCAACCTGCTGATGGCGGGCTGCACCGTGGCGTCGGGCCGCGGCGAGGGGCTCGTCTACGCCACCGCCAGCGAGACCGAGTTCGGCCAGGTGGCGCACCTCACCGCCACCACGGTGCGCAGCAGCAGCACCCTGGAGCTGCAGATCCAGCGGATCGTGCACACGATCACCGTGATCGCCGTGGGCACCGGCCTGTTCACCTTCACGCTGAGCGTGCTGGTGGAGCGGATGACGCCGCTCGAGAGCCTGCTCTACGCGGTGGGGATCATCGTCGGCCTGGTGCCCGAGGGGCTGCTGCCTCTGGTGACGCTGACCCTGGCGCTGAACGTGCAGCGGATGGCCCGCCGCAACGCCCTGGTGCGGCGCCTGTCGGCGGTGGAGACGCTGGGCTCGGTGAGCGTGATCTGCTCCGACAAGACCGGCACGATCACCCAGAACCGGATGGCGGTGGAGCAGACCTGGCTGCCGCAGGAGTCTCCGCAGCTGCACCAGCTGCTGCTGGGCAGCGCCAGCCTCTGCTCCAACGCCTGGCTGGAGCAGAACAGCGGCGGCCCGGAACCGTGGCGCGCCAGCGGCGACCCCACCGAAACCGCCCTGCTGCTCGCCGCCGCCGGGCAGGGTCTGATCCAGACCGAGCAGCGGCGGCGCTTCCCCCGGCGCCGCGAGCTGCCGTTCGACTCGCACCGCCGCCGCATGACCGTGGTGATCGAACAGGGGGAGCCGATCGCCGGCCTGCCGGCAGCTGAGCCGGCCGCAGCGCGGCAGCCGAGAGCCGGGCAGCTGGTGATCACCAAGGGGGCGCCGCTGGAGGTGCTGGCGCTGTGCCACCGCTGGCTGACGCCCCGGGGCTTTGAGCCCCTCGGCGCGCTGGAGCGCCAGAGGGCGGTGCAGGCCAATGACGCCCTGGCGGCGCGGGGCTTCCGGGTGATCGCCGTGGCCCTGCGCGTCGGGGGAGCGGATCTGGAGGCCCTGGAACCGGAGCAGCTGGAGGCGGAGCTGGCCCTGGTGGGCCTGATCGGCCTGTACGACCCGCCGCGGCCGGAGGTGCCGGAGGCGATCCGGCAGTGCCGCCAGGCGGGCATCAAGGTGACGATGGTCACCGGCGATTACGGCCTCACCGCCGAGGCGATCGCCCGTCAGATCGGCCTGCTCGACCCACCGCAGCCGCACGAGAGCGAAACCGAGCCGCCGCAGCCAGGCGGCGCCGACCCGGTGCGGGTGATCGATGGCGCCATGCTGGCCCGCATCAGCGACGTGCACCTGCGGCGGCTGCTCAAGTACCGCAGCCGCCTGGTGTTCGCGCGCATGGCGCCGGAACAGAAGCTGCGGCTGGTGCAGGCCTACCGCGACCTGGGCGAGGTGGTGGCCGTCACCGGCGATGGGGTGAATGACGCGCCGGCCCTGCGGGCGGCCGACGTGGGTGTAGCGATGGGCCGCATCGGCACCGACGTGGCCCGCGAGGCCGCCGACATCGTGCTGCTGGACGACAACTTCGCCACGATCATCGAAGCCGTGCGCTTCGGCCGCGGCGTGGTGGCCAACATCCGCAAGTTCATCACCTACATCCTGGTGTCGAACGTGGCGGAGGCGACGCCGTTCCTGGCGATGGTGGCCCTGCGCATCCCGGCGGCCCTCACGGTGATGCAGATCCTGGCGGTGGATCTGGGCACCGACCTGCTGCCGGCCCTGGGACTGGGTGCGGAGCCCCCGGAGTCGGGCCTGATGCACCGGCCGCCGCGGCCGCGCCAGGCGCCACTTCTTGATGCAGGGGTGCTGCGGCGCGCCTTTCTGTGGCTCGGACCGCTGGAGGCCGGCCTGTCGATGCTCGCCTATCTGCTGGTGTGGCGGCAGGCGGGGGTGGATCTGCCCCAGCTGCAGAGCCTGGCGCCCCAGCTGCTGCAGCACACGGCGCCGGCGGCGCTGCAGGCGGTGCAGCTGCGCGCGTCGAGCGTCGCGCTGAGCACGATCGTGCTGGCTCAGGTGGGCGCGCTGATGGCCTGCCGCAGTGAATGGCGGCCCTCCTGGCAGCTGCTGCGGCAGCCCAACACCCTGCTGTGGCTGGGGGTGCTCAGCGAGCTGCTGCTGCTCGGCGCCCTGCTGCTGCTGCCCTCGCTGGGATCGATCTTCACGCTGGGGCGTTTCCCGTCGGCCTGGCTGGGACCGATGGCGCTGGCACCGCTGCTGATGGTGCTGGCGGACGACGCCCGCAAGCTGTGGCGGCGGCGCCGGCCGGCCGGC
>CAYNGR010000072.1:0-14254 GCA_964396755.1 uncultured Cyanobium sp. | reverse complement strand
TGCAGCGGCTGCCGGTGCATGCCTTCACCGCCGGCCCGCGCCTGCAGGCGGTGCTGGAGCAGTACCACCAGCAGAAGGCCCCCGACCCGCTGCCGGCGCCGCCCGGCTTCGCCGGTCAGCTGCGGCCCTACCAGGAGCGGGGCCTGGGCTGGCTGGCCTTCCTGCACCGCTTCGACCAGGGGGCCTGCCTGGCGGACGACATGGGCCTGGGCAAGACGATCCAGCTGCTGGCCTTCCTGCAGCACCTCAAGGCCGAGGAGGAACTGAAGCGGCCGGTGCTGCTGGTGGCGCCCACCTCGGTGCTCACCAACTGGAAGCGCGAGGCGGCGGCGTTCACGCCGGAGCTGGTGGTGAACGAGCACTACGGCCCGCGGCGCCCCAACAGCCCCGAAGCGATCAAGAAAGCGCTCAAAGGCGTGGATCTGGTGCTCACCACCTATGGCCTGCTGCAGCGCGACAGCGAACTGCTGGAGGCGATCGACTGGCAGGGCGTGGTGATCGATGAAGCCCAGGCGATCAAGAACCACAACGCCAAGCAATCGATGGCGGCGCGGGATCTGGGCCGGCCCGGCCGGGGCAGCAAGAGCGGCCCCCGCTTCCGCATCGCCCTCACCGGCACACCGGTGGAAAACCGCGTCAGCGAGCTGTGGGCGCTGATGGATTTCCTCAACCCCAAGGTGCTGGGCGATGAACCCTTCTTCCGCCAGCGCTATCGGCTCCCGATCGAGCGCTACGGCGACATGTCGTCGTTGCGGGATCTGAAGGGCCGGGTCGGCCCCTTCATCCTGCGGCGCCTCAAGACCGACAAATCGATCATTTCCGACCTGCCCGAGAAGGTGGAGCTGAGCGAATGGGTGGGCCTGGCCCCCGAGCAGCGCAAGCTCTACAACAAAACCGTGGAGGACAGCCTGGACGCCATCGCCCGGGCGCCCCTGGGCCAGAAGCACGGCCAGGTGCTGGCCCTGCTCACCCGGCTCAAGCAGATCTGCAACCACCCGGCCCTGGCCCTCAAGCAGGATCCCGACCCCAGCGATGCCGGCTTCTTCAAGGAGTTCGCCGCCCGCAGCGCCAAGGTGCAGCGGCTGGAGGAAATCCTCGAGGAGGTGATGGAGGCGGGCGACCGGGCCCTGCTGTTCACCCAGTTCGCCGAATGGGGCCACCTGCTCAAGGCCCACCTGGAGCAGAAGTGGCGCCAGGAGGTGCCCTTCCTCTACGGCAACACCAGCAAGACCGAGCGCCAGGCGATGGTCGATCGCTTCCAGGAGGATCCGCGCGGCCCGCAGCTGTTCCTGTTGTCGCTCAAGGCCGGGGGTGTGGGCCTCAACCTCACCCGCGCCAGCCATGTGTTCCACGTCGACCGCTGGTGGAATCCGGCGGTGGAGAACCAGGCCACCGATCGCGCCTATCGCATCGGTCAGAAGAATCGGGTGATGGTGCACAAGTTCATCACCAGCGGCTCGGTCGAAGAACGCATCGATCGGATGATCCATGAGAAGTCGAAGCTGGCCGAGGACATCGTCGGCAGTGGTGAGGACTGGCTGGGCGGTCTGGAGATGGGCCAGCTGCGGGAGCTGGTGGCGTTGAATGAGGAGTGAGTTGGGTGAGCAGATGGTTCCGCCGCCTGTGATGTTGCAGAGCAGGCCTCTGGAGTCGCCAAGCGTGGGCCGAACCGCCCTCAGCTCCCTGGGGATCTGCTTGGGGGGGGAGTCGGCAGTAAGACGGCCTGAGCGTCCTGCCCCCCCTCCCCAGATGAACCGATCCCGCAGGCAGAAAGTCAGGCCGGCGCCCAGAGCTGCCAGGCCAGAGCGGGTCGATCCCTCACCCGGCGGTCCAGGCAGCCTGTCGTCGCTGGCTTCCGCGACGCAGTCCTTACAGGATCAGTCTGTCGCTGAGGCGATCTCCAGACAGCGGCTACCCACCGTCAGTGTGTGCACGGTTACCCAGAATCGTGCCCATTTACTTCCGCTGCTTGAGCAGTGCATTCTTGCCCAAACCTACCCACGTGAGTTGATTCAGTGGATCATCGTGGATGACTCTGATCCCGGTTATCCGAAATTCGAGCCAGCCTCTAGCGCTTTGCTGCAGATCAGGTTGATTTGCTTGGATAAAAAGATTCCCCTGGGCCAGAAACGCAACGTCAGTCATCAATTCTGCGAGGGCGAAATCATTGTTTATATGGATGATGATGAATATTATCCGCCTCGGCGTATTGAGCACGCCGTTGAAAGTCTGGAGGTCAGCGGCAAGGAAGTGGCCGGAACGACCAATTTGCCAATACTGTTCATCCCTGAACGCGAGATCTGGATGGCGGGCCCATTCGGGGAAAATCATGCAACTGCTAATACGTTTGCCTTCAGGCGCAGCCTTCTTGCAAAAACAAAATATGAAGACGCGGCGACTCACGCCGAGGAGAAAGCATTCCTTCGGAATTACAGCATCCCAATGGTGCAGCTTGACCCCAGGCAAACCTTGGTCTGTTTTGGCCACCAAAGCAATACCTTTGAGAAGCGACGTTTAATGATGAATGGGCAGAACCCCAAGATGAGGCCTCTGCCATCCACATCTCTCGACGAATGGATTGATCGCAGCACGCTTGAGCAGCACATCGCTGCACATCATCAAACGCGTCAGCAGGTGCAGCCAAGTCTGAATGCAGTATCAGCTGGAGGTGCGGCTCCATCAGCGCAACTCAGGGTCACGGCAATTACTGCTCCTGCGGCCGTCGCAGCCCCGGTTGTCGCTGCCGCTATCTCTACGGCACCACCAATCCGCACTTATGCCGTCGCTCAGGGAAGGGTCAAGCTAGATATCATTATACCGTCACGCAGCCAGGCAAAGCAGCAGGCTTTTCTGCAGCAGTGCATTCACTCGGTTGAATCGCAGACAGTGGCAAGAGATGTGGCAATACGCGTGATCATTTGTTGTGATCCAGGCTATAAGAAAGCCAATATCCCCAGCACTGCCCTCCCTCTGATCATCACCGAATCACCTCGGCCGTCACAGGCAGCGGCATTGAATGCGGGCATTGCCATGGTGGAGAGCGATCTTGTTGCCTTCCTCGAAGATGATGACCAGTGGTGTAGCCAGTTCCTTGAAATTAGCCTGCAGGCTCAAAAGCTTTTAGAGACTAGCCATGGACGCAACGGCATAATCTCATCAACCCAACTGCAGGTCAATGAACTCGGAGCTGCCCTGGGCGTGAATGACTACGCCATTCCCTCTGGTTGGCTGATGGACTGCAAGACCCTGGCGGCAATCGGCGGATTTGATGGCAGTTACCGTTTTCATCTGGACAATGACTGGCTTGGCCGGGCGGCCCTGCAGCGAATCCCACGATTTCATCTAGTTGAATCCGGTGCGTCCCACTCCACTGAATCAGGCCATCACCTACGGGTCGGACTTGAAAAACTCTTGCGCAACTCAGCGGATACCTGCCAACTGGTCCGCCATCACAATCCTGAGCCATTGATCAGAAGGCTGGTCCACAGTGATTCCGGTATGGGACGCATCCACACCGACAAGATTGCTGGCCTGATCTCTCACCAGGAGAACACGAGGCTTCTGATGACCTATGGCCGCATTCCCTGGTAACCGTCAGAAGTATTCATCTACGTTCATACGCAGCGTCTAACAAGCACTCCATGATCTCCAGAGACTCCGCGCGAAAGCCCAATATCGTGATTTGTGGTTGTTGCCGCAACTGTGAGCCGACGCTGCCCCAGATCCTCAGTGAACTGACAGAGGTCAGCCGTCTCGCCAATCGAGTCGCCTGGATTTTTTGTGAAAATGATTCCATAGACAAAACTCGAGAGATTCTGCAAAACTTCAAGAACAGCCAGGGCAATATCCAGCTATGTTGCGTCGACAATCTTGTCGCCCGATTGCCTCTGCGGACAGAGCGGCTGGCGCTTATGCGCAATATGTACTTGGAGGCTATCAGGCAGGATTCCAAGCAGGATTGGGACATCTTGATGGTCGTTGATATGGACAATGTTAATGCTTGTCCTATGCCCATCGATGCCATTAAGGAATCCATCGAGCTGATATGCAGTAATCGCTATGCGGCTCTATTTGCAAATGCTCAGCCAATCTACTATGATATTTGGGCACTTCGCCACCCAGAGTGGTGCCCCAGCGACTGTTGGCGTGAGGTTCGAGCTCATGCCGCTTCAGATAAAAAAAGTGCGGTTCATAAATTTGTAAAATCCCGGCAGGTACACGTTGCTCCCAGCGCAGACTTCATCGAGGTCGATTCGGCTTTTGGCGGCATTGGCCTCTACAATATGAGCCTTGCATTGCAGAGCATATATATTGGCTTGGATGAGCAGGGTGATGAGACCTGTGAGCATGTCGCCTTCAATAGGCGTGTCCAATCACTGAGCAAGCTACCTCTTGCGATTAACCCAAAGCTGGTCAACACTTCGCCGTTTGATCGAATTGTCAATAACACGCGCTTCATCACATTTGAGCACAGAGGCGGAAAGATCTTCCTTGAATGCACACTTGATCATAAACTTGACTCCTACATGGCTAGTCATCCTCTCTATGACAGACGCCTGCCACTTCTAGCCGCCCAGCTTAATGGCCAGGGGAGTGATGCTCATATTGTTGATATCGGCGCCAATGTTGGCGATACTGCTTTGCTGATGCGATTGGCAAGCTGCGAGCTCCCAATTATCGCTATAGAGGCTTCGGAGATGTTCTTCAGTCTAATGAGTCGTAATGTACAGAGGTATGCCGGCTTATACGCTGATATCCAGCTAATTCATGCATTTGTTGACTGTGGACAGGGCGACCTGCCATTGATCCATCACGACGGTACGGCTCAGCTTTCGACATCAAGTGTTGCCGGAGGGATGCATGCTCAAGCTCCTAGAAAAAGTATCAGACTGTCTGAGCTTGGCCGCCAAAAGATTGCCCTGTTGAAAATTGATACCGATGGTTTTGACGCGGCGATTATTAATGAGAACTCTGACTTCTTTGATCAGCAACAACCCATTCTCTGGTTGGAGGCTGATTGCAATAGTGATGATCAATTGGCGGCATGGCATCAGGCCATAGGCACGCTCGATCAATACTATTCTTATGGTGTGTTTTTCGATAACTTTGGATTCGCCATAGGCGCCGGCGCTCTTGGTGAGAGGCGAGCGATGATCCTTGATCTAATAGCTTATACTTATAGGCATAAGCACTTGCCAGGCGGCCAATTTGGGAATCCGAGGTTCTACTATATGGATATCTGCTTATTTCCCTCGAGTATGGCCGGCGAGTATTATGAGTTTGTCGCCAACTTGCCCGAGCTGGGATCAGAATACAAAGAGATGGTCGAATGATCGCATTGAAGTCGCCGGCGGTCCATTGTGGCGTTCTTCGCCTTGCCCCGGGGATGGCACCCGCTTGAATGACTCCTCTCTTCTGTTCTATTCTATTGGCATGATCACACTGCTTTACCCCTATCAAAATCACAGCAACAGGCTGATCCAGAACCTCCATTTTCAGGCCTTTTGCATGGAAAATAATATTTCATACTGCAATCCATCGCTCCATGATATCTCTCATCTTTATCAGCGCCCGGCCGACACCCGATCCGGCGCATCGCCAAGCCCTGGGTCGTTTGACCTGATCCTGCTTTTTCAGCAAGAAAAATCTGAATATCCGAATCGTCTTCTTCAGCTTTCTCACTTGAATTGTGCTGTGGGGGGCTGGGGCTTCCGCATGGAGCACTTCAGTGACGCTTGCCGGAGTGACCTCGTCAGTGCCTACTCACTTCGAGCGGGGCTCTACGAGGATCTGCTGTTGTATCGCTCGATGATGGCAGCCAGAGAACAGGGCCGCCTCATCATTGGCATTCATATCCGCCGCGGGGACTATAGACAGTGGTCTGAGGGTCGCTACTTCTTTGAGGACAGCATTTACGCGAGAGTGATCCGGGAGATGCGCGAGCAAGCAGTTTCCCAGCTTCAAAAGGACTGTCTATTTGTGGTTTTCAGCGATGAAGCTGTGACACTGCCTCCGGATGAGAATCTGATGATTTCGGCGCATCGGTGGTATGAGGATCATGTCCTGATGGGATTGTGTGACTATGTTGTCGGGCCTCCCAGTACATTCTCTATCTGGGCCTGTTTCATTGGCGGTGCAAAATTGTTGCATCTTCGATCGGCGGAACAGCCCCTGCGCTTGGCTGACTTCGCTGGGACTCCCGCCATTTGAGCTATCTGCGGCGTTGCAGTTTGCCGGGCAACTCTTTGGCTCCCTGGCCGGCGGGTCTCAGGATGGCGGTTGCGTCTGCTTCTCGCGCACCATGGTCTTTAACCCTCGCGCCACGCTGCTGGCCCATAACGCCGGCATCTGGGAGGGCAGCTTCGTGCGGCTGGCGGCCCAGGCCGATGGCGAGGCACTGGAGGTTGAGCGCTTCGCCAGCCGCCTTGTGGTGGAGGACCAGGCCGGCACGGTGGATGCCAGCCTCACCAACCTCAGCAGCGGCACCGTGCGCAGCATGCGCTTCGCCGAGCCGCCTGCCGAGATGCAGATCACGGCTGAAGGCCACTGGAGCCTGGGACCCGATCGGATCGGTGCCTGGCCCTGGGTGTGTGAGCTGTGCCTGACCGCTGCTGAGCGCCGCCGCCGCGCCGTGGTGCGCCTGGAGGGCGAGCGGCTGATCAGCCTGGTGGTGGTGGTCGAGGCGCGCCCCGGCCTCAGCGACCAGCCGCCGCCGGCCCCCGTGCGCTTGCCGGCGATCCGTCAGGCGCAGGGATGGCTGTGGCGGCCGGCCCCGGATCTGGAGCTGAGGGCGGCCAACGGCTTGGTGGAGCTGGCCTGGCAGGCCCAGCCGGATCAGGCCCTCCGCCTGCGGCGCGCCTATTCGGAGTTCGGGATGCTTCTGCCGCTGGACGAGGCCGCTTCGCGTTGATCCGCGGCGGCCGCTTCGGGATTCGGTTGCCCGTCAGGGGTCGGAGGCTACAGCGGCTGCTCGTGTTGCTTCGGCCGCTGTTGCTCATCGCGCTGAGCCCTCCAGTCCACCCAGACGGGCCGACCTTTCGTGCGGCGTTCCAGCGGCAGGGGCATCCTGGCCAGTGGCTCACAGCCGCCACGGCGACGGCCGTCCGGTCGCGTCCCGCTGGGGCGGGTGAGGTCTCAGTCGGCCGGCACCACCTGCCGCACCCTCAGCCAGCCCAGCAGCAGCAGGGCTGCAAAGCTCAGCAGCATGGCGTTCTGCTGGCCGATCACGCCGGAGAGATAACCCAGGCTGATCGCCGTGACCGCCAGCAGGCAGCCCCCTCCCACCAGCCAGCGGCGGCGGTCTGAGCAGCCCGGCAGGGGCGCCCGCAGGCTGGAGCCGGCCACCAGGCCATAGACCAGCAGGAAGCCCAGCACCGCGAACCCGCCGAACAGGTTGAACAGCTGGCTGGCGCTCAGGCCCCGCCCGATCGCCACCGCTCCGCCGCCGATCACTGGCAGGGCCAGCGCCGCCAGGGCGGGCGCTGGCGTGCCGAAGCAGGGATGCACCCGTGCCAGGCGCTTCGGCAGCAGACCCTGGCCGGCCAGGGCGTAGGTGACGCGCGCCAGGGCCGTGAGGCTGCCCAGGGAGCTGCCGAACAGGCACAGGAAGGCGCCCACCTTGATCCACAGTCCGGCCCCGGCCTGCCCAAGCCGGTTGGCAAGGGTGCTCACCGGATCGAGGCCGAGCCGCTCGTCGGCCGGCAGCCAGCCGAGGCCCTCGGGCAGCGCCACCGCCCACACAAGAAACAGCACCCCGGCGCAGCCCACGGCGATCCGCATGGCCCGCGGCACCACGGTGTCGGGTCGGACCGCCTCGCTCCCCAGATTGGCGGCGCTCTCGAAGCCGATGAAGCTGAGCACCGCCACCATCAGGCCGCCGCGCACCTGATCGAGGCTGTCGCCGAGTGGATCGATGGCCCGCAGGTCGCGCGCCGGGCCGCCGTGCCGCAGCACCAGCAGCGTCAGACCCAGCACGATCAGCACCGAGATCGTCTCGGTCAGCAGCATCGTGTAGGTCGACAGCCTGACGTCGCGGCGGGCCAGTTCCCAGCAGGCCAGAGCGCCCAGCAGGAAGCCCAGCAGCGGTGGGCTGTGCAGGCCGGCGTGCTGCAGCACCCGGTCGAGGTAGAAGCCGAAGAAGGCCAGGCAGGCCAATACCGACGCGGCATAGCCCAGCAGCAGGGCCCAGGTGGCCAGCGCCTCTGCCCGCGGCCCCAGGCCGGCCGCCACGTAGCCAGCGATGCCGCTGGGGCCGGCCGGCAGCCGCCGGAACAGAACCAGCGTCTCGCTGACGAGCAGCACCGCCGTCAGGGCGATCAGATAGCTGATCCAGGTGGCCCTGCCGGCGCCGCGCATCGCCTCCGGGATGTTGATCACCGCCGTCAGCGTCAGCCCGATCGTGGCCACCGCCTGGGCCGTCACCGCCACCGGTCCCAGACAGCGGCGCAGGTCGGTGTCGGCTGTGGGCGTTGACGCAGCACCTGGTGGAGGCGCCGGCGGGGGAGCGGAAGCCACCGGTCGAGCCGTAGCACTCGGGGAACTTTAGGCAGGTTGGTGTCTGCCTCCCTGTCTTCCAGACGGCCGGCGGGCAGGGGCCGGGCCAGAATGGCGATGCATGCACCTGCCATGACCGTCACTCCCGCCATCACCACCCAGCTGGGCAACGACGGCCTGGGGCAGCAGCCCTGGTGGGTGCTGCAGTGGATGGAGCTGATCAACGGCTACCGCTACAAGAAGCGGCTGGAGCGCGCCTGGGACTACGTGCGTTCCGGCAACGTTCTGTCGATCCGGTTCGAGGGGCGCCGTGTCCACGCCCGCGTCCAGGGCAGCGAGCGCGATCCCTACAAGGTGAAGCTGTGGCTCGATGTCCTCAGCGATGAGGACTGGGGCTATGTGCTGGAGGCCCTCAGTCAGAAAACCCGCTGGTCGGCCCAGTTGCTGGCTGGCGTGATGCCCGAGGACATCGAGCGGGCCTTTGCGGCCAGCGGCCGTCGTCTGTTCCCCTTCAAGCTGCAGGAGGTGCGCAGCGAATGCAGCTGCGCCGACAAGGCCAACCCCTGCAAGCACGTCAGCGCCGTCTTCTACCTGATGGGCGATCGCTTCAGCGAGGACCCCTTCGTGCTGTTCCAGCTGCGCGGCCGCACCCGCAGCCAGCTGCTGGCGGAGCTGGCGGCCCGTCGCCGCGAGGGTGTCGAGCTGCCGGCCGAGCAGGCGCCCCATCCGCTGCATCCCGCCCTGGCCGATCCGGCCCGCTGGTGGCGCTACGACGCCGCCCTCGATGGCGACCTGGTCGTGATCACCCCGGCCCTGGAGGGGGAATCGGGCCTCGATGGCGCTGGTCCCCTGCCGCTGGCCGAGGACCCCCGCTTCCCGCAGGCCAACCGGCTGTTCCTCGAACATCTGCGCGACCACGGTCAGCACCTGGCTCAGCAGGCCCTGGAGCGGGCGATGGCCGCGGGAGCGGAGTCGGTGCAGCCGCCTGGAGGCGAGCTGGCGGAGGCCCTGGCGGCGGCAGCGGATCCGGCTTGACGGTGGCTGCTTCCGCCCAGACGGCGATCGCAACATCCCAGCCCGGCGAGTCCCCCTGGCTGGGCGCGCCTGTTCTGGAGCGGCTCGCTGCCCTCGAGCGGGGCCATCACCAGGCCTTCGGCCGGCCGCTGCTGCCGGGCGATCCGGCCGCCCCCGCCCGGCTGCGCGCCCAGCAGCTGTTCGCCGCCTCCGTGGTGCTGCTCGCCCATGACGGCGCCGACCCCGGCCAGGATCCCGGGCCGCGGCTGATCTACGCCAACCGTGCGGCCCTGTGCCTGTGGCGTCGCCGCTGGGCCGAGATGGTGGGCATGCCCAGCCGGCTGACGGCCGAACCGCAGCAGCGCCAGGCCCGCTCCGCGGCGCTGACCCAGGCCCTGCGCCGCGGCGGCATCCGCGACTACAGCGGCATCCGCATTGACAGCCGCGGCCGCCGCTTCCAGATCCGGGGGGCGCGCATCTGGACCCTGATCGGCGCCGATGGCGCAGCCTGCGGCCAGGCCGCCGCATTCAGCGACTGGTGGTGGCTGTGAGCGCCCGCCAGGGGCGATCAGCAGTGCGCATGGCTGCCATTGCCGGCGGTGATCCCAGCCGCAGTGCAGTCGCCGGGATCGATTGCGCCGCAGACGCTCTGCCGGATCCGCCCGGATTCCCGCCAGCCCGCCGCCGCCGTGACGCCACCGGCCGCCCTCCGGTGGCGCTTCCTACAGTCCCAACCCCGGACTCTGGAGCAGGACCGTCATGACCGTTGCCCCCAGCCCGATGCCCGCCGCGTCCGCCGCCGGACGCCTCAGCCTGCAGTGCCAGGACATCGCCGCCGACACCACGGCGATCCGCTCCCTCGACTGGGATCGCAGCCGCTTCGACATCGAGTTCGGCCTGCGCAACGGCACCACCTACAACAGCTTTCTGGTGCGCGGTGAGCGCACGGCCCTGATCGACACCAGCCACCTCAAGTTCGAGGGCACCTGGCTGCCGCTGCTGCAGCAGCAGATCGACCCCAAGGCGATCGATCACCTGATCGTCAGCCATACCGAGCCGGATCACTCCGGCCTGATCGGCCATCTGATCGATCTCAACCCCGAGATCGAGATCGTGGGCTCGAAGGTGGCGATCCAGTTCCTGGAGAACCAGGTGCACCGGCCGTTCAAGAGCCGGGCGGTGAAGAGCGGTGAGGAGCTGGATCTGGGCACCAACCCCGAGAGCGGGGTGCAACACCGCTTCGAGTTCCTCAGCGCTCCGAACCTGCACTGGCCGGACACGATCTTCTCGTTCGATCACGGCACCGGCATCCTCTACACCTGCGATGCCTTCGGCCTGCACTACTGCAGCGATGAGCTGTTCGACAGCGATCCCGGCGCCATCGCCCCCGACTTCCGCTTCTATTACGAGTGCCTGATGGGTCCCAACGCCCGCAGCGTGCTGCAGGCGATGAAGCGCATGGACGGCCTGGCCACGCCGATCAACACCATCGCCGTGGGCCACGGCCCGCTGCTGCGCCAGCACCTCGACCTCTGGACCGGCGACTACCGCGTCTGGAGCAGCGAGCGCAGCCAGGGTGAGGCCTATGCGGCGGTCTGTTACGTGAGCCAGTACGGCTTCTGCGACCGGCTCAGCCAGGCGATCGCCCGCGGCATCGGCAAGGCCGAGGCCCAGGTGCAGCTGGTCGATCTGCGCGCCACCGACGCCCAGGAGCTCAGCGCCCTGGTGGGTGAAGCCAGCGCCGTGGTGGTGCCCACCTGGCCGGCCGAGGTGGACGCTGACCTGCAGGCCTCCATCGGCACCCTGCTGGCGGCGCTCAAGCCGAAGCAGTGGGTGGCCGTCTACGACGCCTATGGCGGCAACGACCAGCCGATCGACACCGTCGCCAGCCAGCTGCGCAGCCTCGGCCAGAAACAGGCCTTTGCGCCGCTGCGCATCCGCCAGGTGCCCGGTGCTGGTGAGTACCAGCTGTGCGAGGAGGCCGGCACCGATCTGGGCCAGCTGCTCACCCGCGACAAGGCGATCGCGGCGATGAAATCGCTCGACGGCGATCTCGACAAGGCCCTGGGGCGCCTTTCCGGTGGTCTCTACGTGGTCACTGCTCGCCAGGGCGAGGGCGACAGCGTGCGCAGTGGCGCCATGGTGGCCAGCTGGGTGAGTCAGGCCAGCTTCGATCCGCCTGGCATCTCGATCGCCGTCGCCAAGGACCGCGCCATCGAGTCGCTGCTGCAGGTGGGCGACCGCTTCGTGCTCAACATCCTGGGCGAGGACAATCACCAGCCGCTGCTGCGCCATTTCCTCAGGCGCTTCCCGCCCGGTGCCGACCGCTTTGCCGGCGTCAACGTGCTCGAGGGCGTCGCCAGCGGCGGACCCGTGCTCGGCGATGCGCTGGCCTTCCTGGGCTGCCGCGTCACCCAGCGCATGGAGGTCCCGGATCACTGGATCGTCTACGCCGAGGTGGAGCAGGGCAACGTCTCCGATGCCACCGCCCGCACCGCCGTGCACCACCGCAAGGTGGGCAACCACTACTGATTGACGATCCAGGGTCCGCTGTCGCCGGACCATCCATCGCCGGGGCCTGTCTCGCGCCCGGTTTTTCTCCCTGAAGGCTGCCGCCATGCCTGCGCTGAATCCCCCTGCCCCCCTCCAGGACACCCCCACGGCCGCGGCACAGGCATCTGACGCGGCAGGTCGCCGTGTGCTCGCCCTGCCCATCGAGCCCGGGCTGATCTGCCTGCGGGGCCTCAGCCCGCGGCGGCTGCGCTTCGAGCTGGAGTACGGCCTGGAGCGGGGCACCACCGCCAACAGCTTCCTGTTCGAGGGCGGCAGCGGTGCCGATGGCCATGCCGTGCCGCCGGTGCTGATCCATCCCCCGGGGATGACCTACGCCGAGCCGTTCTTCGCCGCCCTGGCCGAGCACGTGCCCGCCGATGCCGCCCTCAAGGTGGTGGTGGGTGTCGTCAACCCCAACCGGGTGGAGCTGCTGCGCTCCATGGCGCAGCGTTGGCCGAACCTGGCGCTGGTGGCCTCCAACCCTGGCGCCAAGCTGGTGCGTGAGCTGTGGGACCAGCGCCGCCCGGCCGCTCCGGGGGCGCCCGAACCGGAGCCGCCGCCGCCCCTGCCGCCCATTGATGTGGTCAAGCAGGACGTCTGCCGGCGCCTGGCGGGCGGCTTCAGCCTCTGCCTGATCCCGGCGCCCACCCCCCGCTGGCCGGGGGCGCTGATGGCGTTCGAGGAGAGCACCGGCCTGCTGATGAGCAGCAAGTTCTTCTCGGCGCACATCTGCAGCGACAGCTTCGCCGAGGCCAATCGCAGCAGCACCGAGGAGGACCGTCGCTGGTTCTACGACTGCCTGATGGCGCCGATGGCCCGGCAGGTGGACACGGTGCTCGATCGGCTCGATGACCTGCCGATCCGCTCGATTGCCCCTTCCCATGGCCCGGCGATCGCCGAGAGCTGGCGCAGCCTGGTGGCCGATTACCGCCGCTGGGGTGAGGGCCAGAACCGTGCGCGCCTGTCGGTGGCGCTGCTCTACGCCAGCGCCTATGGCAACACGGCCGCGATCGCGGACGCCCTGGCCCGGGGGGTGTCGCGCACCGGGGTGCGGGTCGAGAGCCTCAACTGCGAGTTCAGCGAACCGGAGTCGCTGCTGGCTGCGATCCGCGGTTGCGATGCGGTGCTGATCGGCTCGCCCACCCTGGGCGGCCATGCGCCGACGCCGATCGTCTCGGCCCTCGGCACCGTGCTGGCGGAGGGGGACCGCAGCAAGCCGGTGGGCGTGTTCGGCAGCTTCGGCTGGAGCGGTGAGGCGCTGGATCTGCTGGAGAGCAAGCTGCGCGACGGCGGCTTCCGCTTCGGCTTCGAGCCGATCAAGGTCAAGTTCAGCCCCGATGCCACCCGCATCAAGGCGATCGAGGAGACGGGCACCGCTTTGGGCAGGCTGCTGCAGGCCGAGCAGCGTCGCAGCGAGCGGCGTGCCGCCGGTGGCTTGCAGGAGAGCCGCAGCGAACCGGCGATTCAGGCCCTGGGTCGGGTGGTGGGTTCCCTGTGCGTGCTCACCGCCGTGCGCGGCGAAGGCGACAGCCGCCTCAGCGGCGCCATGGTGGCCAGCTGGGTGAGCCAGGCCAGCTTCAGCCCCCCGGGCTTCACCGTGGCGGTGGCCAAGGATCGTGCGGTGGAGACGCTGCTGCATGTGGGCGATCGCTTCGCCCTCAACGTGCTGGCCGAGGGGCGCCAGAGCGGGCCGATGAAGCGCTTCCTGCAGCCCTTCTCCCCAGGCGCCGACCGCTTCGCCGGCCTGGAGCTGGAGAGCAGCCCCCATGGCCAGCCGATCCTGCCGGAGTCGCTGGCCTGGCTGGAGGCCACGGTGCAGCAGCGGATGGAGTGCGGCGACCACTGGCTGATCTATGCCCAGGTCGATCACGGTGGGCTGCTCGATGCCGCCGCCGTCACGGCGGTGCATCAGCGCCGCAGCGGCGCCAATTACTGAGAGGCGCCGCCAGACGCCAGCCTTCCTTGGGACGTCCGGCGGGAGTTCGCCCTCAGGCCGAACCTGCCCGTCTCTCCCCCGAACGCCGGTCACGAGGCTTCCATCAGGGCGCTGTCGCCGTCAAAGGCCGCAGCGGTCTGAGCCGGAACCGCTGCCCTGGTGATGATCAGCCTGCGGTCGGATCGGGCGCCAGCAGGTTGCGGTACACCCAGCCGGCCAGCAGTGCCCAGGCGATCGGCGCCAGCCAGAACAGCTGAC
>CAYNGR010000071.1:4975-14285 GCA_964396755.1 uncultured Cyanobium sp. | reverse complement strand
GCCGCCAGCTGGTCAATCAGGCGAAACCGCTCGGCGGCAGCTGCTCTCATCGCAAATCGTTCAACGGCCGCTTCCGCGATGAGTTCCTCAACACCGAGCCGTTCACCACAGCCCAGGTGGCGCAGATCTTGGCCGATCTTTTGCGCTGGGCGTATAACTTGATCAGGTTGTACTCGACCCTCCAGGGGCGTTAGCCCCTGGAGGCAGCTCAACAGGGAGCTGCAGCATGCCCATACCCACCCACTCTTATAAGCCTGGACCGATAGAGGAGTTGAGGTCACGTTGACGACGACGGGCGTAGGATTCATGCCGCACTTGCCATCGGGTGCCCACAACTGCGCGCCCTGCTGAGCAATCCGAACGTTGACTATCTGATTGTGATTGACTGACTCAGCCCTGGGGGTGTCCGCCCTCTTGTCCAGCGCAGTCCTAACCCTTCCCCACCAGCTTCTGGCGCAGGCCCTTGATCCTGTCGCGCAGCTGGGCGGCTTCCTCGAAGTCCAGGTTTTTGGCTGCCACCTTCATCTTCTCCTCAAGTTGCTGGATCAGCTCCGGCAGCGAGTCAAGTGGGATCTCGTTATGCACGGCCTGCTCGCTGGCCTGCTCAAGCTGGTCATCGCTGAGGCGCCGCGAGATCTCGAGAAAGGCCAGGATCGAATTGCCGGCGCGTTTGCCGGCGGGTGTCGGCGTGATGCCGTGCTTCTCGTTGTAGGTCTGCTGGATGGCCCGGCGTCGCTCGGTCTCTGAAATCGCCTTCGCCATGCTGTCGGTGAGGTTGTCGGCATAGAGCAGCGCCACCCCCTCCACGTGGCGGGCAGCACGGCCGATCGTCTGAATCAGGGAGCGCTCAGCGCGCAGGAAGCCCTCCTTGTCGGCATCGAGAATGGCCACCAGCGACACCTCGGGCAGATCCAGGCCCTCGCGCAGCAGGTTGACGCCCACCAGCACGTCGTACTCACCGTTGCGCAGATCCTGGATGATCTCGATCCGTTCGATCGAGTGGATCTCCGAATGCAGGTAGCGCACCCGCACGCCGTTCTCGGCGAGGTAGTCGGTGAGGTCTTCGGCCATGCGCTTGGTCAGCGTCGTCACCAGCACCCGCTCATGCTTTTCGGCCCGCACGCGGATCTCACCCAGCAGATCGTCGACCTGGCCATCGGTGGGCCGCACTTCGACGATCGGATCGAGCACCCCTGTCGGTCGGATCACCTGCTCGACCACCTTGCCGCGGCTCTGGCCCATCTCCCAGACGCCGGGAGTGGCACTGACGAAGATCGTCTGGCGGGCCTTCTCCCAGAACTCCTCCCCCTTGAGGGGCCGGTTGTCAGCGGCGCTGGGCAGGCGGAACCCATGCTCGATCAGCACCTGCTTGCGCGACTGGTCGCCGTTGTACATGGCCTGCAGCTGACTGCAGGTGACGTGGCTCTCATCCACCACCAGCAGCCAGTCGTCGGGGAAGTAGTCGATCAGGCATTCCGGCGGCGTTCCCGCCTCGCGTCCGGCGAGGTGTCGTGCGTAGTTCTCGACACCGTTGCAGTAACCCACCTGCTCCAGCATCTCGAGGTCGTAGATCGTGCGCTGTTCGAGTCGCTGCGCCTCCAGCAGGCGGCCCTGGCTGTTGAGCACGTCGAGACGTTCCCGCAGCTCGGAGCGGATTGCCTTGATGGCGCCGTCGAGACGTTCCTTGGGGGTGACGAAGTGCTTGGCTGGGTAGATGTTGATCGCCTCCAGGCTCTGCAGGATTTCGCCGCTGGTGGGATCGACATAACGGATTGCTTCCACTTCGTCGCCGAACAGCTCGACGCGCACGAGTCTGTCCTCATAGGCCGGGCCGATCTCCAGCACATCGCCCCGCACCCGGAAGCGGCCGCGGGCGATCTCGATGTCGTTGCGAGAGTATTGGTTGTTGACCAGGGCCCTCAGCGAGGAGCGCAGATCAAGGCTGTCGCCCACCCGGAACTGCACGGCGGCCTTGAGGTATTCACTCGGGATTCCCAGGCCATAGATGCAGCTGATCGACGCCACCACGATGACGTCGCGACGCTCGAACAGCGAGCGCGTCGCCGAGTGGCGCAGCATGTCGATCTCCTCGTTGATCGAGGCCGTCTTGGCGATGTAGGTGTCGGAGACGGGAACGTACGCTTCCGGCTGGTAGTAGTCGTAATAGGAGATGAAATATTCGACCGCATTGTTCGGGAAGAACTCGCGCAGCTCGTTGCACAGCTGTGCCGCCAGAGTTTTGTTATGGGCGAGAACCAGCGTGGGCCGACCGGTGTGGGCGATGACGTTGGCGATCGTGAACGTCTTGCCAGTGCCGGTGGCTCCCAGCAGGGTCTGATAGCGCTCTCCAGCCTCGACACCGGACACGAGGCCCGTGATCGCGCCGGGCTGATCGCCGCTGGGTTGATAGGGAGCGTGGAGCTGGAATGGCATCGGCCCATTGTGGCGCCGACGCCTGCTGCTTCGGGGTGGTGGAGAACCGACGAGTGGGTCAGCCTCGCGATCTCTGCATCAGAACACCCCCAGGGATCCACCTGCTGGTGGGCCCCTGGGGGTGTTGCCGGTCTCCCTGGACCACTCAGCAGCAGGCTGACGCCGCCGTCAGACCGTCAGGCGAGGGAGCCTGAGAGCAGCTCGGTCATGGCGCGGGTGAGCGGCACCTCGAGGCCGAGCAGCTTGAGGATGAAGTAGCTGAGCACGCTGTAGACCAGAGCGCCGAGCGCTGCGCTCAGCAGGCCATTCTTCAGCCGGAACCCCTGAATCAGCCAGGCGGCCAGGCCGAACAGGACGATGGTGATCAGCCAGTTGAACAGGAAGGAGATCGGTCCGATCAGCCCGCCCAGGGAGGTGACCACCCAGAGCGGCGCCAGCAGGAACTTCAGCGGCCAGACCAGCAGCGTGCCCAGCAGGCCGATCACCACAGCCGAGAGCAGCGCGATCTGGAAGCTGGCCATCTCGACACCGAGCGGCAGCTGGGCAATCAGCAGCAGGATCAGGGCCCGGATCGGCCACTGCACCAACCACAAGAGCGCACCCATGGATTCAGAACATGACTGCGCGAACGGTAGTCATGCTCACTGCGGCT
Organism: uncultured Cyanobium sp.; assembly: GCA_964396755.1. GTDB lineage: Bacteria > Cyanobacteriota > Cyanobacteriia > PCC-6307 > Cyanobiaceae > Cyanobium. The sequence goes on along the minus strand of CAYNGR010000071.1, from coordinate 11,200 downwards.
GACCACGTCCTAAAGGGCAAGTGTGAACACCGTGGGCAGGGTCGTTCGTTGGCAGATTGACGGCCGTCTCTGCGGGTGCGCTGCGGTGAGCGTGCGCCCACCTGTGCTGCTGCCGCCAGGGTCCGAGCAGCGACGACGGATCCCTGGCGGCTGACAGAGGTCAGACGCGGGCGGTGCTGACGCTCCCGATCGCCTCGCGCAGGCCCCGCACGACGGCCAGCATCGCCAGCTCGTCCTGCAGGCGGTTGACGGCGCTGCCCACCCCGACGCCGGCGGCGCCGGCGGCCAGGGCCATCGGCACGGTGGCGCTGGACAGACCCGAGGCACAGAGCACGGGCACGGGCAGATCGGCGGCCTGCAGGGCGCGGCTGATGGCGTGGGCGGCGGCCAGCGTCGGGGCCGCCTTCTCGATCAGTCCCAGCACGCCGGGGCTGAACGGCCGGGCACTGGTGCCGCCTTCGGTCTGGATCAGGTCGGCCCCGGCTTCGGCCAGTTCCACCGCCAGCTGCTCCTGCTCATCGAGCGGCAGCAGGTGGGGCACGGTGACCGACAGCACCACATCGGGCAGCAGTGCCCGGGTGCGACGGGTCAGTTCCAGCACCTCGGCGGCGCTGAACACGCGGCCCTCGGCATAGAAGGCGTCGAAGTTGCCGATCTCGGCCATCACCGCACCGGCGGCAATCGCGGCGGGGAACAGCTCGGGGTCGACGGCCGAGACGCACAGCGGCAGCTCGGGAGCCACGGTCCGGACAGCACGCACCAGCTCCGCGTCACAGGCCAGGTCGAGCAGATCGGCTCCACCGGCGGCGGCGGCGCGCGCAATGCGCTGCACTGAGGCAGTGTCGAAATTGGTCAGGCCGGCGATCACCTTGAGCGCCCGGCCCTGATCCACGGCGCTGCGCAGCGCGTTGGGCAGGCTGGAGAGACGCGACATGGGGGGCTGGTCAGATGGCTGAGGTGATTCTCCCATCCGGGCCTGGAGCGCCGCCGCCACGCTGGAGCCCGGACCATCTGCGCCTGCATCGCAGTCTGCTGCGGCAGCCGCGGTTGCTTCCCGGTGGCGTCCCTCTGCTGCTGGCGGTTTCCGGTGGTCAGGATTCGATGGCGATGACCGGTCTGTTGCGCGATCTGTGCGGCCTGCACCACTGGCAGCTGCATCTCTGGCACGGTGACCATGGCTGGCGCCAGGAATCGCAGCAGCAGGCCAGCGAGCTGCAGGCCTGGGCCGTGAGCCAGGGATTGCCGATCCGGATCGAGCGCCAGGTGCCGCCGCAGCTGTCTGCCAACCGCGAGGCGGCGGCTCGGCTGTGGCGTTATCGCTGCCTGCAGCGCGAGGCGTCGCGGCTGGGCTGCGGGCATGTGCTCACCGCCCACACCGCCAGCGACCGGGCCGAGACGGTGCTGCTGCACCTGGCCCGCGGCAGCCATCGCCGCGGCCTGGCATCCCTGCGTCGCCGCCAGCCATTGGCGGCGCTGCTCGCGGCCGCATCCCAGCCGGGCGAGCACGGCGGCGCTGAACCGGTGTCGGAGGTGGCCCCGGATCCTGGACCGGGGCCGACGCAGGTCGTCTGGCTGGTGCGTCCGCTGCAGGCGTTCACCCGCCAGGACAGCGAGCGGATCTGTTGCCGCGAGGGCTGGCCCGTCTGGCATGACCCCAGCAACAGCCTGCTGGAGCTCAGCCGCAACCGCATCCGTGCCCAGGTGCTGCCGGTGCTGGAGCAGGTTCATCCCGGCGCCGCTCGCCGCATCAGCGAGCAGGCGGAGCGGCTGGCGGCGGAGCAGGAGCAGCAGCAGGAGCTGCTCGATCTGGCTCTGACGCCACTGTCCAGTGGTCCGCTGCAGCTGGATCGCCGCTCCCTGTTGCGTCTCTCTCCGGCGGCCCAGGGACTGCTGTTGCAGCACTGGTTGCGAGGCTGCCGCGGCCGGGAGCTGGACAGCCGCAGCCTGGCTGAGCTGCTGCCGCGGCTGGTGATGCAGCGGGGACCTGGGCGCATGGATCTCGCCGGCGGCTGGCAGCTGTGCTGGCAGGGAACCACACTGGCCCTGCGCCCTCCCCTCCCGCACGCCGGCCATGGCTGAATCCGCCCTGACCCCCGATCCTCTGGAGCGTTATGGCGCCATCGAGCGGGCCTACTGCGAGGAGCGTTGGATGGCCGTCATTCAGGACGGCCAGACCTTGCTGGTTGACCTCGCCCATGCCGTCGAGGCCCCTTCCGAAGGCCTCAGGGAGCGGCTGCAGCTGCTGATCGGCCACGCCTTCCTTTACGGCCTCGGCGATCGCGACAACGCCGAGGACCTCTATCAGGCGGTGCTGCGCTCGGGAGCCGAGTCGGACCTGCGTCAGATCGCCGCCCAGGGTCTCGAGCAGTGCGCCCTGCCGACCTCCCCTGCCCAGTCGTCTCTGCTGGACGATGAGGAGCCACTGGAGCCGCAGGACGGGTCCAGCGGCTCGCCGTCCGGCGGCAGCGCCACCGGCTGGCCGGAGACAACTGACTGGGACACCCCGGCCGTTGCCGAACTTGGCCCTGAAGTGGACAGCGCCTCCCGGCCCGAACCGGACGGCCAGCCCCAGGACGGCTGGGCTGGAGCCACCCTCCCGACTGGCGCCGACCCGATGCCTTCGGGCTCGTCCGCTGCGCTCAGCTGGCTGACTCCGGAGTCCCCTGAGGCATCAGCCGCGGCTCAGGGCGGCGGCGCTACGCCGGTGATGCCCTGGCTAGAGGGGAGTGCGGCCCCAGTCCCCGCGTCGGAGCCGTCGAGCCAGCTCTGGTCGACCCCTGCCGAGGCGCTCGCTGAGGCGGCACCGGTGTCCCAGTCTGAGGCTGCCGCTGATTCCTCCACGGCCGAGGCAAGCCCGGCCTGGCCCGGCGATCAGGGTCTCAGCCCGGAGACCGTTGCTTCGCTCCAGGCCACTGCCGCTGCTGTCGCGGCTGCTTTCGGGCAACAACTGGGTGGGCCGCCGCCCACCGTCGTGTTCTTGGGTCAGACGCCTGTGGGCTCCGACGCGGCCGCTCCACCGGCGAATCCCGCCGGCGAGCGGCTGGTGGTCGATGTGGTGGAGGAGCCGGAGCAGCTTGAGCTTCATCAGGCCGCCGGTCTCGAGCAGGAGGAGTTGCTGCGGCCGGTCGAGACGCCCATGCAGCCGCCGTCATCGGTGGTCGACGTGACGGCGACGGTCATGCCAGCGGAGGAGATGCCGGGGTCCGGAGCGCCGCTGTCGCAGGCCCCGGCCGAGATGCCCCTCTCCCCGGTGGCAGAGCCCGTGCCGCCGCTGATGCTGGAGCGGCGAGCGGCCGACCCGATGGATGAAGCGCCTGAGGAGGATCTCCAGGAGCGTCTGCATCCGCTGGATCAGCCCTCCCTCGCCGAGCCGATCACGGCCCGGATCGACGAGCAGACCGGCGAGCAGACGGAGGAGCAGAGGCAGGAGCAGACCGATGCGCAGGCGGACCTGCAGACGGATTCGCCGCAGGATGATTCGCTGCAGGACGAATCAGCGGCTGGCGAAGCCGCTGATCGCCTCGGCGAGCGCGACGGCTCCGGGCTTCACACGCGTGCTGGGCTGGGGCCCTTCAGCGCTCCGCCCCAGCCCGTGGCCGAGGAGGATCCGGAGCTGCTGATGGGCCTGCTGCGGGTCGAGATGGGCTGAGGCTTCAGCCCGCCAGCGCCGCGGAGCGGCGGCGGCGGGTGCGTCCCGCCGGTTCCGGCTCATCCGACGGCCGGCCGGCCGCCTGGCGCGCGCTGGTGCCAGCGGCAGCCACCGCATTGGCGGCGACGACTGGGGCGGGACGGCTGGCTGCCGGCTGATCGCCGCGGCCTCCCCGGGGTGCGTCCCGCCGACTGCGCGGGGCCGGGCGGCTGTCAGGCTCGCTGTCGGCGCGGCCCTTGTAGGCGGGAGTGCCCGCCGGGGCCGGCTGCACCAGGCAGATGATCAGGGGCTCCACCTGCAGTTCGCGGCGCAGGCGCCGCTGCAGGCCCACCTCGACCTCCCGCTGCACCCCCATCCAGTCGATTTCGGGGGGCTTGCCGGCCACGGTGCGGCAGAGCTGATTCCAGCGGTTCTCGAGCACCCAGCCGATCTCGCGCTCGGCCCAGATGGAGAGCTTGCGCGGATCGGCGGTGGTGACCACGCCGCGCAGGTTCACCCGGGGCGGGGCCGCCATCACGCCATCGCTGCTGATCACCGCCAGCAGGGTGATGACGCCGTCCTCGGCCAGCTGCTGCCGCTCCTTGAGCACGCGGGCGTCGACGATGCCGTTGCGCGAGGCGTCGAGCAGCTCGATGCCGGCCTTGACCGGGTCGCCCTTGCGGATCGCGTCGGGGCGCAGCTCGACCACATCGCCGTTGTCGATGATCAGGATGTGATCCGACGGCACGCCCATCGACTGGGCCGTCTTGCTGTGGCAGACGAGCATGCGGTGTTCGCCGTGCACGGGCACGAAGAACTTCGGCCTGGTCAGGGCCAGCATCAGCTTCTGATCCTCCTGGCAGCCGTGGCCGGAGACATGGATGCCCTCGCCCTTGCCGTAGACCACCTTGGCGCCCATCATCATCAGGCGATCGATGGTGTTCACCACCGAGATGGTGTTGCCCGGAATCGGGCTGGCCGAGAAGATGATCGTGTCGCTGTTCTTGACCTGCACCTGCGGATGTTCACCGCGGGAGATGCGGCTGAGCGCCGCCAGGGGTTCGCCCTGGCTGCCGGTCATCAGCAGCAGGGTTTCGCGATCAGGCAGGTCGCGGATCTGCTTGATCGGCACGAACAGATCATCGGGGCAGCGCATGTAGCCCAGCTCGCGCGCCTTGGCGATCACGTTGAGCATCGAGCGGCCCAGCAGCCCCACTTTGCGACCGTTTTTGAGGGCGAGTTCAAGGATCATCGCCACCCGGTGCACCGAGCTGGCGAAGGTGGTGATGATCACCCGACCTTCGGCCTGGGAGATGTGGCGGTCGAGGTTGGGGAACACCGAGCGCTCCGGCGGCGCGAAGCCGGGCAGCTCGGCGTTGGTGGAGTCGCTGAACAGGCACAGCACACCCTGCTCGCCGTAGTGGGCCATGCGCTGGATGTCGAAGGTTTCGCCATCCACCGGGGTGTGGTCGAACTTGAAGTCACCGGTGAAGACGATGACGCCCACGGGGGTGGTGATGGCCAGCGAGAAGCTGTCGGCCATCGAGTGGGTGTTGCGGATGAACTCCACTTTGAAGTGCTGGCCCACCTGCACCACATCGCGGGGGCTGACCGTCTGGATCGTGGTGCGGTCGGTGACGCCGGCCTCCTCCATCTTTCCCTGCAGCATCGACATGGCCAGGCGCGGCCCGTAGATGACAGGAATGTTGAAGTTCTTGAGGTGGTGAGGGATGCCACCGATGTGATCTTCGTGGCCGTGCGTGACGACCATTCCACGGATGCGCTTCTGGTTTTCGCGCAGATAGCTGGTGTCGGGCATGTCGTCGCCGTATTCGAACACGCAGGTGTTCTTGCCGATCTCGTGCAGTCCGCCCAGGGGAATCACCCGCAGGCAGGGCTGTCCGCTGTCCTTGCCATTTCCATTGCGACCGACCTGACGGCCGTTTCCATTGGTGCCGTTGGCGCTGGACCCGTTGCTGTAGCTGGCTTTACCGTTTGTACTCGTCATCGAGGCATTTCAGGAGTTCGTCATAGTCAGTGGGAACCGGCGGCTCGCTCGGGGGGTGTGGACACACCGCGGCGGTCGATCAGCCGATGTCCGGCCTTGGCGTCAGGTTGGACGCAGGGCGGCCAGAACGGAATGGAGGCGTTGTTTCACATCGTCATCGGCGGCGACCAGGGGAAGACGGGGAGCGCCCACGCACCAACCCTCGAGTTCCAGGGCGGCTTTCACGGCGATCGGATTGGTGGTGCAGAACAGAGCGCGGCACAGCGGCAGCAGGCGCTCGTGCAGCTCCAGGGCGACGGCCAGATCGCCCTGGAGGAAGGCCTGGATCATGGCGCTGATCTGGGGCCCGGCCAGATGGCTGGCCACGCTCACCACGCCGACGGCACCCACGGCCAGCATCGGCAGGGTGAGGGCGTCGTCGCCGCTGTAGATCGCCAGGCGGTCGCCGCAGAGCAGCCGCAGCTGGCTCACCTCCTCGGTGGTGCCGCTGGCGGCTTTGTAGGCGACGACGTTGGGCTCGTCGAGCAGCCGGGCACTGGTTTCAGGAGCCAGGCTGCAGCCGGTGCGACCGGGGATGTTGTAGAGCATC
>CAYNGR010000071.1:0-4965 GCA_964396755.1 uncultured Cyanobium sp. | reverse complement strand
GGGCGCCGCCTGGGCCACCGCCCGGAAATGGAGTTCCAGCCCCTCCTGCGGTGGCTTGTTGTAGTAGGGCACCACCACCAGGGCGCCATCAGCTCCGAGGGCCGCCGCCTCACGTGTGGCCTCCACGGCCTCCGCTGTGCAGTTGCTGCCGCTGCCGGCCAGCAGCCGGGCGCGGCCTGCCACGGCCTGCTTGACGGCCAGGAACAGATCCTTCTGCTCCTGCCAGCTCAGGGTGGGCGATTCACCGGTGGTGCCGCAGATCACCAGTCCGTCGGAGCCGTGGCGGACCAGGTGATCCGCCAGACGGCTGGCCTGATCGAGGTCCACCGCTCCGTCGGCGCCGAAAGGGGTCACCATGGCGGTGATCACCCGGCCGAACGGAGCCGCCGGCATCGACGTGGTGCGGTCGCCGCTCACGTTGCACCTCCGGAAGCGGCGGTCGGGCGTCGTCCCTGCAGCAGTTCGGCGATCTGGATGGCGTTGAGGGCGGCTCCCTTGCGGATCTGATCACCGCACAGCCACAGTTCCAGGGCCCGAGGTTCGCTGAGGTCCTGGCGGATGCGTCCCACCGCCACCGGATCGCGGCCGGTCACGTCCGTGGGCATCGGAAAGCGCTGGGCCTGCCAGTCGTCGATCAGCTCCACGCCGGCGGCTTCGGCCAGCAGGGCGCGCGCCTCGCCGGGGTCGAGCGGCTGTTCGAATTCGATGTTCACCGCTTCGGAATGGGCCCGCAGCACCGGCACGCGCACGCAGGTGGCCGACAGGCGCAGCTCCGGCAGACCCATGATCTTGCGGGTCTCGTGCAGCATCTTCAACTCTTCCTCGCAGTAGCCGCTGGCCTGCAGCGGTGAGTTGTGCAGGAACAGGTTGAAGGCCAGCGAATGGGGCAGCACCTCGCTGGCGGGGGTGCCGCCGTTGAGCACCACCTGGCTGAGCTGGCGCAGCTCCTCCATGGCGCGGGCGCCGGCGCCGCTGGCCGACTGATAGGTGCTGACCACGACCCGCCGGATCGCGCGGCGCGCTGCCAGCGGGGCCAGCACCAGGGTCAGCAGAATGGTGGTGCAGTTGGGGTTGGCGATCAGGCCGCGGTGGCCGAAGGCGTCCTCGGGATTGACCTCAGGCACCACCAGCGGCACCTGCGGGTCCATGCGGAAGGCGCTGGAGTTGTCGATCACCACGGCGCCGCTCTCGATCGCCCGTGGGCCCCAGTGGCGGGAGACCGAGCCGCCGGCGGAGGCCAGCACCAGGTCGATGCCCGCGAAGCAGCCCTCCTCGACCGGCTCAACCTGCAGCGATTCGCCCTGCCAGGCGATCGTCTGACCGGCCGAGCGGGGGGAGGCCAGCAGCTTCAGCTCCGCCACCGGAAACGCCCGTTCCGAGAGCAGCTGCAGCAGTTCCTGGCCCACGGCGCCGGTGGCGCCCAGCACGGCCACCCGCAGAGGCCTCTGGGGCAGGCTGCCGGTCCGGACGGGGACGGCCTGGCTGCCGGGAGCCGACGGTGTGGAGGAGGAGGTGGTGGCGGTCAAGAGTGGCGGGACGGGATTGGTCGGGGGTGCGGCGGGGCCTGCGCGGCGCGACGCCTGACCCGGAGCTGACTGCGGCGAACCGGGAGCTTCAGGAAGCTCTCCCCGTGGGGGGAAAACGTGGTGGGGATCGGGAGGGAAGGCCGAAGTTCCGGGCGGATCCCGGAACAATCTGGATACCCGGAATCCCGGAAGGGGTTTCAAACCCTTCAGGACAGATCGGGTGGTGGATATCTCGCGCGCCCTCGTCGTTCTGAGGATACGTGAAACCCCGCTGCCCTGAGCGCTCGGGACAGCTCCGTCATGGCCGGTTCAGCCCCTTGTCGCCCCGCTGCAGGTTGCGGTCGCAGGGTCGCCGGGACGGTCTGTTTCTAGGATCGTCGATCTGCCACGCCCGCCCGGCCCGTTCATGAGTCCTGCCGCCAGCCCCAAAGCCGCATCCGCCAAGAGCTCTGGGAGCGACCAAAGCCTGCGGGTCAGTACCAGTCCCCGCCCCGGCAGCCGCCTGGCGGTGGAGGTGGCGGTGCCGGGAGGCCGCTGCCGGGCCAGCTATGACGCCGCCCTCGACAAGCTGAGCCGCAGCATCAAGCTGCCCGGCTTCCGCAAGGGCAAGGTGCCCCGGCCGGTGCTGCTGCAGCAGATCGGCCCGCTGCGGATCCGTGCGACTGCCCTTGAGGAGCTGGTGGACAGCTGCTTCCAGGACGCGGTCCGGCAGGAGAAGATCGAGGCGATCGGTCGTCCTGAGCTGCAGGAGGGTTTTGAGACGGTGCTGGAGCGTTTCGAGCCCGGTGCCGATCTCACCTTCACTCTGGAGCTCGACGTCGAGCCCAGCCCCAGCCTGCGCAGCACCCGCGGCCTGGTGGCCGAGGCCGAGAGCGTGAGCTTCGACCCCGCTCGCGTTGACGAGCAGCTGGAGGATGCCCGCCGGCGGCTGGCCACGCTGGTTCCCGTCGAGGACCGGGCCGCCGCTGCCGGTGATGTGGCCGAGGTGAGCTTCCAGGGCACCTTCACCGACAACGGCGAGCCGATCGAGGGCGGAAGCTCCGACGGCATGACGGTGGAGCTTGAGGAGGGCCGCATGATCCCCGGCTTTGTCGAGGGCATCCTCGGCATGAAGCCCGGCGACAGCCGCACCGTCAGCTGCACCTTCCCCGACAGCTATCCCAATGAGGAGGCAGCCGGTCGCCAGGCCGAGTTCGCCATCACCCTGATCGAGCTCAAGGCCCGCGAACTGCCGGCCCTCGACGACGCCTTCGCCCAGCAGGCCAGCGACAAGCAGACCCTGGCCGAACTGCGCAGCGAACTGGAGACCCGTCTGCGCGAGGACGCCGAGCGCCGGCACCGCGCCAACCGCCATGACGCTCTGCTCGAGGCCCTGGTGGAGCAGCTCGAGGTGGAGCTCCCCGAAACCCTCATTCAGGACGAGATCCGCGCCCTGATCGAGCAGACCGCCGGCCAGATCGCCCAGCAGGGGCTGGACGTGCGCAAGCTGTTCACCCCCGACCTGATCCGCAGCCTGCGCGACACCTCCCGCCCCGAGGCGGAGCAGCGCCTGCGCCGCAACCTGGCCCTGCGGGCCCTGGCCAGCGCCGAGTCGATCACGGTGGTCGACGAGGAGATCGAGGCCAAGTTGCGCGAGCTGCGCCGCGGCCTCAGCGACTCCGCCAACATCGATGCGGAGCGCCTGCGCGCTGCGGTGGCTGAGGACCTGCTGCGCGACAAGCTGCTCGAGTGGCTCGAGTCCAACAGCACGATCCAGGACAAGGCGCCCGCCGAGGGTGGCGACGCCGATGCCGAGGGCGAAGCCAAGACCTCCGAGGGCAAGGCCTCCCGCAGCCGCTCCCGCAAGGCTCCGGCTGCGGCAGCCGAGGCTGCAGACGCTGACGCGTAGCCCATAGATTGACCTTCCCTACCCCGGCCTGACGGCGACCGCGTGATCGATCCCTTCCTGTCCGTGCCAACCCAGCCGGAGCTCTGCTCCGGTGAGGGTCTGCCTGTGTCACCGGGGGGGATGCGACCCCATCCGGTGCATAGCCTCTGGCGAGGTGACCGCCCCTGGAACGCGTTGCCTTCCGCGGCACCCGGCGTGCTGCCCACGGTGGTCGAGCAGTCGGGCCGCGGTGAGCGGGCCTTCGACATCTATTCCAGGCTGCTGCGCGAGCGGATCATCTTTCTGGGCAGCGGCATCGATGACGGCGTCGCCGACGCGGTCGTGGCGCAGCTGCTGTTCCTCGAGGCTGAGGATCCCGAGAAGGACATTCAGCTCTACATCAATTCCCCCGGCGGCTCGGTGACCGCCGGCCTGGCCATCTACGACACCATGCAGCAGGTGGCGCCGGACGTGGTCACCATCTGTTTCGGCCTGGCCGCCAGCATGGGCGCCTTCCTGCTCTCGGGTGGCTGCAAGGGCAAGCGCCTGGCCCTGCCCAATGCGCGGATCATGATCCACCAACCCCTCGGCGGCGCCCAGGGCCAGGCGGTGGACATCGAGATCCAGGCCCGCGAGATCCTGTATCTCAAGGACACGCTCAACGGCCTGATGGCGGAGCACACCGGCCAGCCGCTCGACAAGATTGCCGAGGACACCGACCGCGACTACTTCCTTTCTCCCGCAGAGGCGGTTGAATACGGCCTGATCGATCGGGTCGTCGATGCCACGGGCCTGCCGGCCACGAGCTGAGGCCCTGCCTGAACCCGGCCGCCCACGCGGCCCGGAGGCCGTCCCCCGCTGACTTCCTTAAGGAGCGAGGACCAGCGGCAGGTTCCGGGTGATCCTTGACGGAAGGCTTGCTTCGCCTTCCGGCCCCGTCCTCCCGCCCCTCGCAGCCTCGCCCGTCGCCGATGGCCAAGTTCGACGCCCACCTCAAGTGCTCCTTCTGCGGCAAGTCGCAGGAGCAGGTCCGCAAGCTGATCGCCGGACCGGGCGTCTACATCTGCGATGAATGCATCGATCTCTGCAACGAGATCCTCGATGAGGAACTGGTCGAGGGTCAGCCCTCCCAGGGGCGCCCCGCCCACGACCACAACCGCCGCGCTCCCGCCCGCAAGCAGCCGCCCCGCCCGGCTCCGACGCTGGCCTCGATCCCCAAGCCGCAGCAGATCAAGTCCTTCCTCGATCAGCAGGTGGTGGGTCAGGAGGAGGCCAAGAAGGTCCTCTCGGTTGCCGTCTACAACCACTACAAACGCCTTGCCTGGCAGGGGGACGGCAAGGGTGAGACCGATCAGAGCGCGACGCGTCTGCACAAGTCGAACATCCTGCTGATCGGTCCCACCGGCTGCGGCAAGACCCTGCTGGCCCAGTCCCTGGCCGAGCTGCTGGACGTCCCCTTCGCTGTGGCGGATGCCACCACGCTCACCGAGGCCGGCTACGTCGGCGAGGACGTCGAGAACATCCTGCTGCGGCTGCTGCAGAAGGCCGATCTTGATGTCGAGCAGGCCCAGC
>CAYNGR010000070.1:0-14335 GCA_964396755.1 uncultured Cyanobium sp. | reverse complement strand
GGCGCCACGCCGGGCCGTGCGCGGCAACGGGGCCCTGCTGGAACTCGACGACGGCCGCCAGCTGATCGACGCGATCAGCAGCTGGTGGGTGACCCTGCACGGCCATGGCGAACCGACGATCGCCGCCGCCATCGCGGCCCAGGCTCTCCAGCTGGAGCAGGTGATCTTCGCCGATTTCCGCCACCCCGCCGCCGAGCGGCTGGCCGAGCGCCTCAGCACCCTCAGCGGCCTGGAGCGCCTGTTCTTCTCCGACAACGGCTCCACCGCCGTCGAGGTGGCGCTCAAGATCGCCTGGCAGTGGTGGCACAACAGGGGCATGCCGCGCTCGCGCCTGATCGCCTTCGATGGGGCCTACCACGGCGACACCTTCGGGGCGATGGCGGTGGGCGAGCGCTCGATCTTCAGCACCCCGTTCGAACCGCTGCTGTTCGAGGTGGCGCGGGCTCCCTGGCCCGCCACATGGTGGGACGATCCGGACGTGGAGGCCCGCGAGGCCGAGGCCCTGGCGCGGCTGGAGCAGCTGCTGGAGGTGCCCACCGCGGCGGTGATCCTCGAGCCGCTGGTGCAGGGGGCCGGCGGCATGGCGATGGTGCGGCCCGCCTTCCTGCAGCAGCTGCAGGAGCGTGTGCGCCAGGCGGGGGCGCTGCTGATCGCCGATGAGGTGATGACCGGCTTCGGCCGCTGCGGCGAGCTCTTCGCCAGCCGGCTCGCCGGCATCCAGCCGGATCTGATGGCCCTCTCCAAGGGCCTCACAGGAGGCTTCCTGCCGATGGGTGTCACCCTGGCCAGTGAGCGGATCTACGGCGACTTCGTCGACCACGACCCGGCGCGCACCTTCTATCACGGTCACAGCTTCACGGCCAATCCGCTCGGCTGCGCCGCCGCCCTGGCCAGCCTCGATCTGCTGGAGGCCGATCCGCAGCGCTACCGCGACATCGAGAGCCGCCACCGCCCCCACCTGCAGGCGCTCAGCCACCATCCGGCCGTGCGCCGGCCGCGACTGCTGGGCAGCGTCGCCGCCTTCAACCTGGCCTGCGGCGAGGCGGGCTACCTCAACCCGGCGGGTCCGGAGCTGCAGCGGCTGGTGCTGGAGGAGGGGGTGTTCCTGCGACCCCTGGGACAGGTGGTCTATCTGCTGCCGCCCCTGTGCATCAGCGATGCCCAGCTGGAGCGCTGCTACGGAGCCATCGGCCGCGCCCTGGAGCGTCTGTGAGCAAGCCGGTGGCAGGCGCGCAGCGCCGGCTCCACGCCGCAGGCCAAGCCCAGCGGGCCAAACCGGAGGCCGTGCCCAGCGGGCCGCGCCCCCCCTCACAGCGGGTCTGCCACTGAGCTGGGATCCGGCCGGGACGACACCAGCAGGAGGTTCGTGATCCGGCCCCAGCCTGGCGGAGCCGTCGCCTGTTCAGGGACCCGCCAGGATCGCCGCCTCCACATCGGCGCGGGCCAGGCCGTAGGGGAAGTGGCGCAGCCGCTCATGGCCGTCGTGGTACCAGCTCACCTGCAGATCCTCGACGGCCAGCTCGATCGTGGCGCTCCACTGGGGCCGATGCAGATCCCACAGCGACGCGTGCGGAGCGCGCTGGCGGGCGCCGAGACAGCGCAGCCACTCCTCCAGAGCCGGCAGCGGGTGGTGGTACAGGGGGGTGCGATCGGGCGGCAGCGTCGCCATCGGGTGCCGGGTGGATCTAGGGAGCTTGGCTGATGCCGTCCTGACGCGCAGCAACGTCAGCGGGCGGTGGCGGAGAGGCCGGCAGCGGGAGGATCTGAGGCGAGGCCAGCGACGGAGCCGGCGCGACGCTCGCCGGGGCTGCAGCCGCGAGGCCGGCGGGGGCATCGCTCAACCAGCTCGGGCGGGTGACCAGAGCAGCGCCGCGGGCCCAGGCCAGCCCCACGCCCAGCACCAGGCTCAGGGCCAGGGCCAGTCCGAGCAGCACCAGGGCGAACCACTCGCCCCCGGAGAGGCTGCGCCGCACGCCGATCGGTCGGGCCGAGGCGGCCGGGCCGCTGGGCAGCGGCGGCACCACCAGCAGCGGCGGCGCAGGCTGGCGCAGGGCGGCGTCGTAGGCGCGGCGGCTGTCGGGATCGGCCAGCACCGCGTAGGCCTGGCGCAGCCGCGCGAACGCCTCCTGGGCCTGCGCCGGCGGCAGGGTGGTGGTGTCGGGGTGGTAGCGCTTGCTGAGGTTGCGGAACGCCTGACGCAGTTCGGCCGCGCTGGCCTGCGGACTGAGCTCGAGCAGCTGGTAATGGCTCTGGCCGGCCGACGGGAGGCGCAGATCCGGCTCGCCGCCGCCGCTGCCGGCACTGGAGGTGGCCCGATGGCTCGACATGGCCCGCTGGAAATCTGGCTCTGGCGACGTCGACGCGCCGCGGCTGGGGGATCCTAGAGAGAACGACCGCGCAAACCCGATGCACGCCGATGCGCCGCCGGCCGAGCCGGTGGGCCTGCCCGATGCGGCTCTGTGGCAGGCGCTGGGCTGGCAGCCCCAGCCGCAGCAGCTGGCGCAGTTCTGCCATCTGCAGCAACTGCTGCGCAGCTGGAACCAGCGGCTCAACCTGACGCGTCTGGTGGAGGGTGACGATTACTGGATCGCCCAGGTGTTCGACAGCCTCTGGCCGTTGCTGCCGCTGCTCAACGACCCGGCAGCGATGGCCGCTGAGCCGCTGCGCGTGATCGACGTCGGCACCGGCGGTGGCTTCCCGGGCCTGGCGGTGGCCATCGCCCTGCCCGCCGCCCAGGTCACCCTGGTCGATTCGGTGCAGCGCAAGCTGGATGCAGTGGCCGCCATGACAGCCGAGCTGGGGCTGGCCGAGCGGGTGCGCGTGCGCGCCGAACGGGTGGAGCGCACCGGGCGCCAATCGAACTGCCGCGGCCGCTTCCAGCTGGCGATGGCGCGGGCGGTGGCGTCAGCACCGGTGGTGGCGGAGTATCTGGTGCCGTTGCTGGCGCCTGGCGGCCAGGCGCTGCTCTACCGCGGCCAGTGGTCAGACGAGGATCAAGGGGAGCTGGAGCGGGCTCTGGCGCTGCTGAATGCCCGCATCAGCGGGCAGCAGCAGCGGGAGCTGCCCGGCGGCCGCGGCCTGCGCACCGCCCTCAGCGTGGAGGCCACGGGGGGCTGCCCGGCCGCCTACCCGCGCGCGATCGGTGTGCCCGCCAAACAGCCGCTCGGTCAGGCGGCGGTGGCCGGCGGGGCCGCCGCGCCGCGGGCCAGGAGCCGGCCATCGGGCCGCAGCAGAGCCTGAGGCCCTCCAGGCGAGCGAGCGGTGGCCGCGACCGGCGACGGACGGCTCCAGGTGCAGAGCCATGGCCGATCGCCCGGGGAGCGGCCGGAAGGCTCTCGTCCAACGTGGCTGCAGGCCCCGGACGGGGCCCGCTCACTCCTGCTGCTGCAGACGCTTGACCGCCTGTCCGCCGAGGCGCTGGCGCAGGCGCCGCAGGATCGCCGGGATCTCCGCCGCCCAGGGGCTCTCACCCAGCACCGCCAGCAGCTCCGCCTCGCTGACCGTGTCGTCAAGAGCATCGGCATTGCGACCGGGGAACCAGTGGCCTCCATTGCCGAGCAGGCCGTAGCGGGCCCGCCCGAACGATTCGAGATCCCAGGCCTCCAGCAGCGTGTGCAGCCACAGCAGCAACGGCAGGTTGATCTGCCCCGGCGTGTCGGGCCAGTCCGGCAGGCCCTGGTGCCAGGTGTTGAGCCAGTCATCGCCGAGCGCCTGGCGGCGTGCGGCCTCGAGCCGCTGCTGGATCGGTGGCAGCAGCTCGGCGGCGCGGGGCAGCAGGGACACCGCCTCGAGATGCAGATCGAGATCGCTGGGGCGGGCCGCTCCCAGGCTGAGGGTATGCACCCCCGGCGAGCTGAGGCAGAACAGATCGTTGAACACGATGGGATGCAGCGGCGCGCACAGCTCCAGCAGCCGCGCCGACGGCGTGTGCAGATGGCCGCCCTTGTCGGTGGGACTGATCAGGAACACCCCCATGTCGCGGGCGATGGCAGCGGCGATGGCGGGGCTGTTGTCCTGACGGATGTAGTACCAGTGCAGGTTGACGTAGCTGAAGGCGTCGGTTTCGATCGCCTCGAGAATCTCGCTCAGAGCGGCATGGGTGGAGAAGCCGATGTGCCCCACCCGCCCTTCGGCCTGCCAGCGCTGCGCCACCTCCAGGCAGCCGCCCGGCCGCAGGGTGTGCTCCAGCAGCTCGCGGTTGTTGATGCCGTGGATGCTGAGCAGATCGATGCGCTGACCCCGCTCGGCCAGGCGCAGGCGCTCCGCGCTGGTGCTCAGCTCCTGCTCGAACTGGGCCGGGTCCTGCATCGGCGGGATCTTGGTCTGCAGGATGCGGGCCGGATCGGGCACCAGGCCCAGCAGATCGCCCAGCTGCCGCTCGGAGCTGCCGTAGTAGCGCGCCGTTTCGATGTGATGCAGACCGCAGGCGACGGCGCGTTCCAGGATGTGGCGCAGATTGTCCTGGCTGGCCGCCTCGATCTGCTCGGGCGGCACGTCAGTCCAGCTCTGCTGGAAGCGCATACCCCCCAGCGAGAACACCGGCATCGGCAGACCGGTGCGTCCGAAGCGCCGGCAGGGAATCGGCCCCGGCGGGGGAGTCGTCGCGGCGCTCAAACGGCTTGCCCCTCCTGGGAAACGCCGCCGGGGGAGCGGGGCAGGGTGCGCTTCAGTCGGGCCGGGGAGGGAACTCCCAGGGGCAGGATCTCCTGCTCGTTGAGGCGCTGCTCCAGTTCCGGCAGCTGCTCATAGTCGACCCAGTGGATGCAGTCCACCGGGCAGGTGTCGATCGCCTCCTGGATGCGGTCGGTGCTGTCGCCGTCCTGGCGGATGGCGCGCGAGCGGCCCCAGTCGGATTCGACCAGGAAGGTGTTGGAGGCCACGTGGGCGCAGTAGCGGCAGCCGATGCAGACGGCTTCATCCACCCAGACGGCCTTCTGGCGCAGCTCACCGCCCAGCACCGGCTCGAGCCCCGTGGCGGCCGGTGCGGTGGCACCGGCCGGGGCACTCCAGGCGAGGGTGGGATCGGCCAAGGCGGGCAGGTGGCTCAGGCGTCCCAGCGGGTGACCACCAGTTCGATGCTGCCATCGAGCTGCTGGCTCTGCTCGCTGACCTGGAAGCCCTCCTCGGCGGTGGCGGCGAGAATGGTGCGCAGGGCGTAGCGCTGATTCAGCTGCGAGAGAAAGCGCTCCACAGGCACCGGCTGGCGCCAGAGCTCGAGGTCGGTCACCAGCTCGTAGCAGCCGCTGTCGGGATTGAGGCGGAAGCCGATATCACCACCCTGCTCCTGGGGGATCGCCAGATCGGCGGTCACCTGCTGACCGCGGTAGCCGCGCACGGGCTGAGCCTCCTGGCTGGCGCTGTAGCCCAGATCGTCCAGGGCGCCAAGCAGGGCCTCGCGATCACGCAGTTCGGTCTGGATGGTGCTGAAGTGCGACATCGGAATCGGTGGGGGATGGCGGGAGGTCTCCCCGACGGGGAGGGGCTGGCGCCTCAGGAGTCGGGTTGCTGCTGAAGGGACTGGAGCTCGGGCAGCGCCTGGTTCTGGGCCGCGAAGGCGTCCGCTGTGCTGCGGCGCTGGCTGACCTGGCCCAGGCGGGCCTCGATCCGCTCGGTGAGCGATTCGCAGGCGAGACCCTGCACTCCCTCCACGTGCTCCTCGACACGACCGTCGGGGCGTATCCGGAATCGGATGGTGCGCTGGGCCATGGGCGCTGCCGGAGTCGAACGGACGGCGTGAAGCGATGTTAGGGGGGTTTTCCGACCGCCGTGCCGCCGGGTCAGGACGCCGCAGGCGGCGCACAGCGGCCTGGCTGCCCCTGCGGCGTCCTCATGCCTGTGGGCGCAGCCGTTGCGTCGTCACCGGCGAGGGCCCCATCCAGGCGGCGACGCCCAGGCCTGCAGCGCCCGGTGCGGCGGCGGCCGGCGGCCCGGTGGCGACCCAGGCGAGGCCGAGGGTTGCCGGAGCGTGACGCCACGACAGGCAGCGTCGATCGATCCGACGACGATCCGCTCAGACAACAACCCGCTCAGCGGATCAGACCGTCGTCGATCAGGGTCTGCAGACGCTCGAGCAGCTCCGGCTGCTCCAGCTGCTCGAGGGCCAGCCGCGCCTCCTCGCGCACCCCCGACTCGGCGTCATGGAGCATCGTCTGCAGGAGGCACTCCACCACCTCCCGCTGGCGGGGCTCGACCAGATCGGGGTAGAGACGGCCCAGGCCCCAGGCGCTGTTGCTGCGCACCGCCGGTTCGCTGTCGATCCGCAGAGTGAGCAGCAGCTGGGCGGCGGCCGGATCGGCCTTGGCCGGACCGGAGCCGCCGGCATCGGCCAGGGAGCTGGCGGCCCAGAGACGCACGGCCGCCACATCCATCTGCAGCGAGCGGATCAGCGGATTGAGGATCGGGGCATCGGTGTAGTTGCCCAGACTCCAGGCCACGGCCTTGCGCACATAGCCGTTGTCATCGCCGGCCAGCAGACCGAGCAGCGGTTCGACGGCCAGCGGCGAAGGGTTGCGCCCCAGGGCATAGACGGCGCTCATGCGCACGATCGGGCAGCTGGAGGACAGCAGTGGCAGCAGCAGCGGGATGGCGCGGGGATCGCGGTGCTCGCAGAACACGCGCAGGCCCTGCAGACGCTGCTCCTGATCACGGGCAAGCTGCTCGAGCCCCCAGTCGCAGACGGCTGCCACATCGATGGCCTCCGCCTCGACCGTGTCGATCTCGTCGAGCGGATCGGCGAGCAGTTCCTGCGCCAGTTCCGCCGCCAGCACCTCCGGATCGAGCACCAGATCCGTGTTGCTGTCGGTGAAGGGAGCGGGGTTGGGCAGGTCCTCGGCCGGCATGGCGGGTTCGACGTGGCGCGATTCTCTCAGCCCACCGTCTCGGCAGTGGCCGCTCAGCCCACGGGCGCCGGCGCCGCCATGTCACTTGGCAGCCAGATGCGGGCGCTGACGGCGAACAGAGCCAGGCCGAACAGCAGCACGATCGCGGCCGGCAACAGGGTGGAGCGCAGGAAGTTCACAGGCTGAGGGCCGGGGCGCGGCGGCGTGGAGCGTCATTGTGGCGCGCTGGCGCGGCCGGCCTGCGCCCAGCCGGCCCGGGACGGGCAACGGCAGGGCAGAACCGCGCTTCGCCACTAGGGTTGCCCGATCCGCCCCTGGCCGATGGCCCTCCGCCAGCCCCCCGCACCGGTGCCCGCCTGGCGCCGCCTGACGGCCGTGGCGGCACAGGGGGTGGCCAGCGGCACGCCCTACATGGTGGGCACCCGGCTGCTGCAGGGCTGGCTGACAGCCACCGGGGTGCCGCTGGGCATGATCGGCCTGCTGGCCTACGCCGAGCTGCCCTACACGCTCAAGATGCTGTGGGCGCCGCTGCTGGACCGCTGGCCCATCCCCTGGCCGGACCGGCGACGGGGCTGGCTGCTGCTGCTGCAGGGACTGCTGGTGGCCGTGATCGCCGCCATGAGCCTGCTGCGGCCCGGTCAACAGCAGGCCAGCCTGGTGGCGATCGGGGTGGCGGCCCTGCTGCTGGCGGTCGTCAGCGCCACCCAGGACATCGTCGTCGACGCCTACCGCACCGACCTGCTGCCGCAGGAGGAGCGCGGCGCCGGCGCAGCCGCCACGAACCTCGGCTATCGCGGCGCCATGCTGGCGGTCGGGGCCGGCGGCTTCATTCTGGCCGGGCGCGTCGGCTGGCCGATGGCCTTCGCCGCCTCGGCGCTGCTGATGCTGGCAGTGATCCCGTTCACGCTCACCGCCCCCAGGCTGCAGCCGATCGAGCACCAGGTCACCAGCCTGCGGCAGGCGGTGGTGGGGCCGGCCCGGGAGTTCCTCAGGCGCACCGGCGGCGGTCGGGCGGCGATGCTGCTGGCCCTGGTGCTGCTCTACCGCTGGCCCGATGGACTGCTGGGGGTGATGGCTGTCCCCTTCCTGCTGCAGCAGGGCTTCAGCCCCGAGGTGGTGGGCTCGGTGCTGGCCGGCTGGGGCATCGCCGCCACGATCGCCGGCACCGTTCTGGGGGGGGTGCTGTTCGGACGCCTGGGGATGAACCGCTCGCTGTGGCTGTTCGCGCTGGTGGGAGCCGCCGGCAATCTCAGCTACGCGGCCCTGGCCCGTTTCGGCGGCGGCATGCCCGCCCTGCTGGCGGCCGTGGGCCTGGAGAACCTCGGGGGTGGGCTGGTCGGAGCCGCCTTCGTGGCGCTGCTGATGAGCCTGTGCAACCCGCGCTTCTCCGCCACCCAGTACGCCCTGCTCTCCGGCGTCTATGCGCTCAGCCGCTCCCTGCTGTCGGGGCCGGCGGGCTTCCTGGCCGAAGGGGTGGGCTGGACGCCGTTCTTCCTGCTCTCGGCCGCCGCGGCACTGCCCGCCTTCCTGCTGATGACCCGACTCACCCCCTGGAACAGCGAGGGGGTGCGGGGGGCCTTCGATCCCAGCCGCGACGCCACCTGAGCGACCGCCCCGGCCAGGCCGCACGGCCGTTCAGCTCAGCCAGGCGCCCGGTCCTGCGGCGGCCTGGTGAACCGGGCGCACGGAGCTGCTGGAGCCTGTGAATGGGGCGGCCAACCCTGCACAGAGGAAGCCCGATCCAGCTCCCCAGGGTTGCTGCCATCGGAGAGGTCATGCCCTAGCCCTGCGCAGCCACAGCCGCAGCCAACATCAGAGCCGCCCGGACCTGAGGGCCGACGGCAGGGCAGGGCGCCTCGAAGCCCTGACGCTGCCCCGGCGCAGCGATGAGGAACAGCATCGGCAGCGAGGCCTCTGCGAGGCCCTGATCCAGGCCCGGCGTGAGGGCCGAGCTGCAGCGCCGCCGTCCCGTGGGTCGGCCTGGGCCGGGGCGGGCCCCGCATGCCTGGCAGCCCAGGCCCGCTTCGCCGCTCAGGCGGGCAGCGAGACCTGAGCGCTCGGGCCGCCGCACAGATCGGCAGGGAGCTGAGCCCGTCTGGATAGGACGGGCGGACAACCAAGCAGCGGCAAAACTCCGAAGCGGAGCGGCCGGCGCGTGACTCGGGTGGACCAGGCTGGAGCGATGCTGCGGGGAAGCCGAGCTCAGCCGCCGGCGGCACCCTGCAGCTGACGGCGACGCAGCTGGCCGCAGGCGGCATCGGCATCGAGGCCGCGGCTGGCGCGCACACTGACGGCGATGCGCCGCTGCTGCAGGCCGCGGCGGAAGGTCTCGACCGCCTCGGGGGTGGGCCGGCGGAAGTCCTCCTCTTCGATCGGGTTGTACGGGATGAGATTGACGTGGCTCTGGAAGCCGCGCAGCAGCCCTGACAGCGCCTCGGCATGGCGCGGCTGGTCGTTGACGCCGCCCAGCAGGATGTATTCGAAGCTCACCCGCCGGCCGGTGATGGCCACGTAGCGGCGGCAGTCCTCCAGCAGCTGCTCGAGCGGATAGGCGTGGGCGGTGGGAATCAGTCGCTGGCGCAGGGCCTGATCGGGCGCATGCAGGCTCACCGCCAGGGTGAACTGGGCGCGGCCCAGCTGCTCCAGGGCCCGCTCCGCCAGGGTCGGCAGGGCCGCCGGCACCCCCACGGTGCTGACGGTGATCTGGCGCTGGGCCATGCCCAGATCCGTGCACAGACAATCGACCGCGGCCAGCACCGCCTCGAGATTGAGCAGGGGCTCCCCCATGCCCATGAACACCACGTGGCTGGGACGCCGGCCCATCACCTCACGGATGGACAGCACCTGATCGACGATCTCGTGCACCGCCAGCGAGCGCTGCAGGCCACCCTTGCCGGTGGCGCAGAAGCGGCAGGCCATCGGGCAGCCCACCTGGCTGCTGACGCAGACCGTCAGGCGATCGCCGCTGGGAATGCCGACGGTCTCGAGGCTGAGGCCATCGGTGGTGCCCAGCAGCAGCTTGACGGTGCCGTCGCGGGATTCACTGCGCAGCAGCTCGCGCGAGCGGCCGATCCAGGCGCACGGGAACGGGGCTGCCGCAGCAGCGGCGGGAAAGGCAGACGGCGAGGCGGGAGAAGCCGGAGCAACCTCCAGCAGTCCAGCCGGGACAGCGTCGCTGAGCCCTGTGGCCGGCCCGGCTGCGGACCCCTCAGAGCCGGTCTCGCCAGCAGCGGAATCGCCCTCTTGGCTGCCAGCCAGGGGCGATGCCCCGGAGCCGCCAGCCGGGCCGGCAGAAGCAGCGACCAGCTGCTGACGCCAGGCCTTGGGCAGCACCGTGATCGCCTCGATCGAACGGGCGCCGCGGGCATAGATCCAGTCGTGCAGCTGCTTGGCGCGGAAGGGCGGCTGGCCCTGACTGCGGCACCAGTCCTGCAGGTCCAGCAGGGACATTCCCAGCAGCGGCCGGGAGGGCGCCATGACACTGCCCCCCCGGGCCTGAGCCGAGCCCACCGAGGTCACCGGCGCCCCCTGCAAGAGCTCCCCGGCGAGGGAACTCCCGGCTGGCTCGCCCTGACGGCTGGAGCCACCAGGCGAGCCGGCCTGCAGGGAGGCGCCGGGAGCGGCATTCAGGGCCAAATCAGGATTCCGTGTCTGAGCTTCCATTCCACGGCCAGCAGGGCGATGAACCCCAGCATGGCGATGCGCCCGTGCAGCAGCTCGTTGTGCTGGTGAAAGCCCCAGCGGGGCAGGCGACGCACCGGGATCGGCGTGCCCAGCTCGGTAAGGCCGGCCCCGGCGGAGCCGGGGCGTGCGGGGGTGTTGCCGGGGGCAGTTCTGGCGTCAGTCATCGCTGAGCAGCCCCTCTTCCTGCAGACCTTCCAGGGCGGCCGGATCGGCGATCAGCTCCTCCTCCAGGCCTTCCTCCGCCGTGGGGCGGGTGAAGGCGGCGAAGGTGCTGGCCGAAGCCTCGATGCCATGGCGGCTGCGGGTGGCCTCCAGATCCTCATCGGAGGGGTCGTCGAGCACCGCGGCGCTCTCGGCCGGAGCCGGCATCTCGACGGTGTAGTCGGGACGCAGGTTCTGGGCGCGGCGGTAGCCGCCCTCCTCCTCGAGGATGTCGGGATGGGGACCGGCCTCGGCGCGCAGCTCCTCCTCGAAGCCACCGAAACCGGTGCCGGCGGGGATCAGGCGGCCGATGATCACGTTCTCCTTGAGACCGCGCAGCCAGTCGCTCTTGCCCTCGATCGCCGCTTCGGTGAGCACGCGGGTGGTCTCCTGGAAGGAGGCGGCGGAGATGAAGCTGTCGGTGTTGAGCGAGGCCTTGGTGATGCCCAGCAGCACCGGCGTGAACTCGGCGGGAGCGCCACCGGTGATGGCGATGGCGGAGTTCACCTGCTCCACCTGGCGCAGCTCGATCAGCTCACCGGGCAGCAGGGTGGTGTCGCCGGCATCCTCAATGCGCACCTTGTTGGTCATCTGACGCACGATCACCTCGATGTGCTTATCGCTGATCGAGACGCCCTGCGACTTGTAGACGTTCTGCACCTCGGTGACCATGCGGAACTGCAGCTTGGAGATCGCTTCCTGGGCCGCCTCCATGGTGGGCTTGCGGCTGCGCAGATCCTCGAAGTAGCACTCGAGCAGTTCGTGCGGGTTGATCGGGCCGTCGGTGAGCAGATCACCGGCCCGCACCTGCTGGCCGTCGCTCACCATCACGGTGCGGCCCAGCAGGATCGGGTACTCGGTGATCACATCGTCGGTTTCGATCACCGAAACGGTGATCGAATCGTCGTCCTCACCCTGCTTGATCTGCACGGTGCCGCTCTTGCGGCAGAGCACGGCCGAATCGCGCGGGCGACGGGCCTCGAGCAGCTCTTCAATTCGGGGCAGACCCTGAACGATGTCACCGGTCTTCTGGCGTTCGAACACCAGCAGCGCCAGTCCGTCACCGCGCTGGACGAGCTCGCCGTCGCGCACGTGCAGGACCGAATCGGGCGACACCATGTAGGGGCGGCCGAGGCGGATGCGCACCTGGCCGGCCTCGATCGCCTCGACCTGTCCGCAGCAGGGAGCGAGCAGGCTGGGGGCGAGAACGTCGCCGTCGACCAGACGCTGGCCCACTTCGACGCTGGGGCTGGCGCCGCCCAGATCGATGCTGCGGATGTCGCTGGAGCGCTCGACGATCAGGCGGCGCACCGGCTCGCCGGGCAGAGGATCGGGCAGCTGCACCAGGCCGTCCTCCTTGCAGAGGATCTGGGTGGTGGCCACCACGTCACCGCGCTTGACGCTGTCGCCGTCCTCCACCTGCAGCTCGGTGTGGGTGGAGCCGTGGCTGGCGTCGGAGAGGGTGTCGCGGCGAACCAGCAGGGTCTCGAGGATCACCAGCTGCAGACGCTCGATCGTCTTGGCGCGCTTGTCGGGCACCGCCTCGACGTCCACCGTCATCTGGGGGGTGGTGTCGACGGTGTCGAGGATCAGCTGCGTGCGCAGCAGCTCAACACCCTCCACCGACTTGATCAGCTCGCCGTCCTTGTAGGTCAGGCGCTGGGTGGCGCGCAGGCCGAGGGAAGGACCACCCGCCTGCTTGACCGTGCCCAGCTCCGGCAGGTGGGCGGCATCAGGAATCGCGTATTCCTCGACAGGACGCAGCAGCAGGGCGCCGCCCTCGGGGGTGTCAACAGCCTCGACGAACTTCATCGCCTCGGCCACCAGGCCAGGAGCGATCTCCTCGCCAGGATTCACCATGCGGCCCTCGCCGCTGTAGCGGCTGAGAACCTTGCTGTCAGAGACCAGGTGCAGTTCACCGGAGCGAACAATGATCTCGCGCAGAATGTCGTTTTTCTGGGTGACGGTGACGATGCCGGCGGTCTGACTGAAGATGTCCTTGACAACCTCGGTGCCAGCTTCGATCCACTGGCCGTCGTTGATCATCAACAGGGAGATGTCCTTGTTGATTTCGTGGGTTTCCTGGGGGATCCACAGCAGCGTGCCGCCCTTGCTCACTTCGTAGCCATGCTTGGCGGAGCGGGCCTTCTTGATCGCCAGACCGGGCGCGAAGCGCACCATGCCACCGGTCTGGGTGCGGAAGCGATCGTCAGCGAGCTCGGCGATCACTTCGCCGCTGCCGATCTTGCTGCCGGGCTGGGTCTTCAGCAGGTAGCGGATGTTGTCCTTGCCCTCGAGGTGCCAGATCTCACCGGAGTGCGTGGATTCGCCCACCAGCTTGCAGTCCTTGAGGGTGAGGCTGGCAGTGACGATCTGCACCTCGCGTGAATCGCCGGCGCTCTCGCGCAGGCGCACGGCGCCGCCGTACTCGCTCTGCAGACGGCTCTCGGCCAGCACCTGACCGGTGGTCACCGAGGTGTTGGTGTCCACCACCGGCAGAGCGTTGGGGGGCAGGTTGTAGACATCGCCGCTGAACACCCAGAGGCGGCCGAGGCGCTGAGCCTTGTGGGTGATATTGCCCTGACGGTCGGTGACCTCGCGGGGCTGGATCACGTCCTCGAAGCGCACCTGGCCGGCCAGGTCGCAGATGACATCCTTGGTGGCCTTCTCGACGCTCTTCTTGACCTGAGCGCCCGAGGAGATCTGGGCCAGGGTGATGTCGGCCGGAACGCTGTCGCCGTCGTTGACGAACAGGATCGAGCCGGAGGTGATGTCGAGCTTCTGGACCTTGCCCTTGCCGCTGGGCTTGACGGTCAGCACGAAGTCGGTTTCGGCCAGCTGCGCCTCGACACCGTGGGGGGTGCGGTGGGGGCGGATGCGGGCCTTGGGACCGAACTCGACCACACCCTCCTCCAGGGAGCGGACCACGCCAGTCTCGGCGGTGGACACACCGCCGGTGTGGAAGGTCCGCATCGTGAGCTGGGTGCCGGGCTCACCGATCGACTGGGCGGCGATGATGCCGACGGCCTCGCCCAGATCGACAAGCTCGTTGTGGGCCAGGGCCCAGCCGTAGCAGTGACGGCAGACCGAACGGGAGGCCTCGCAGGTGAGCGGCGAGCGCACCACCACCGAGCGCACGCCGGCCTGCTCGATCGCCTTGGACGTCGGGGCATCGATCTCGCCGTTGCGATCGACGACGACGCTGCCGTCGGCGGCCAGCACGGGTTCAGCCGCCAGGCGACCGATCAGCTTGCTGCCGAAGCGGCCCTTCTCATCGGCGTCGATGGGGATGCCACGGCTGGTGCCGCAGTCCTCCTCACGCACGATCACGTCCTGGGCAACGTCCACCAGACGGCGGGTGAGGTAGCCCGAGTCAGCGGTGCGCAGGGCGGTGTCCACCAGACCCTTGCGGGCGCCATAGGACGAGATGACGTACTCGGTGACCGTCAGACCTTCGCGGAAATTGGTGCGGATCGGCAGGTCGATGATCTCTCCCTGAGGGTTGGCCATCAGGCCGCGCATGCCGACCAGCTGACGCACCTGGGACATGTTCCCGCGGGCGCCGGAGTTGGCCATCATCCACACCGAGTTGAGTGGATCGTTCTCGTTGA
>CAYNGR010000069.1:0-14651 GCA_964396755.1 uncultured Cyanobium sp. | reverse complement strand
CTAGTGCACCCACAAGCATTCCAAGGTCAGGGCCTGGCTGGCTCAGCGGCCCCGCTTCCACGTGCACTACACCCCCACCTACGCCTCTTGGTTGAACCAGGTCGAGCGCTGGTTTGGGATCATCACTCAGCGGGCGATCCGACGAGGCAGCTTCTCCAGCGCCAAGGAGCTGATCGCCAAAATCGAGCTGTTCATGGTCGCCTACAACAAGACCAAGGCCCCGTTCAACTGGACCGCCACAGCGGATTCGATCCTGGAAACGCTCCAGCGACTTTGCTCGCAAATCTCTGGGACGGCACACTAGGGGCCGGCGCTGAATCCTGAGCCTCCACCAGATCTCTCTGGGATGAATCCCTTGACAGGTCATTCCTCACCATGCAAGGTGAATAAACGAGGCGACTCCTCACCTCGGGAATGACAGCTCCGCATTCCACCCTGTTCACTCTCTGATCAGGGCAGCCGGGCATCCGGATTTACAACAACCAAAGGGACGCGGCTCTGATGCTGAGCTCAGGGTAGTCGTGATCGGCCAGCTAGAGTAGTTCACGGACATCAGAGCACCAGCAATTTTTTCTTGAGTCACTCCAGCTAAATCTGCAGCCAGCCGGTGTGCTGGAATAGAAAAACATCCTTGGCTCACCCCTAATCCTTGTCCTTGGTCTTCTTGCCACTGCTGAATAGCTCGATAGCTCCGTCGAGCAGCTGCCGCTTCCACAGGCTGTCCTGGATGGGGTAGATGACATGGTTGGCGGCGATCACTTGGATCCTCGAGCGTCCGCCGATCGACTCGATAGTGACCTTGGCCTTGACCTCGGGACTGTGGATGGGGGGCTTGCTCATCGAAGAAAGTCCCTTTCAACGGTGCTACCCCACGACAAAAGCTTTCGATAGGACTGTCCAGAAAAACAAGACCGCTTCAGCACGAATGTCACAATCTGAACGATGTGGGGATCAGGAAACTATCAAACAAAAACCATGAAGAACATATAAATCAATGCCCTTCATGGTGCTTTGCTGCGTTGAAATGCAATCCTGAGAGCCGAGCCTGGCCGTGAGATCCGACTGGATTGGCTGGATTGAATTACTTAATTCTGAATGTCTTGGTGCACTGATGGATCTTGTCGCCTTGATGGGCGAAGATCTTGATTTCAGCTCCTGGCGGGGCCTCGGCATCTTTCACGTCGACTCTGTAACCAGTTTTCGTCAGAGCCTCTGTTCGGTAAGCCTTGGCAATGTCAGGCCGATCGTACAGGACTGCTGTGATCGGCTGGCCATCGCCGATGGTGACCTTGATGCTTTCAGGAGCAACCTTAGAGCTACCTACGGCCCAGCCATTGAAGCCAACTCTGCCTTTAACTCTTCCTTGGCCATCCACGGCACAGTTGCCATCGACCACAACATTACCAGCCGGGACATTTGCCTTGGGGGATGTACAGGCGGCGATTAGCATAGGCAGGGCGAGGATGGGGATTAATTTGCAAGCATGAAGTGCTGCTTTTTTGAAGTTAAGCATAGCTTTCATTTCGCCATGTTTGATGTTAGCAGGTGCATGAGGCGTGTCTGTGCGCCCCCTGACATGCATCAGGTAGCCACTTGATGGTGAATTCAGTCCTCCAGCGGCTGAGAGGGGAAGGATACTCGACCCGCCAGGGTACCGGGTAGGCCTCTGAATCAGATCCCCCATAGCCTCAGTGCCGCCAGCAAACGATCAGCCAGGACAAGACAGCGGCACACCGCCATGTCATTATGACGCCTCAGCCGGCCTTCGACCGCAGGACTCACGGCCGATGCGTGACAATGGCAGAGCTGTCTGTTTGCACACCCCGGGGGACAGGGCAATATTCTGGCTGCGATAATTCTCTACAACTGGCGGCCAGGGTACTGCCTGCACTTAAGCGTAGATACTCCCAGCAGAAACTGGAAGGGTTATTTCGGATTCTTGAACTGTTCATTGGATGCTGTCGGCAGCTCGTCGCACTTGTCGCCGTGGACAGAAGCCATCGGCGTGAGGTGGGTGCCTTTTCTTGGACAGTTCTTGCCCCAGACATCGTTAACCCTGGGCGCGAGGAACAGGGTTCGTTCTCAATGTAGACCTCATGGGGAGTTTTGCCTCCCGGGGAGCCGTGCGGTCTCACATGGCAGTACCTCCACAGGAAGCGGGCAAGGCTGATCTCTGCATCCCAGCCATCGCTATAGGCGTGCAAGTAAACCTCAACTCGGCTTCGCCGAGAAGCCTTCGACTACGTACTTGACCGTGCGCTACAGCCTCTCCACCAAGATGTTGTCGTAGCAACGCTTTCGGCCGGACCAGCTGATCCTGATCTCCTCAGCACGTAGGCAGGCCACGACGTCTGTGGAGGTGAACTGACAGCCTTGATCGGAGTGGAAGATCTCTGGCCTATGGTCTCCTCCGAGTGCCATCTCCAGAGCCTCCAGGCAGAACTCCATGTCAAGGCTGTTCGAGAGCTTCCAGATGAGCACATTCCTGGAGAAGAGATCCACGTTCGCCACCAGGTCAAGGAACCCTTTCTGCATTGAGATGTAGGTGATATCGGTAGCCCAAACCTGATCCACAGCTGTAACCTTGTTGGGATCCACCAGGCAGGGAAAGCGCTCTGATGGATCCCCTGGAACCGTGGTGCGAGGTTTCTGGAAGATCGCTCGTAACCCCATGTGGCGCATGAGGTTTCGCACCCGGTCACGGCTGATCGGGATCCCATCTCGGGCCAGATACCCCACCATCCGGCGGCTGCCGCTGCAGGGATCCTCCAGGCACAAGGCATCGATCCTGGCCATGATCCGCAGCGTCGACTCCCGCACCGGTGTCGGTCGGTAGTGGAGCGTGGACCTGGGCAGACCCAGCAGCGCACATTGGCGGCTGACGCCGAGGTCGGGGTGGTCGTGATCGACCAGCTTGCGTCGTTCACGGGCATCAGAGCAGCTGAGACTTTTTTTTGAGCCACTCCAGCTCCATCTGCAGCCGCCCGATCTGCTGGAACAGCTCCGCCTCCTTGGCCTGCCCGTCCTCCTTGTCCTTGGTCTTCTTGCCCCTGGTGAACAGCTCGCTGGCGCCATCGAGCAGCTGCCGCTTCCACTGGCTCACCTGGATCGGGTGGATGGAATGGTCGGCGGCGATCTCCTGGATCGTCTTGCGGCCACTGATCGCCTCCATGGCGACCCTGGCCTTGAACTCGGGACTGTGGGTGCGGCGCTTGCTCATCGGAGGAAGCCCCTTTCAGGGGCGGTGCCCCGCCTCAGAGGTTAACGATGGGCGCTGTCCAGAAAAAACAGACCACCTCAGTGTGGCCCCGGCACACCAGCACGGAACATCCCCGCTCGCCCCGTGGCTGGGCCTGGCCGTGCAGACAGCGCAAGTCGCGCTTCGCTGGTCGCTGCCAAATGGCGGACTCCAGGCTGACTGCAGCCCCGGGAAACGCAGGATGGACACCGATCCCAACCAGCACAGCCCCGGAGACGCCGGAGCCTCGCTCCCTGCTGCCTGTCCCCAGCGGCATGCGGTCGCTGCAGGACAGTTGCGGATGGCTCTGCGATCGGCACGACCGCCTGGCCGGCCGCTGTGGACCCTTCAGAACCACGCCTGAGACATCCAGTGACCAGCGGGATCGACGGTTCCAGAACGGGCTGCAACGGCTGCGGCGGCATGCGGCAGCGCAGCTGGCTGTTGGCTGAGTCCAGGCTGAGGACGGTCGATCGGGCCAGGCTGCGCCAAGCCCTCTGCCTGCATTGCCCCTGACGGACGGGCCAGGCGCGACGGGGATGCGCACGGCCACGGCCCGCGCCCCGACAGAATCAGTAACCTTTCGAGCCGGGATCGAGGCCGATGCCATCCGCCGCGTCCGAGACACCCGCCACGCTGGAGCTGCCGCAGCAACCGGCCGCAGCGTCTCTCGGCGCTGACGATCCCCACAACGCCGCCAACGGCGAGCCACCCGGCCACGACGTCTCTGAATCCGAAGCAGCGGCCGCGCCAGCCACCTCCCCTGCCGGCTCAGCTGGCAGCAGCACGAGCGCCGAGCAGGCGCTGTCAGCGATGCGATCGGCCGTGTTCGGCACCGATCCGATGGCGGTGCCGGCTCCGCTCACCCCCGGCATCAGCGCGCCCAGTGCCCCCACGCCTCCGGTCAACGTCAGCGCCGGCGCCGCCGAGGAGCTGGGCGACTTCATCGAGGCGGCCGGTCTGTTGCGCTACGACCCGGCCGCCATCACCCGCATCTATGCCGGCCACCCGGAACGGCTGCTGCGACGTCTGTGGCAGACCCTGGTGCCGATCAGCCTGTATCTGGTCGGTGTCGGCATCGACTGGCTCACGGGCAGCCTGAAGATCCCGGACCGGGCCCGCGCCCGCGCCCGCGAGTGCGCCGAGCTGCTGGCCCAGCTCGGACCAGCCTTCATCAAGGCCGGCCAGGCCCTCTCCACCCGGCCGGACATCGTGCCGCCGCTGCTGCTGGAGGAGCTGGCCCAGCTGCAGGATCAGCTACCCGGCTTCTCCAGCGCTCTGGCGATGGCCTGCATCGAGGAGGATCTTGGCGCTCCGGTGGACGCGATCTACGCCCAGCTGGACCGCGAACCGATTTCAGCCGCCTCGCTGGGCCAGGTGCACCGCGGCGTGCTGATCAGCGGTGAACGGGTGGCGGTGAAGGTGCAGCGCCCCGGCCTGCGCGAGCAGATCACGCTCGATCTCTACATCGTGCGCCAGATCGCCGCCTGGCTGAACCGCAATGTGCGCCTGATCCGCAGCGACCTTGTCGCCCTGATCGATGAACTCGGAAAGCGTGTATTCGAGGAGATGGATTATCTCAACGAAGCCAGCAACGCCGAAACATTCGCCAAGTTGCACAGCCACAACCCACGCATCGCCGTGCCGCGCATCTTCCGTGATGCCACCAGCAGGCGAGTGCTGACAATGGAGTGGATCGACGGGGTCAAGCTCACCAATCTCGAGGCCGTGCGTCAGCTGGGCATCGACCCTGATGACATGGTGAGTGTTGGCGTGAACTGCTCATTGCAGCAGCTTCTAGAGCATGGTTTCTTCCATGCCGATCCCCACCCAGGCAACCTTCTGGCGCTGCCGGATGGACGCCTTGCCTACCTGGATTTCGGCATGATGAGCGAGGTGAGCCGCGAGAGCCGCACCGGCCTGATCCAGGCGGTGGTGCACCTTGTCAACCGCAACTTCTCCAAACTCAGCAAGGACTTCGTCAGCCTGGGATTCCTGGCCGAGGATGTCGATCTTTCACCGATCGTGCCGGCCTTCGAGACGGTGTTCGGACAGGCGCTGGAAATGGGCGTCAGCCGCATGGACTTCAAGGCGGTCACCGACGATCTGTCGGGAGTGATGTATCGGTTCCCGTTCCGGGTACCGCCCTATTACGCCCTGATCAT
Source organism: uncultured Cyanobium sp. (assembly GCA_964396755.1). Classification (GTDB taxonomy): domain Bacteria; phylum Cyanobacteriota; class Cyanobacteriia; order PCC-6307; family Cyanobiaceae; genus Cyanobium. The sequence goes on along the minus strand of CAYNGR010000069.1, from coordinate 9,248 downwards.
CCGCTCGCTGGTGACCTTGGAGGGAATCGCCCTGAGCGTCGACCCCGACTTCAAGATCCTGGGTGCGGCCTATCCCTATTTCGCCCGTCGCCTGATGGAGGATCCCGATCCCTCCCTGCGCCGCAGCCTGCGCGAAATGCTGTTCGACGGCGATGAATTCCGCTGGCAGCGGCTGGAGAACCTGGTCAGCAGCGCCGCCCTGCAGGAGCAGCTCGACCTCGAGACGCTGCTGGATCAGGTGCTCGACTTCCTGTTCTCAGCCAATGGCGGCCTGCTGCGTCAGCAATTGGTCGAAGCGACGGTGGATCGGATGGATCAGCTGGCCTGGCGCATGACCGTGCGCCTCGGCCGCCGCCTGCCAACCCGCCTGCTGCCGCCGGGCCTGCGCCAGGAGACGCAGCGGCCGCTGCGCCCGGCCCGGGAGCTGCTGCTCGAACTGGAACCGCTGCGCCAGCTGGTGGCGATCCTCAATCAACTGCCGGGCTTCGAGCCCTCGCTGCTGCTGCGGCGTCTGCCACGGCTGCTGAACGAGCCGGAACTGCGGCGCATGGGCGGCGAGCTGGCCCGCGGCCTGGCCCAGCGCAGCGTCGTGCGTCTGCTGCGCGACGTGCTGGTCAGCGACGAGGTGCGCGAGCCGATTCCAGCCTCCTAGATTCAGGATCCCCTTCAGGGTTCTGTCTGTGCATCCCTCCCTGCGCGGTGCCGCCGGTGACGCGTTCCCCAGTCGCCGATCAGCCGGCAGGCAGCGCGCTCAGGGTCTGCGGGTTCGCCTGCTGGGACCGGCCCTCGGCCTCGCCCTCTGCTTCGGCTCCCCTGCCGCCCAAGCAGCAGAGAACGTCGTCTTCGTCAGTGGCGCCTTCCGCCGTTCGATCCCGGTAGCCGATCTGGTGCATCTGGCCGAAACCGGCCAGGCCCGCGGCCTGCTGTCGGACGTGTTGCGACTGAGCCGCCAGGACCCCCAGAGCGTGGCCAAGCTGCTCAACGAATCGGTCAACCTGCCGGTGGTGCTGGTGAGCCGACTGCTGAACACCCGCATTGGCGAGGTGCTACTGGAGCGTCTGGCCAAAATCGTGTTCCCGCTCAACGCCTCCTCGGTGGGCCTTCCGGCGCTGCGCTCCGCCGTGGTCATGGGCATCGTCGACAGCAACGGCAAGGGGCTGTCGGCCCTGTCATTCCTGCAGGCCTATCCCAGCCAGGAGCTGGCGGTGAGCCTGCCGGCCCTGATGGGACTGATGAGCAAGGCCAGCTCGATCAGCGACCTGGTGCGCTTCTTCTCCGACTCCCCCCTCGATGGCCTGCGTGGCGACTCGGCGAGCGGCGACGCCAAGACGACGAGTCCCGGCAGCACCTCGACGCCGGCCGCTGCCGCACCCTGACGGCGATGGTGGGCGGCGAAGCCGAGACGTAGATTCGGCCGGAAACACCCCTTTCATTCGCCGTGCCCCTGCTTCGAGCTCTGCAGCGCCTGGGCCACAGGCCCACGATGCAGGACTGGCCGGGGCTGATTGAGGCCTACCGCAACTGGCTGCCCGTCACGGCGGCCACCCCGGTGATCACCCTGCGCGAGGGGGCGACCCCGCTGATCCCGGCACCGGTGATCGCCGAGCGGGTCGGCCGGGGCGTGAAGGTCTTCCTCAAGTACGACGGCCTCAACCCCACCGGCTCGTTCAAGGACCGGGGCATGACGATGGCCATCTCCAAGGCTCGCGAGGCGGGTTCGGAGGCGGTGATCTGTGCCAGCACCGGCAACACCTCTGCCGCCGCGGCCGCCTACGCCCGCCGCGGCGGCATGCGCGCCTTCGTGCTGATCCCGGACGGCTACGTGGCCCAGGGCAAGCTGGCCCAGGCGCTGCTGTACGGCGCCGAGGTGCTGGCCGTGCAGGGCAACTTCGACCGGGCCCTGGCGATCGTGCGCGACGTGGCCGAGCGGTATCCGGTCACCCTGGTCAACTCGCTCAACCCGTACCGCCTGCAGGGCCAGAAGACGGCCGCCTTCGAGGTGGTCGACGCCCTTGGCGACGCCCCCGACTGGCTGTGCATCCCGGTGGGCAACGCCGGAAACATCAGCGCCTACTGGATGGGCTTCAACGAGTACAAGGCCGCTGGTCACAGCCGCAGGCTGCCGCGGATGATGGGCTTCCAGGCCGCAGGCGCCGCACCCCTGGTGCTGGGCCACACGGTGGAGCAGCCCGACACGATCGCGACCGCGATCCGCATCGGCAACCCGGTCAACAAGGAGAACGCGCTCAAGGCCCGCACCGAGAGCAACGGCGACTTCATGGCGGTCAGCGACGCCGAGATCATCGAGGCCTACAAGCTGCTGGGCTCCGGCGAAGGCGTGTTTTGCGAACCGGCCAGCGCCGCCTCGGTGGCAGGCCTGATCAAGCGGCGCGAGGAAGTGCCCGCCGGCGCCACGGTGGTCTGCGTGCTGACCGGCAACGGCCTCAAGGATCCGACCACGGCGATCGAGAACAACGACTCGCGCTTCCACACGGGTCTGGCCCCTGACACCGAGGTGGTGGCCAGGGTGATGGGCTTCTGAGGGCCGCAGGGTGGCCGCATCGGCCGCTCGCCCCTCTCTCTGCTGAACACCCTCAAGGCCGCCTGCCGGGGCAACGACGCCCCACGGACGGGCGCCCGGCTGTGAGCGCTGACAATCCGCTGGCGTGGCGACCAGCCCGCGACACACGCAACCCTGGCTGACGGAGCGGGGTGGCCGACGCTGGACAGCAGCGTCCAGGCGATGTGGTGACCCAGGCTGCCCGCCGACGGCAGGGCAACTGCCGCTGACGCGGCAGGAGACGCGCTCGCTCCGGTGCCGGCGGGGCCTGGAGTGACAGCTGACGATCGATCCGCGATGGCGGGCCAGACGCGGCCCGCGGACGGCGAGCCGAGCCCGGCCGCAGTGGCGATGGAGATCGGCCCGACACCGACCGCCCCAACGCCAGAGGGCGGCTGTGGACCGCCGCATGAACGCCAGACGAAGCCATCCGGGGAGTGCAACGACGTCCCACGCAGAAGCCTGCCGGGACGATTGCGCGGTCCACTGAGCCCGGCCAATCGCCAAAGCGTCTGGGGAGGACCGCGGAAAACCACGCCGCTGGCTGGGGTCAGCAGGGGGACAGACACCACTCCTGATCGGCCGCCGGTTTTCCGCCATCGGTGGAAACGGGGGAAAACGGCGACAGCTCCACAATCAGGGCAGGCGTTTCCCCAGGGGTGCTGAAGGCTCAGCCCAGTTGCCGCAAGGGCTAAGCGGTGATTTACCGGTTTTCCCCACAGCCTTCTACGGCGGTTGGGGTTTGTTCTTTCTGTTCCTTTGATCAATCCAGAATCAGGGGGGCAGGGGGCTCGGTTGATCGCCCATTGCGCTTTGATCAGTGCTGTGGAACGTTGGGCCCTGCCATCGTTCCGGCACGTCGCCGCCAGATGGCGACCGCCAGCCGCCCTGTCGTCTCCCACCATGAAGCTGGTCTGCTCCCAGGCCGAACTCAGCACCAGCCTCCAGCTGGTGAGCCGGGCCGTGAATGCCCGTCCCACCCATCCGGTGCTGGCGAACGTGCTGCTCACCGCCGATGCCGCCACCGGCCGGCTGAGTCTCACCGGTTTCGACCTGAGCCTCGGGATCCAGACCAGCCTGCAGGCCTCGGTGGAGGAGAGCGGAGCCATCACCCTTCCTGCCCGACTGTTTGGCGACATCGTCAGCCGCCTGTCGGCGGACAGCCCGGTCACCCTGCATGCCGACGAAAGCGCCGAGCAGGTCGAGCTGACCTCGCTGTCCGGCTCCTACCAGATCCGCGGCCTGCCCGCTGAGGACTTCCCGGATCTGCCCCTCGTCCAGACCGGCACGCCGATCCGCCTGGATGCCGACGCCCTGGTCAAGGGGCTGCGCGGCACGCTGTTCGCCAGCAGCAGCGATGAAGCCAAGCAGCTGCTCACCGGCGTGCATCTGCGGCTGGATGCCGCCGGCCTGGAGTGTGCGGCCACCGACGGTCATCGTCTCGCCGTTCTCCGCCTGCCCCATCTGAGCGGTTCGGCGTCCGTCGCCGTCGAGGAGGACGCCGGCGCTGAGCCCGACACCCAAGCCGCGGACGCCGATACCTTTGCCGTCACCGTCCCCGCCCGCTCCCTGCGCGAGCTCGAGCGGCTGCTGGCCGCCCGCCCCGGCGGCGAGCCCCTCAGCCTGTTCTGTGAGCGTGGCCAGGTGGTGATGCTGCGGGCCGATCAGGTGCTCACCAGCCGCAGCCTCGAGGGGACCTACCCCAACTACGCCCAGCTGATCCCCGAGAGCTTCCAGCGCCGTCTGGTCGTCGATCGCCGTGCCTTCATCGCCGCTCTCGAGCGGGTGGCGGTGTTGGCCGATCCCCACAACAACGTGGTCAAGATCAGCGCCGAGCCAGACCAGGACCGGCTGGTGATCGTGGCCGACGCCCAGGACCTCGGGCGCGGCTCCGAGTCGCTGGCAGCCGTGATCACCGGTGACGCCATCCAGATCGCCTTCAACGTGCGCTACCTGCTGGAAGGTCTCAAGGCGATGGGTTCCGAGCAGGTGGTCCTGCAGTGCAACGCCCCCACCACGCCGGCGGTGCTGGTGCCCTTCGAGGATGAGGACGCCTTCACCTACCTGGTGATGCCGGTGCAGATCCGCGCCTGAGCCCTGCGCCCCGTGCCGCTTCCCGAGCAGCTGCTGCTGAGCGATCTCCTCTCCCGGCGGGTGCGCTGTGATCAGGGGCTCGACCATGGCCCCGGTCAGCTGGGCTGGATGCATCCGCCGGTGCATCGTCTGCTCGGCTGGGCCAGCCGACCCTCAGCCCTGTCGACACGCCGCTGCGTCTGGCGCCTCGATCAGCTGCGCGGCCTGACCGAGGCGGAGCTGCTGGTGAAGGGAGAGCCGGCCGAGACCGATGCCGCCACCCTGGAGCGGCTGCCGACGCTGTTGGGGGCCGTGCTGCTTGCCGGCAGTGGTGAACCGCTGGGTCGGCTGGCCGATGCGGCAGTCGAGCTGGCCAGCGGCCGCATCCGCCATTACCTGGTGGCCCGCAGCGATCCCCGCCTGCCCGGCGGCAGCCGCTGGCGGCTCAGTCCCGATCGCATTGTCGATCAACGCCCCGGCGAGGTGTCCACGGCGCTGCAAGGTCTCGCCGATCTGCCTCTGGCCCAGGCCAGCCTGCGCGAAACCCTGCTGCGGCGCTCGCGCCGCTGGCGCGATCAGTGGGATGAGGAGTCCTCCCGCCTCCGCGATCAGTGGCAGCAGGCCAGCGGTCGTTTCGAGCAGCGCCTCGAGGGCTGGCTGGAGGAGCCTCCCTGGGACGAGCCCCGGCGCGAGCGCCCCGACCCCCGTCCCGATGCCGACGTCTGGCCCGAGTCCGGCGGTCCCTGGCCTGGGCCGGCGGATCCCGATCAGGCCCGTGAACGGAGCTCCCGCTGGTCGGATGACGACGGCGAGCCTGAACCCTGGCTCGATGGCCAGGAGCCTCCCGACAGGAGGCCCCCAGCGGGGCCTGAGCCTGAGCTCAGCGGCTGGGAGGACGACAGCAGCGACCCGGACGCGCTGAATCAGGGGCTCGAGAGCCGCTGGGACGAGGTCCCGACCCGGCGGCGCCGCCGTCCGGCGCCGCCGCCGGAGGAGGCGGAAGACCCCTGGGTCTGATACTGGAACCGTGCTGCGCCGGCGCCCGGTGGTCTCCTCCCAGTCTTCTGCGTTCCCGGTGGCTGAGGCCCTCAAGAAGGAGGGGCTCAGTCAGACCGATTACGAGGAGATCTGCCGCCGTCTTGGCCGGGCGCCCAACCGGGCCGAACTGGGCATGTTCGGGGTGATGTGGTCGGAGCACTGCTGCTACCGCAACTCACGGCCGCTGCTCTCCCAGTTCCCCACCAGCGGCCCGCGCATCCTGGTGGGCCCCGGCGAGAACGCCGGCGTGGTCGACCTTGGAGAGGGCCAGCGGCTCGCCTTCAAGATCGAGAGCCACAACCACCCCTCCGCCGTCGAGCCGTTCCAGGGGGCAGCCACCGGAGTCGGCGGCATCCTGCGCGACATCTTCACGATGGGGGCTCGGCCGATCGCGCTGCTCAACGCCCTGCGCTTCGGCCCCCTGGAGGAGCCGCGCAATGTCGGGCTGATGGAGGGCGTCGTGGCCGGTATCGCCCATTACGGCAACTGCGTCGGCGTGCCCACCGTCGGCGGTGAGGTGGCCTTCGATCCCAGCTACTCCGGCAATCCCCTGGTCAACGCCATGGCGCTGGGGTTGATGGAGACCGAGGAGATCGTCTGCGCCGGTGCCCGCGGCGTGGGCTATCCCGTGGTCTACGTCGGCAGCACCACCGGCCGCGACGGCATGGGTGGCGCCAGCTTCGCCTCCGCAGAACTCAGTGATGCCTCGCTCGATGATCGCCCCGCCGTGCAGGTGGGCGATCCGTTCCTGGAGAAGGGCCTGATCGAGGCCTGCCTCGAGGCCTTCCAGAGCGGTGATGTGGTGGCCGCCCAGGACATGGGCGCTGCCGGCCTGACCTGCAGCTGCTCGGAGATGGCCGCCAAGGGGGGACTGGGCATCGAGCTCGACCTCGACCGGGTGCCGGCCCGTGAGACGGGCATGAGTGCCTACGAGTTCCTGCTGAGCGAATCGCAGGAGCGGATGTTGTTCGTGGTCAAGCCGGGTCGGGAGCAGGAGCTGATGGCCCGCTTCACCCGCTGGGGCCTGCAGGCGGCCGTGGTCGGTCGGGTGCTCGAGCAGAACGTGGTCCGGGTGCTGCAGCACGGCGAGGTGGCCGCCGAGGTGCCGGCCAGCGCCCTGGCCGAGGACACACCGATCAACCACCATGAGCTGATCAGCGAGCCGCCGTCGGACATCCAGGCCCACTGGCGCTGGAGCGAAGCCGACCTGCCGGCTGCCGCTGCCGGCGGTCTCACCCCCGCCGCCGGCCGGCTTGCCGGCCGGCCCACCAGCTGGAGCGAGGCCCTGCTGGAGCTGCTCAACGACCCCACCATCGCCTCCAAGCGCTGGGTCTATCGCCAGTACGACCAGCAAGTGCAGGCCAACACGGTGGTTCCGCGCGGTGGTGCCGATGCGGCCGTGCTGCGCCTGCGCCCGCAGCAGGGTGAGGGCTCCCTGGCGGCGTCCCATCGCGGTGTGGCCGCCGTGGTCGACTGCCCCAACCGCTGGGTGGCCCTCGATCCGGAACGCGGCGGCATGGCCGCGGTGGCCGAGGCGGCCCGCAATCTCAGCTGTGTCGGTGCCGAGCCGCTGGCGGTCACCGACAACCTCAACTTCCCCTCACCGGACACCGACACCGGCTACTGGCAGCTGGCGATGGCTTGCCGCGGGCTGTCGACCGCCTGCTTGGCCCTGGCGACCCCCGTCACCGGCGGCAACGTCTCCCTCTACAACGAGACCCGCCTGCCGGACGGCACGATGCAGCCGATCCATCCCACCCCGGTGGTCGGCATGGTCGGCCTGGTCCACGATCTGGCCCATGTCACCGGCCAGGGCTGGCGCGAGCCGGGCGATGCCATCTGGTTGCTGGGCGTGCCGCTGGAGTCCGCCGGCGCCGAACCCGATGCACGGGTGAGCCTGGCCGGCAGCAGTTATCTGCAGGTCCTCCATGGCGCCGTCACCGGCCGGCCGCCCGAGATCGATCTGAGCCTGGAGCGCAGAGTGCAGGCCTTCCTGCGGGACGCCATCGCCGCGGGCCTGGTGCGCTCCGCCCATGACCTCAGCGACGGCGGCCTGGCGGTGGCGGCCGCCGAGGCCTGCCTGGCGGGCGGCCTGGGTGCCCATCTGGAACTCCCCACTGCCTCGGTCCGGCCGGACCGGCTGCTGTTCGCCGAAGGCGGTGCCCGCATCCTGGTGAGCGTGGCGCCGGAGCAGGCCATCGTCTGGCAGGAGGCTCTCGAGCGGGCCGAGGCAGCGGCCCCGGGGTCGCTGCCGGCCCGCTGCCTCGGCGTCGTCAGCGCCACGCCGGAGCTGTCGATCTCCCAGGCGGGGGGGGCGCTGCTGCAGCTCTCGCTCGAGGCGATGCGGCAGCGCTATGAGCAGGCCATCCCCCGCCGCATGGGCGTCGACCTGCCGCCCAGCTTCTGATCGGTTTTCCCTGCCAGACCCCACGGCTGCTGCTGATGCACAATGCTGATAGAAATCTGAAGGTGGGACCTGTCGTGAACGACACGCACCCTGGCGCCCACCCGACCGACGCGTCCATGGCGTCCTTGCCGGCCGCGGCCGAGATCCAGTCCTGCAGCGAGGAGCGTCCCGACAAGCCCGAAGAGGCCTGCGGCGTGTTCGCGGTGATGGCGGCGGGTCAGGCGGTGGCCAACCTCACCTACTTCGGCCTCTACGCCCTGCAGCACCGCGGTCAGGAGTCGGCCGGCATCGCCGTGTTCGAGGGCGAGCAGGTCCGCCTGCACAAGGACATGGGCCTGGTCAGCCAGGTGTTTGATCAGGACATCCTTGAGCGCCTGCCCGGCACCCTGGCGATTGGCCACAACCGCTACTCCACCACCGGCAGCAGCAAGGTCTGCAACGCCCAGCCGGTGGTGCTGATGACCCGGCTGGGGGCCTTCGCCCTGGCTCACAACGGCAATCTGGTGAACGCCGCTGAACTGCGCGAGAGCCTGGCTCACCTTTCTGGAGAGTTCACCTCCACCACCGATTCCGAGCTGATTGCCTTCGCCCTGCAGCAGGCGGTGGATGCGGGCGACGACTGGAGCACCGCCATTCAGGCCGCCGCTGCCCGCTGCCGCGGCGCCTTCAGCCTGGTGATCGGCACCCCGGAGGGGCTGTTCGCCCTGCGCGACGGCCACGGCATCCGGCCACTGGTGTTCGGCCACCTGGCTGAGCCCGAGCAGGCTCAGTGGGTGCTGAGCAGCGAGACCTGCGGCCTCGACATCATCGGCGCCCGTTTCGACGACGACGTGCAGCCCGGGGAGCTGATCCACTTCCGCCCCGGCGATCCGACTCCCGACCGACGTCGCTGGACTGAAGAGCCCGCCAAGCTCTGTGTGTTCGAGATGATCTACTTCGCCCGGCCCGACAGCCGTTTCTTCGGCGAATCCCTGTACAGCTACCGGGTCCGCATCGGTGAGGTGCTGGCCCGCGAAACGCCGGTGCCGGCCGACATCGTCATCGGCGTGCCCGATTCCGGCATCCCGGCGGCGATCGGCTACTCACAGGTGAGCGGCATCCCCTTCGGCGACGGTCTGATCAAGAACCGCTATGTGGGCCGCACCTTCATCCAGCCCACCCAGGCGATGC
>CAYNGR010000068.1:0-14741 GCA_964396755.1 uncultured Cyanobium sp. | reverse complement strand
AGCGCCAGAGCGGCCGCGAGCTCACCCTCTGGCCCGGCAGCTGCATCGTGCACGAGACCTTCAGTGAAGAGGCGCTGCTGAGGCTCAAACAACAGCACCCCGAGGCCGAGGTGATCGCCCACCCCGAATGCCAGCAGCACCTCCTCGACCTGGCGGATTTCATCGGCTCCACCAGCAAGCTGCTGCAGCGCGTCCAGACCAGCCCGGCCACCAGTTTCATCGTGCTCACAGAGCCGGGGATCCTGCATCAGATGCGGCTGAAGATGCCGGACAAGCAATTCTTCGATGTGCCGGGGAGCGACAGCTGCAGCTGCAACACCTGCCCCTACATGCGCCTCAACACCCTTGAGAAGCTGTGGCGCTGCCTCGAGACTCTCGAACCTCGCATCGAACTCGACGAGCAGCTCCGCCAGCGCGCTCTGCAGCCGATCGAACGCATGCTGGCGATGAGCCACTGAGATCCGGCCAGCGCTGCTGCCTCAGGCCTCAACCCGTGGCAGCGGCAGCCCCGTGAGTCCGGATGCTCACGCAGCCTGCTCTGCCCGGTGGATCGGTGCCCTGAGCGGTGACGCCGGCAGCCTGCAGGCGGTCAGGAAGAGGCCGCCCGCAGGGGGTTGGCTCGCGGGGGATGGGACCTGACTCAGCGGCTCGCCGGATAGCCGGCTGCAACGATCTTTACGGCAATCAATAGCTGTAATCCGCCACGAACAGACTGGCGTCGTCGGATGGCTGGGAGCCGGCCTCGTAGGTGCCGCAGCTGGCGGCGCCATTGGCTCTGGCCCGAGCCAGCAGGGCCGTCTGGCCGGCCTGCAGATCGCTGCCGTTCCAATGCTTGAGGCAGGAGTGCTGCAGGGCCCTGCCGAACGAGAAGCCCAGGTGCCAGGGGGCAAAGCCCTGGGCCGCCGCCTGATTGATGGCGTTGAGGCAGAGGCTGGCGTCTTCCTCACTGAGGCCACCGGAGAGGAACAGGATCGCCGGGACAGCCGCCGGCACGCTGCGGCTGAGGGTGCGCAGGGTGTACTCCCCGACCTCCTGCAGGGTGGGCCGCTGGGGACAGTCGGCACCGGCGGTGGTCATCGAGGGCTTGAGCAGGCTGCCTTCCAGGAACACCCCATTGATCGCCAGGGCCTCGTAGACGCTGCGCAGCACCCACTCCTGCACTGAAGCGGTGGTGGCGATGTCGTGGTCGCCATCCATCAGGATTTCCGGCTCCACGATCGGCACCAGTCCCTGCTCCTGCACGGTTCGGGCGTAGCGGGCCAACCCCCAGGCGTTCTCACGCACCGCCAGCTCCGATGGGCAGCCGTCGCTGCTGATGCGCAGCACCGCCCGCCACTTGGCAAAGCGTGCACCACGGGCGTAGTAACGGGCGGCGCGCTCAGCCAGGCCCTGAAGGCCGGTGCACCAGGTCTCCGACGGCAGGCCACCGCAGAGCGGTTCCACGCCCTGGTCAACCTTGATCCCCGGGATGATGCCCTGCTGCTGAAACAGCTCGACGATCGGCGGGCCCGCTGCACCGGATGGCACGACGCTGTCCTGGAACAGGGTCTCCTCGTAGAGAATCACGCCACTGATCGACTCGGCCAGGCCCGATGTGCTGGCCAGCAGACTGCGGTAGGCCCGCCTGTTGATCTCGCTGTTCTCGAGGCCGATGGCGGCGAAACGCTTGCCGATCGTGCCGGTGGATTCATCGGCGGCGAGCAGGCCGGTGCCCGCGGTTGCCAGGGCCGCCGCGTTGGCGGCCAGCTCGTCGCGGTAGGTGGAGAGGGTCACGGAACCAGCGGCAGGCCTGACGGCACAGACCTCACCGCGCGAATGCACTTCATGCTGGCAGGACCGTGGCGGTTCAGACAGTGGAATGGGCTGTCCCTGGCGTGGTGGCAGCACCCTTGCGGCCTCCGCCGCCGCCGTGAAGGCCCTGAGTCACGCCATCGCGGGCAGGCCCTCGGGGACGTCGACCCAAGGCGACAGGCCTTGGCAAAGACCCGGGACAGCCGCAGATCACAGCCCCTTCAAAACAGAACAGCGCTCCCCGCAGCGAACTGCAGGCAGGACAGGCTGGTGGTCCGCCTCTCCTCGTCGAGCAGCGCGCGCCCGAGCACCGCGATCCGCTCCGGTTCGCAGGCACCATCACGGCGCAGGCCTTGTGGACTCCGGAGCAACACGGTGGAGGCAGCACGGGCAAGCCAGAGGACAACGACCCAGACAGGGCCGGACACCTGCCGCGGCTGAATCGACAACCCGGCGGTCCATCGCCGGCCGCCATCCCCTGCGTACCGTGCCCGCACACCTCAGCGTCCTCCCGTGCCCCTGCCCGCCGGTGGCCTGCTGCAACTCACGCCCCAGGGTCTGTACTGCCGGGCCGCCGCTGCCTGGATCGACCCCTGGCGACCGGTCCCACGCGCCCTGATCACCCACGCCCACGCCGACCATGCCCGGCCCGGTTGCGGCGAGTACTGGGCGATCGGCAGCAGCGAGGCAATCCTGCGGCAGCGCCTGGGGGAACGCATCCGGCTGCTGCCCCTGGATTACGGGCAGGTGCACCGGATCGGTGAGGCGCGCGTCTCCTTCCACAGCGCCGGACATGTCCTGGGCAGCGCCCAGATCCGGCTGGAGGCCGGCGGGGAATCCTGGCTGGTGAGCGGCGACTACAAGCGCTGCGCCGACCCCAGCTGCACGCCGTTCGAACCGGTGCAGGCCGATGTGTTCATCACCGAGGCGACCTTCGGCCTGCCCCTCTACCGCTGGCGCTCCGGTGCGCAGGTGGCCGCCGACATCCGCAGCTGGTGGCAGGCGGCCCCAGAGCGGCCGTCGCTGCTGTTCGCCTACGCCTTCGGCAAGGCGCAGCGGATCCTTGCGGAACTGCACGCGATCGGGGTGCGCGAGGAGGTGCTGCTGCACGGCGCTGTGGAGAGCCTGATGCCGGCCTATCGGGAAGCCGGTGTGCCGTTGCCGCCGACTCGGGCGGTCAGCGCGGTGGCACGCGGCGAATCGCTGTCAGGGCGGCTGATCCTGGCGCCTCCTTCGGCCCACCGTTCGGCCTGGATGCGGCGATTTCCCCAGCCGCAGACCGCCTTCGTCAGCGGCTGGATGGCGGTGCGCGGCGCCCGCCGGCGGCGCGGCTATGAGCGTGGATTCGTGCTCAGCGATCACGCCGACTGGCCCGGACTGCTGCGCAGCGTGCACGACAGCGGCGCCCATCAGATCTACGTGACCCATGGCAGCGCCGCGCCGCTGTCCCGATACCTGCGCGAGGTCGAGGGCCTGGCCGCCGAACCCCTGGAAGGCGACTTCGCCACGGAGCGTGGCGAGGCGATCGAGCAGCAGCTCAGCAGCGACACGCTTCAGCTGGGCGAGGGCTCTGCCACCGAGATCGATCAGACCGGCGCGGATTGACCAAGCCGGCCACATGGCGCCTGTGCCAGGCGGGAAGGCACTTGACAGGCGTGGCGAGACCGACTCCTGGCACCATCGGGCGGTTCAGGCCACAACGACACGGTCGCGTCCTTCGGCCTTGGCCCGGTACAGGGCGTTCTGGGCCCGCGAGATCAGGGCGTCAGGGTCATCCCTGCCGGAGTGCATGAGAGCCACCCCGACGCTGAGGGTGACCGAGAGGATCAGCCCCTCGTGACGGATCTCGAGGTTGCGGATCACATCGCTCAACAGCTCGGCCACCTTGCTCGCCGAGGCGGCATCGCAGGCGGGCAGCAGCAGGCCGAACTGCTCAGGCCCCAGGCGTGAGAGCACGTCCGTGGAGCGAGAGCGGTTGCGCAGCTCGAGGGCGATGCGACGCAGGACCTCCTCATGCACGGACTTGCCATAGCTGTCGTGGATCTGGCGCAGATGATCGATCTCGAGGCACAGAAAGCTCAGCTCACGACCCTCCCGAACGCTCAGGCGCAGCTCATGCACCAGGCGCCGGTACAGCTCACGACGGTTAAAACAGCCAGTGAGGGGATCGGTGATGTTCAACCTGCCGACTTCCGCCTCAAGGCGGAGACGCTGCCGTTCACTGCGACGGAAGGATTCGCGCAGGCTGACGAGCAACTCCCCTCGCCGCCGCAGGGCCTCAAGCATCGGTTGCAGCTCGCTCAGCCCGGAATGCAGACGATCCGGGGGCTGGAAGGTGGCGGCGAGCGACGCGGCGGGGCGTGCACTGTCGAGCTGCAGGCCATCGCCGGCACTGAGGTCTGGCAACTGACGGACGACATAGCGGGAAATGGACCTGGATGCGACCGTCGCCAGCAGCACAACCAGGCCCAGCTGGCGAATGGCAAGGCTGCTCTGGCTCTGCAGTTCGCGGATGCCGCTTCTGGCCGGCGCCACCACCACCACCACCCGCTGCTGGGAGGGAGCCGGGAGCGCCGCAGCGGTCCGGTCATCCTTGGTTTCGTAGCGCCAATAGCCCCGCAGGCCGGACATCGAGCTGTCCTGGGACTCCAGGGGAATCAACAGATCGAGCGGCTCGGCGACCTGTGGCTGCTGGGGGACCGGTGTGCTCGGTTCGATGTAATAGGCCTGAAGGGTCTGGAACAGCGGCGGATTGCTGTTGTAGAGGATTCGGCCTTCAGCGTCGAGCACCTGAAAATCCAAAGGTGCATCACGCTGCTGCCTCAGGCCGGCGAGATCATCGAGCGACTCCAGCTCAAGCACGGCTGAGGTGAGCGCCACCTGGCGGAAGCGGGCCAGCTGTTCGTCGATCAGCTCCCGATCCAGCTGACGCATGCTGACGGACAGTGAGAACAGACTCGAAAGGAGGGTCAGGCCGAGCAGTGAGATCAGAATCAGTCCCTGCAGCGATAGACGCCGATCGGGATCGCGCCGGCTCTGAACCACACGAATGATCATGAAAGTGGCGTAGCCGAGCGCGGCATTGCAGGAGCCATTGATCGCCTGCAGTAGCGAAAGATCCAGCACCTTGGAGAGATCGACATTGGCGATCACACCGAACAACAGGAAATCAAGCGGGATCGCGACAACGATCCAGAACAGGACATCGGCGAAGACGACGTCACCGCGCTCTCGGCGCTCACTGCGGTTTCCTGCCTGAAGATTTCCTGCACCATGAAGGTAAATGGCAAGGCACAGCGCTTCCACCAGCAGCACGATGGCGGCCTGAGGTCCGGACCACAACCGCGGAGCCAGCAGAACCGATGCGACTCCAACGATCACGCCGCGGCTGCCCAGCAGCAGCAGAGCGAGCACGAGGACGGCGGAACCCAGATAGAACCGGGCGCCGTAAAACAGATCAAATCCGACCTGGTTCGCCGCGATCGCCAGCAGACTCAGGATCAGGACAGAGACCAGAGGATGCTTGTGCAGGAAGGGCAGACGCAATCGCAGTGATCTGGCTGACATGAGGTAAGGATGATAGTCAGTCGTCTCAGACACAGCATCCCCGGCTGCGCTGTTCCACAGGCCTTGAGAAAGGCTCTCGGACCTCACCTGAGCGGCGTTCCCCATCGCCAGGGCTGCAGGCGTTGGCGGCATCGCTGTCGATCCGGGCCCGGAGCAGTGCGAGGCCCAGCGCGCCTGAGGCAACGTTCAGCGGATCCGCTGAACGCCCCGGTGTTGTGCGCAGCCAGCGTCGTTGCCAGCCTGAACGGGCCACGGCTGACGCGGATGAGCTGGAGTGAACTGGAGCGGCTCGTGGAGCAGGCCGAGAGCGATGCCGCGCTGCGACGGGCATTGATGCATTGCCGCTCCAGAGCGGAACTGGTGCTGGCCGGCAGGCGGCTCGGCTTCGGCATCGACGCACGTGACCTCCGTCTGGCCTGGCAGCTGCACCATCACCCCGCGGCAGCGGCAGCCTCCGGCCCCGGGCCGCGGCGCAGCGACCGGGATGCCGATCGCTGCGGATAATTGGACGCCCTTCCCCCTGCCGATGCCCCCAAGCAAACCCCCCACCAGGCCGTCGGACCGGCTGGTGCGTCTGCAGATCTTCCTGGCCTTCACGGTGCCGCTGCTGCTGGTGATCGGCTGGCTGAGCTCGCGGGGCTTCTTCGGAGCAGCCTGATCCGCAGCTGCAGAGGCTGAACTCAGGTGGACCCACGCTCCAGCTGACCGCCAGCCAGAAAGCGGTTGAGGTTGACACCGGCCGCGTAGGCAGCGCTGTGCAGCTCGCTGCGCTGCAACGGACTGAGGCCATCCCAGAAGGCATGGGCCAGGTCCAGCGAGGCGCGTCCAACCCCGACCACGCTCAGCACCCCGAGTGGCAGGCTCAGCCAGGGCAGGGCCAGCAGGACCAGGGAGAGCACCAGACCCAGCGCGGCCCCTCGCTGCATCGCCGCCCAGGCCGTATCACAGACGATGCGCACCTGTTCCCGGCGATCGAGCTCACCGCGACGGACGAGGGCCTCACAGCGCAGGGCGCTGAGCAGTGCCTGGTAGACGCCATAGACGACCACAGCCCCGAGGGTGGCCTGGCTGAGCAGGCGGCCACTGGAGAGCGTCGCCGGGGTGCCCGGCAGGGGAATCGAGACCAGTCCCGCCAGGGGGGCCATCTCCAGACCCGCACGGGGGATCTTGAAGGGATCGCGGTCACGGGCCATGGCCTGGGCGTCCTCATCCCAAGGAACCGTCATCCTGCCGCAGCTGGCCAGCAGAACAAGCATCCAACAGTCCGACCGCGGCCTGCCTTCAGCGGTGCACGAGCACGGGGCAGGGGGCCTGGGACAGCACCCGCTGGGTCTCACTGCCGATCAGCAGACCGCTGAGCCCGCGGCGGCCATGGGAGGCCATCACGATCAGGTCGCAGCCGAGACGCTCCGCCGTGGCGAGGATGCCGCGATGGGGCAGATCGCCAGGGACCCGTTCACAGCGGGCGGCTACACCGGCCTGTTCGGCCGCGGTGGCGGCCTGATCCAGGATCCTGTCGGATTCCTGCAGGCCGGCGGCAATCAGCGCCTCCATCGTGCGCGGCTCCAGGGCCTCCCCCAGGCCACCCAGGGGCAGTGGGACGTTGGCATGCACATGCAGGAAGGTGATCTGCGCACCGAGTCGCGCCGCCAGCTGGACCGCGTGGGCGATGGCGCGCTCCGACAGCTCGCTGCCATCGCTGGGAACCAGGATGTGGGAATAGGGCATGGCGGGTGCGCGGCCGTCGGCAACAGCCTCTCCTGTCTAGCCCTGGCCGACCGGCCCGGCTCAGCGGCGCCCCTTCCAGCCGGCCAGGTGTGAGGCGGCACTGGAACGCACCAGGGTGCGGGCGGCCGGCAGGGCCGGCTCCAGTTCCGAGGAACTGAATGGGGGCAGCGGCCTTCGCCGCAGCCAGGCGCCCCAGCGGAACTCGTGGAAAGGGATCAGCGGGGCCGGATCGATCAGCCCCTCCTTCTTGAGCTTCCAGACCAGGCTGCGATAGGGGTCATCCTGCAGACCGGTGAGGCTCTCCGGCAGAGCCAGGGGGGACAGCGGACCCAGGCCACGGCCGTCATAGAGATACAGCCAGCCACGGGCATGCAGAGCCTCCAGCACCCCGCGTCGATCCAGGCCCTGGAGCTCCAGAACGATGTAGCCGAAGGCCTCCGCCAGCGGATCGATCTCGATCAGGCCGCGCAGGCGGTGGTGGCGGTCGACCATCCAGTACTCGCGGCCGTCGAGACAGACCAGCGGGATCGGCTTGCTGCGGAGGTAGCGCTGCCGCCGCTCACGGCTGTCCTGACTGAAATCCACCTGGCGGTTGCGCACCTCTGCCAATCCCACACACATCTGCGTGGGGTGCAGATGGGCGATCGGCAGCTGCAGGATCGGCGTGTCCCGGGTCGGTGCCGGCAGGGGCTGATAGGGAGGGATCCGGAGGCTCATGAGGCCATCCTTGCGCCCCCGGGGCGACAGCGGTGGACGGCGGCAGCGCCGCCGACATGGGACAACACCCCGACGGGCCGGGAATAGGGTCTGCCCAGGTGTGCGCCCCCATGACTTCAGCCCTCTCCCCTGCAGGACCCCATGGCCGCATCGGCGTGCTGGTCTGTGGCCATGGCAGTCGCAACCGCCTGGCGGTGGACGAATTCGCCGGGCTGGCCGAGGCCCTGCGCCGGGATCTGGCGCCGGTGCCGCTTGAGTACGGCTACCTGGAGTTCGCCCGGCCGATCCTGAGGGATGGCCTCGACGCCCTGCGCCGCCAGGGGGTGGAGCACGTGCTGGCGGTGCCGGCGATGCTGTTCGCCGCCGGCCACGCCAAGAACGACATCCCGTCGGTGCTCAACACCTATGCAGCCGAGACGGGACTGCGCATCGACTACGGCCGCGAGCTCGGCGTCGATCGGCGCATGATTCTGGCCGCCGGCGCCCGCATCCGCGCCTGTCTGGAGCAGGACGACCGCCGCCGGCGCGACCAGGGGGAGGAGCCGCTGACAGTGGCCGAGACCTTGCTGGTGGTGGTGGGTCGGGGCTCCTCAGACCCCGACGCCAACTCCAACGTCGCCAAGGTCACCCGCATGCTGGTGGAGGGCTTCGGCTTCGGCTGGGGCGAAACGCTGTACTCGGGAGTCACCTTCCCCCTGGTGGAGCCGGGCCTGAGGGCGGTCGTCAAGCTGGGCTACCGACGCATCGTGGTGTTCCCGTACTTCCTCTTCTCGGGGGTGCTGGTGAGCCGCATCCGCCAGCACAGCGACCGGGTCGCGGCGGACCATCCCGAGCTCTCGCTCCTGCACGCCGGCTACCTGGGCGATCACCCCGAAGTGCTGGGCACGTTCCGAGAACGGGTGGAGGACGTGCTGCGCGGCGACACGGACATGAATTGCTCGCTGTGCAAGTACCGCGCCCAGGTGCTCGGCTTCGAGCAGGAGGTGGGCTCGCCTCAGCACAGCCATCACCACCACGTCGAAGGACTGGTGGAGAGCTGCAGGCTGTGTGAGAACGAATGCACCGGAGCCTGTCAGGAGGAGGGGGCCGGCCTGCCCGGCGGCAGCCACGCGGCATCGCAGGGAGGCGCGAACGGACATGAACAGGGCTCCGGAAATGACCACCCGCACACGCATGACCATCGGCACAGCCACGCTGAGGCTCACGACCATGTCCATGGGCATGGGCATGGGCATGAACACGGACAGGCCCAACCTGCCGGCGGAGCTCCCGGGGAGGCGGCAGAGCAGCCGCAGGAGCCTGGTGCGCCGGCAGAAGCGGGTGGCTCAGCCGAGCCGGCCCACCACCACCATCACCCCGTCTACCCCCACGCCGATCATCCCCTCGGCCCGCGCACGCTGCGGCCGGGCGCGAACGCAGGCTGAGCCTGCCAGGGACCTGCCATGTCCCTGCTGATGTCGACCCAATCGGGAGCCACGGGCTGGAGCTCACCAGCCGGCGCTGATGCGGCTCTGAGCCCGGGGTTTTCCCCCGCTTCCGGGATGCAGGCAGACGCACGCATGCGATTTCCGCATGAAGCAGCAGTTTTCCACTGATTTTGCCTGCTTTTTCCACAACGACGGGGCACGCATCGCCCGCCGGCATGAAAAAAGGCGAGGGGGCCAACCCTCGCCTCTGGTTTCTCCCTTGCCCGACCCTTGAAAGGTCGCCACGTAATTGTGCGGAGTCGCACCGCTCTGAACTGTGGTGAATGACACCAAGCGCCGAACCCGGTGCTCAGACACTCACAGACGCTCCTCTCGGCAGGGAGCACGGCCTGCGGGGCGAGGCGGGAGCCTCCAGCCTCGCTGCAAGCTGGCCCTGTGGCATGGCTGCCAGCAGCGTTGAGCGGAGCCGCCGCTCAGGAGACGGGAGCGGCAGCTCGGGCAGCCGCCTCGCAGGCCCGCCAGGTCACGGCCATTTCGGTGAGCGTGGGACTCTGCCAGCCGGCGGTGGGCCAGCAGGCCCCGTCCGTGACGAGCACGTTGCTGGCTCCCCAGCAGCGGTTCCAGGGATCCACGACACCATCCTCAGCCCGGGCCGACATGCGCGCCCCGCCGAGCTCATGGATGTAGTAACCGGGCGGCGGCGCCTCGGGCCGCACCGCCGGCGAACGCCGCACCAGCGGCTCCAGCAGGGGCAGGCGGAACAGGTCCTCGATCGGGCGGATCGTGCCGCCGGCCGCCGCCACCACCTCCTGCATGCGGGTGTGCATGTGGGCCACCATCGCCTCCTCGTTGGCTCCCCAGCGGCAGCTGATGTGGGCCGCAGGCAGACCATGGGTGTCGCGCAGCTGCGGATCGAGCCGCACCTGGTTGGCTGGATCCGGCAGCACCTCACCGTGGGCGATCAGGAAGCCGACGGCTTCGCCGGAGCGCCGCTGGAACAGTCCCGGCGGATCGAAGCGCTGCAGTGCCGTCCAGATGCCGTAGCCGCGACGAAAGGGAAGAGACCCGTCAGGCTCGAGATTGACAGTGTTGGGAATGAAGCAGCTGCCGGCGCCGGAGAGCTCCACCGGGCCCGGCGGGGCGGGGATGCCGGGGATCGAGAAGAAGCGGCAGGTGGAGATGTGATCCATCAGGAAGCGACCGAGGCTGCCGGAGGGATCGATCAGCCCGCCGGACCGTTGCTGCTCGCTGGAGTGGAGCAGGATGCGCAGCGTTTCGATCGTGGAGGCGCAGAGCACCACCAGTGGGGCCTCGATGCGCTGGTGTGCGCCTGAGCTCGCATCGACGATCACCACCGCCTCGGCACGCTGCTGAGCGCGATCGAACTCCAGATGACTGACCACGGACTCGGGCTGCAGCCGCACCCGTCCGGTCGCCAGGGCACGCCGCAGCGTCACGCCCTGGGAGGCTGAGGCCGGCCAGGGCTGCTCAGGGCTCGGCCGGTGCAGGGCAAAGCCACGGGAATGAATCAGGGGCAGGCCAAGCTCCCGCCCGATCGCCTCGCCGAGGCGCTGCTCGGCGGGGGTGAAGGGCAGCGGGGGCCGGTACTGGCCATCGGGCAGCTGGGGCAGCCCATCTCGCTGGCCGTGCACCCCCAGCAGCCGTTCCAGGCGGTCGTAGTAGGGGGCCAGATCGGCACTGGCGATCGGCCAGCACGGGCCGATCCCATCCCGCTGACCTGCCTTGAACTCCAGATCTGACAGGCGCAGGGTGATGCCTCCCCAGGTGAGGCTCTTGCCACCCACCTGCCGGCCGCGGCTCCACAGAAACGGTGCGTCGTCCGGCGTGCTGTACGGATGCCGCCGCTCATCGACGAACAGCTCCGGGTTGTGCTTCCAATAGCCGGGGTGGTTGGCCTGCAGGCGCCGCCTGCCATCTGAGAGCCAGGCGAGCCGCTGCAAGCTGTGCAGCGGTTCCCGGTTGCGCAGCTGCCCGGGGCGGACCTCAGGCCCAGCCTCCAGGACTAGGACCCTCAGACCGGCCTCGGCCAGAACCATCGCGGCGACACCACCGGTGGCGCCGGCCCCCACCACCACGGCATCGAAGCGGGCAGCGTCGGTGGAAATGGGCACAAAAAAACCCGGCAGAGCCGGGAGGGTGAAGTGGTGGCGGGGGGCGGATTTGAACCACCGACCTTCGGGTTATGAGCCCGACGAGCTACCAGGCTGCTCTACCCCGCGGCATGTGTTGAATCATACCAGACGTGGTGCCCCGCTGTGGGGGCACCCGCCCTGGATCAGTCGAAGCGCAGCTCCCCCAGCACCGAGAGGCGCAGGTGGGGGGCCGGCTCGAGGAAGCGCTGCCGCAGCTGATCCAGCCCGGCGGGGGTGAGCCAGTCCAGCTGCTCGAGCAGATGCAGAGCGACAGCATGCTTGGCCCGGGCGGAGCCATCCTCCACCTTGATCGCCATGCCCAGCCCCTCGCCGACGCGGCTCAGGCACTGAATCCCTTCGGCACCGCCCTTGCTGATCACCTGGCCATGGCTGAGGCGCATCAGCTCGGTGTCGAAGCGCTCCTCGCCGGCCACCAGCTCGGGGTGAGCCAGCATGGCCCGACTGAGCCGCTCCAGATCGGGCAGGGCCCCGGCGCCCAGGTGGGCATAGAGAAGGGCCATCTGGGCGAGCTGCAGCTGCAGGGTGGGAGCGCCGCAGTCATCGCGGGCCACCACCAGCTCCGCCGCAGGCACGGCCAGCAGTTCGGACACTCGCTTGAGCACCTCCTGCTGCAACGGATGATTGGGCTGCAGGTAGGTCTCCAGCGGCCAGTGCATCTGGCGGCAGCTGGCCAGGAAGGCCGCGTGCTTGCCGGAGCAGTTGTGCTCGAGGGCGCTGCTGCCGCCGCGGGGCACCGGGCACTGCAACCGTTCCACCTCCAGTTCCGCCCCCCACAGCAGTTTGAACGCCTCGCGGGCATGGACGGCCGTGCCGGCATGGGAGGCACAGGCGATCGCCAGGCCGCGGTCGCCGCAGCCGCAGCGATCAGCCGCACCGCTGCTGACGAACACCGTGGCCTGAAACGGCTTGAGCGCCGAGCGCACGAAACTCAGCTGCTGCGCGTCGCCGGCACGCATGAGCACCCGTCCGCGCTGGTCGCAGACCACCGCATGGACGCGATGGCGGGATTCCGAAATCCCCTCGCGTTCAAGCCGCACCTCAAGAGGCGTCTTGGCGCTACGGGCGGAGCCGGGAAAACTGGGGGAAGGTTGGGCCATACGCGGGGCGAACGCCCACCGTGACTCAGAGAGCCTGCCAGAGTCCCGCGACCAGCAGCAGCGTCCCGCCGGACATCAGGGCGATGGTCAGCAGCAGGGCGCTGCGCAGGCGCTGCATCACCGGCTGCAGCTGATGGCGGACCACCAGCAGGTCGCGCTGACGCCAGGCGATCGGCTTCTCCCAGACCTGGCCGTCGTACCAGCCGGACTCCTCGTACTCGACCCGTTCGCTGACCAGACGCTTGCGCACGTAGCTCCAGCCCAGCCACTGGCGCACCAACAGCAGCAGGGGAAGCAGCAGCGCCACCACCAGGGCCGCCAGGAGCAGCGGCAGGGGATGACGACGCAGCGCGTAGCTGCCGCTGGCCACGAGCGACGCCGGCAGCAACGCCAGCAACCAGGCGACCGCCAGCGGTCGCAGCAGTGCCACGGAGGTGGCCGAGGGCCAGACGAAAAACCAGGAGTTCAGCAGCTGCTGGTACTCGCACAGAGGCTGCTGCTCGGCCGGCACCGGACAGACGATGCCATCGAGGGCCGGCAGACCCTCAGCGGCGCCTTCAGCCGCTTCGCGCGGGCTCATGCCGGACCGCCGACCGTCGGCGGCTGATCAGCGGGGGAGGGGGGCGCCAGCGGGCTGACATACCGCTCCTGCTCGCCATGGCCCCAGAACGACTCAAGGTCGTAATAGGAACGCTCCTGGGGGGTCAGCACGTGAACGATCAGCTCGCCGTAGTCCAGCAGCACCCAACGTCCCTCGCTCTGGCCTTCCCGGCGCAACGGCAGGCGGCCGCCCTGCTCCTCGATGGCGTCCTCGACGGAACGGGCGATGGCGCGCACCTGCACGTCAGTCAGACCGCTGCAGATCACGAACCAATCAGCCAGGGAGCTGATCTCGTCGACGCGGATCAAACGGATGTCAACCGCCTTGCGGTCATCACAGGCCTCGGCGGCCACCAGCGCCAGGGCGCGGCTGTCATCGGGATCGAGCCTGGGCCTGCCGGGATCGGGGCTGGGCCGCGACGCCGGGGAGAGATCGGCGGGAAGAGAGGCCTCAGCCATAGACGTTCTCACTGCTGACGGACTGACGGGAGCCCTGCTGCTGGGCCATTTCGGCACGGGCTTTGCCGGCACTCTTGCGCAGAGCCTCGAGGCGGTCCTCGTAGAAGGCGCGGCGCTTCTTCTTGCGGGTCTGCTCGATCAGCTCCTTGAGGGCTCCACCGAGGCTCTTGTAGGCGTTCGGCAGCGAATAACCGAAGCGGCAGGCCAGATCGATCGCCCGTTCATCGGCGGCGATGGCGTCCTGGAGACGCTTCTCGGAGTTGTTCTTGAGGTAGAGGCGATAGCCGGCGAAACCGGAGAGGCCCAGGGCCATCAGCAGCAGCAGGCCGTCCTGGACCCAGAGCTCGCCGATCGCGCCGCCCAGGCCGATGGCCAGGGCCGCCATCTCCCAGCCGTCGCGGGGAACGGCGTCGTTCTGGATGCGGCCCACCTCGTGCCAGAAGAGCAGGTTGCGGTGATCGAGCGCCAACGCATCCCAGGTCTCGAGATCCACCTGGATCTCGATCTCATCGCGACCGATCTCCTCGAGGCTGATCAGAGGTGGATCGACGGAGGCGGCGGCTTCCACGAACACCCAGCTCTGCATCTCGGGAGGAAGCAGCCCCTTCAGGCGCTGGAGTTCGCTCATCGCTGTCGGGTCCGGGGGAGGGGTCGGCCGGATCTGCAGGCAGGTTAGCGATCGCCTTCCAGTCCGGACGCCGCGGCAGGGCGGGATGCCGGCCAGCCGGTTCCCGCAGGGCGACCAGGGGGACTGGAACGAGCCCGATCCCGTCCGGCCGAGGCTCGATCGCAGCGGCGGCGGCTTGGTCCAGGCCGCGCCATCTGCTTGAGCGGCATTGGCCCCTTCAGCCGCAGCCGGCAGCGACGGGGCCAGGGCCTGGCTTGCGACCCCACACCCCCACGGCCCCAGAGCAAGCCAGATCGTTCACGCCGGCAGACGGTGGCAGGGAGGCTTGGCGGACCGGCCGATCCGAGCTGGCGGCAAGCAACTGAGCGGGCTGACGCGGGCCGGCAGGGAAGGCGGCAGCGGGAGGCCAGAGGGCCCCGTGAGAGGCTTGGATCAACAGGTCAACGATGCTTCATGCCCCGCCGCACGGATCTCAGGCGCATCCTGCTGCTGGGGTCGGGCCCGATCGTGATCGGCCAGGCCTGCGAGTTCGACTACTCCGGCACCCAGGCCT
>CAYNGR010000067.1:0-14774 GCA_964396755.1 uncultured Cyanobium sp. | reverse complement strand
ACGCAGCCGCGGTTGACGCAGGTGCCGCCCATGTCGCGGCTCTCGACGATCGCCACCTTGAGGCCATGCTCCGCGGCGTGCTTGGCGGCATCGAAGCCGCCGTAGCCGGCACCGATCACGATGACATCGAAATCGAAGCCGCCCGAAGCCCCTGGGGTCGGGGCGGGGGAACCAGGAGCTGCGGTCACCGGGTGCTGCTGCGCGGGATGCCGGGCATTCTCCCCCCTGATGGGCTGCCGCTCTGCCGCCAGCGCTCTAGCAGCAGCGGCGCCGCGGCCACGGCCACGTTCAGCGATTCCACCGCCGGGCTGTGGGGAATGGTGACGCGGGCATCAGCCAGCGCCGCCAGCTGCGGGTCGAGCCCGGCGCCCTCGTTGCCCAGCAGCAGAACTGTCGGACGGGTCCAGTCCAGCTCCCAGTAGGGGGTGCCGCCGCTCACCAGTGTCGCCAGCCGCTGCAGACCCGCGGCCGCGGGGCCCTGCAGCAGCGTCAGCAGCTCGTCGCGGCTCAGGCGTCGCAGCGGCAGGGCCAGGGCCGCGCCGCTGGAGGCGCGCAGCACCTTGGGCGCGTAGGGGTCGGCCCCCTCCGCCAGCCACACCTCCTCGACTCCGGCCGCCAGGGCGGTGCGCAGCAGGGTGCCGAGGTTGCCGGGATCCTGCAGGCCATCGAGGGCGAGCACGAAGCCGGGGCGGCGCGCCGGATCCGGCTGCGGCGGGCTCAGGGTGGCCAGCACTCCATCGGGATGGCCGGTGGTGGCCGCCATCGCCAGCGCCTCCTCTGCCAGCGGCTGACGTCGACTGGCCCGCGGCAGGCTGTTCCACAGATCGGTATGGCGGGCGATCCAGGCGGGGGTGGCGGCCACCAGATCAGGTGTCAGCTCCAGCCGCAGGGCTTCCTCCAGCAGATGGCGGCCCTCCAGCAGCAGCAGGCCCTGCTCGCGGCGGCCGCGGGCCTCGTGCAGGGCGCGCAGCTGGCGCACCAGCGGATTGCGGCGGCTGCTGATCAGCTCGGCTGGCTGCGCCCAGGCGGCCGCGGAGTGATCGACGTCCTCATCGCGTCGTGTCGGCGCCTGACGCTCGCTGCGCCCGGGGCGCCAGTCCGGACCGGCTGGGTGCATGTCCACTCTCCTCGACACCCTTTCAGGTTGCTCGCCCGCCGTTCGCGCTGCCCGCGGTTTGCTTTTGGGCCGTCGCCGTCCGGTGACAGCAGAGTTCAGGCGAGCTCGGGCGACGCCCGGAGGACACGGCTCAACATGCTGCCACCCGGCCCAATCTCAGGGTCCAAGGCTGTTGAGGCATCAGCGTCCGGTTCCGATCGGAAGCTCCGGATGCGCGACGGCTGGATCCGTGAGGCGATGCTTGCTTCAGAAGCTGTGCTTGGCACGCACATGACAGCCGTCATGCATCACCAGCTCCTTGTCGTGCAAATCAAGGCCGCGCATGGCTGCAACTTCGCCACGAAGCCCCTGCTCGCGAAGATTTTCGATCAATACCTTGATCAAAACATCTTCAACCATGGCTTGGTCGAAGGTGTCCGGCGTCAGGCTCTCGAGAAACTTTCCCATCTTCGACGCCATCACTTCGGAGGCGTTGGTGATGTTGAGAACGATCATCAGAGAAGGTAAGTGCGGATGGGGAGACTTGAACTCCCACGACATTGCTGCCACTAGTACCTGAAACTAGCGCGTCTACCAATTCCGCCACATCCGCGGGCGTATCGCCGTCGCTCGAAGCGCTCGGCTCAGAAATGGTAGACCATCGTCGGCGACCCCTGGCTGCAGGCGGGGAATGGCCTGGAGCCAGTTCAAGCGGCGGACGCCTAGACGATGGCCAGATTCATTGTCAAGATTTGGCGTCCAGACTCGTGTGGGGAATCCGCTCCATGACCAGCACCGCCATCCCCACGCATACCGCCCTTCAGGACGACGCCGCTGCAACTCAGGCCGTCGTCGACGCCTCCGTTGCTGCGGGTGTGGATGCACCGCCCGGGGGTGCCGCCGCGGTCGCCCGCACGCAGCCGCGCCTCGAGATTGAGGGTGGACACAGCCTCGCCGGCACGATCCGCGTCAGCGGCGCCAAGAATTCGGCTCTGGTGCTGATGGCGGCTTCGCTGCTGACCCGCGAAACCCTGCGCCTGCGCAACGTCCCGCCGCTCACCGACATCGCGGCGATGGGCGAGATCCTGGCGGCCCTGGGTGTGCGGGTGCTGCGCCAGGGCGAAAGCCTCGACCTCGACGGCGAGACCATCCAGCGCACCGCCCCTCCTTATGAGCTGGTCAACAGCCTGCGCGCCAGCTTCTTCTGCATCGGCCCCCTGCTGGCCCGCACCGGCATGGCCCAGATCCCCCTGCCCGGTGGCTGTCAGATCGGTACCCGCCCCGTCGTCGAGCACGTCAAGGGTCTCAAGGCCCTCGGTGCTCAGGTGACCATCGAACACGGCGTGGTCACGGCCGCGGTTCCCGGTGGCGGCCGCCTGCGCGGTGGTCACATCCATCTGGATTGCCCCAGCGTCGGTGCCACCGAGACCCTGATGATGGCGGCGGCTCTGGCCGATGGTCACACCACCATCGAAAACGCGGCCCAGGAGCCCGAGGTCAGCGACCTGGCCAATCTGCTGATCGCTATGGGCGCCCGCGTCAGCGGCGCCGGCACCCCCACGATCACGATCGAGGGTGTCTCCGAGCTCGGCGGCGCCGACTATTCCGTCATCCCCGACCGGATCGAAGCGGGCACCTTCCTGCTCGCCGCCGCGATCACCCGCTCGCGTCTGCGCGTCGCTCCGGTGATTCCCGAGCATCTCGGCGCCGTGCTCACCAAGCTCGAGGAGGCCGGCTGCCGGCTCGAGGTCGATGGTGACGGCATGGTGATCGATGCCAGCACGATCCGCGGCGTCGATCTGCGCACCCAGCCCTTCCCGGGTTTCCCCACGGACCTGCAGGCTCCGTTCATGAGCCTGCTGGCCACCGCCGAGGGCAGCAGCATGGTGGTCGAGACGATCTTCGAGAACCGTCTCCAGCACGTAGCTGAGCTGCAGCGCATGGGGGCTTCGATCCGCATGCAGGGCAACACCGCCTTCCTCGAGGGGATGCCCCAGCTCAGCGGTGCCCCGGTGCACGGCACCGATCTGAGGGCCGCCGCCGCCATGGTCCTGGCCGGTCTGGCCGCCTCCGGCACCACCACGGTGCGTGGCCTGGAGTTCCTCGATCGCGGCTACGCCGACCTCGAAGGCAAGCTCAATGGCGTCGGTGCCCGCATTCGCCGCGTGCATGAGGAGTCCGGCGCCGTCTGATCGGCTCGGTCTGAATCTCCGCGTCAGGGGCGTCGATGGCGGCGCCCCGGCTGAGGTCGCCGGATAAAGTCCTGCCAGCGGGAGCGTGCCGGAATTGGTAGACGGACTCGACTCAAAATCGAGCGCCTTCGGGCATGTGGGTTCGAGTCCCACCGCTCCCATCGCCGCCTTCCGATGACCTCAGCAGCGTCCACCGCCAGCTCGGCGGTGATGAACACCTACGGCCGCTTCCCTCTGGAGCTGGTCAAGGGCAAGGGTGTCTGGCTCACCGCCAGCGATGGCCGCCGCTACCTCGATGCGGTGGCGGGGATCGCCGTCTGCACGCTCGGCCACAGCGACCCGGTGCTGCGGCGTCGCCTCTGCCGGCAGCTGGGCCGTCTGCAGCATGTCTCCAACCTCTACCGGATTCCCGAGCAGGAGCAGCTGGCGGCCGCCATCGCCGAGCGCAGCTGCACCGATCGGGTGTTCTTCTGCAATTCCGGGGCCGAGGCCAATGAGGCTGCGATCAAGCTGGCCCGCAAGCATGGGCACGTCGTGCGTGGCATCGACCGCCCGCTGATCCTCACGGCCCAGTCCAGCTTCCATGGCCGCACCCTGGCGGCCGTCACCGCCACCGGCCAGCCCAAGTACCACCAGGGCTTCGAGCCGATGGTGGAAGGCTTCCGCTACTTCCCTTACAACGACACGGCTGCCTTTGAAGCGCTGCTGTCCCAGTGCGAGGCCGAAGGGCCGCGCGTCGCGGCCGTGCTGCTGGAGCCGCTGCAGGGGGAGGGTGGCGTCATCCCGGGTGATCCCGCCTTCTTCCGGCGGGTGCGACAGCTCTGTGATGAGCGCCACATCCTGCTGATCTTTGATGAGGTGCAGATCGGTGTCGGCCGCAGTGGCAGCTGGTGGGGCTACGAACAGCTGGGTGTCGAGCCCGATGCACTCACCCTGGCGAAGGGCCTCGGTGGCGGCATCCCGATCGGGGCTCTGGCCGTCAAGAACGCCGTCGATCATCTGCGGCCTGGCGAGCATGCCAGCACCTTCGGCGGCAATCCATTCGCCTGCCGTGCCGGCCTGACGGTGATCGAGGAGATCGAGAAGCGCCGTCTGCTGCCCCATGTGCGGCGGATGGGCGAGCTGCTGGAGGACCTGCTCACCCAGCTGGCGGCTGCCCATCCCGGCCTGATCGAAGGCGTGCGCGGCTGGGGTTTGCTGCGTGGTGTCGTGCTGCGTGAAGGAGGCCCTTCTGCTCCGCAGGTGGTGCAGGCGGCCATGCAGGAGGGATTGTTGCTCGTTCCTGCCGGCACCGGTGTCGTGCGCATCGTGCCGCCGCTGGTGATCCGTCCCCGCCATCTGCGCACCCTGGTGGAGCGGCTGGGCAAGGCCCTTGAGCAGGTCGGCTGAGGTGCCTCGGGCGACCTGCGGACGCATCGGCTCCCAGCCGGATCCGGCGCGATCCGGCAGCCCCCGCTGGTCTCGCTGGCCGGTCGGGGCGCCCATCCCAGTCACGGCCGCCGGGCCCAGGCCCTGGCGCGTCTCCCGGCAGGCCGATCACGCTGACCGCCCTCAGGCGCCAGGACGGCACCGGCCTGCCAGCACGGCAGCGTGTCGCGAACAGTGGAGTGCGTTGCCGTGGCGTCGGCAGCACCGCAGACGCCGTCTCGATGCCGCCGCATGCGTGTTCTGTCGCCCCCCGGCGTGCAGGGAAGCCCCTGCTGGATCTGCGGGCCTGCTTCTTGGTGCTGATCCACCCCCGGCGTCGCGGCGCCTGGTCTGCTGCCGTCGCGGTGGCGCCTGCTGATGGAGCGCGCCCTGCCCGTCCTGCCGGCGCCGGTGGATCTGGACGATCTGCTCGAGCCCTTCAGCCGCCGCGGCGTCGACCTGGGGCTGGAACGTCTGCGGGCCGCCCTGGCCGAGGGCGGCAACCCGCAGGAGCGCTTCGCGGCCGTGCAGGTAGCCGGCACCAACGGCAAGGGCTCGATCTGCACCTTCCTGCACAGCATCCTGCGCCAGGCGGGCCTGCGGGTGGGTACCTATCGCTCCCCCCATCTGGTCAGCTGGTGCGAGCGCATCCAGCTTGATGAGGACTGGATCACGCCGCAGCAGCTGCGCGACGACCTGCGGCGCTGGCAGGCGATCGCTCGCCGCCAGGCGCTGACCCCGTTCGAGCTGCTGACGGCCGCGGCCTTCGATCGCTTCGCGCGCGCGTCGCTTGATCTGGTGGTGCTGGAGGTGGGCCTGGGCGGCCGCCTTGATGCGACCAGCGCCCATCCCTGCCGGCCGGTGATCGGCCTGGCCAGCATCGGTCTGGACCATCGCGAGCATCTCGGCGACAGCCTGGCGGCGATCGCCGCCGAGAAGGCCGGCGTGATGAGCCCCGATGCCGAGGTGTTCAGCGGCCCCCAGGAGCCGGAGGTGGCGGCGGTGCTGGAGGCGGAGGCGGAACGCCGCGGCAGCCGCCTCCACTGGCTCGACCCGCTGCCGGCGGCGGCGGCCGGCGGGCCCAGCCTCGGTCTGGCCGGAGACTGGCAGCGCCCCAATGCCGCCGTGGCGGTGGCGATGGCCCGGGCGCTGGGGCGGCGTGGCTGGGTGATTCCGGAGCTGGCGATCAGCACCGGCCTGGCGGCGGCCCGTTGGCCGGGGCGGCTGGAGCGGCGCCGCTGGCGCGGCCGGACGCTGCTGCTCGACGGGGCCCACAATCCGCCGGCGGCGGCGGCCTTGGCGCGCGAGCTGGAGGCCATCGGCGGCTGCGGCCGCGGCGGCGGTCGGCGATGGCTGCTGGGGATCCAGCGCCACAAGCAGGCTCCCGAGATGCTGGCGGCGCTGTTGCAGCCGGGCGACCGCGCCCGCATCGTCTCGATCCCGGATCACCACTGCTGGGATGCGGCCTCGCTGGCGCAGGCCCTGCCGTCGCTGGCCGCCGCGCTGGAGCCGGGCAGCGACGCAGAGGGCGGCCTGGAGGGCGATCTGGACTGGTTGGTGGCCGATGGCGACGCCAGCCTGCCGGTGGTGGCCGGCTCGCTGCACCTGCTGGGGGAGGTGATCCCCCAGCTCGATCCGCAGCCCTGAGGGCGATGGCGGCCAGCCCGGCCGCTGGGGCGACCGCAGGAGCGGGTCGGTTGCGCCGTTGGCGGGAGGCCGGAGCTGCTGATCGCTGCCGGCGGCGGGCCTTCTGCCCCGGGGTTCCGCAGAGGCGTGATCCCAGGCAGGTGTCCTGGCGGATCAGGGAGCGGCCTGGAGGGTGTTTCGCTCCGCTCTCGTTCCACCCGGCCCAGGCTCGCCTGGCTCGCGTTCGAGATCTCGGCTGAGGTCACCGGAGCCTGTCAGTCCTGAGGGGGCTGGCGCATCGTTGGCAGGAGGGCTCTGGAGCAGCATCTGCGGGCCTTCTGCCCTGGGGCCCGGCAGAGGCGTGATCACCGCCCCGTGTCCCGGCGGATCAGGGGGCGGTTGGGGGCCTGTGCCGGTCTGTGGTCGTTCGGGTTGCCTCCTGCGCGCCGGTGTGGCGAGAACGATCGCGCGGCAGGTTCAGCCAGACCCTGCCGGCGCAACGGCCCCAGGCGACGCCGCTGCCGAGGGGGCACTCGCGCAGCACCCGCCGGGGCGTCAGGCTGGAGGCAATGACCCCTGCCCCGAGGCGCCGATGACCACTCCCACCAGCGCCCCGGATCAGCGTCAGCGGCCGGGGGCCTGCGGCCGGCAGCGGTCCACCGGCTCGGCTGCCCGGCTGGGCCGGCTGCTCGGGCTGGTGCTGCTGCCGCTGCTGCTGCTGCTCGCCCCGGCGCCGCTGCGGGCCGAGTTCAGCGGCGTGGATTACACGCTCACCAATCAGAACGAGCAGGATTTCAGCGGTCAGGACCTGGCCCACACCTCGTTCGCGGGGGCCCAGGGGCGTCATAGCCGCTTCCATGGCGCGGATCTGCAGGGGGCGATCCTCACCCAGGCCGCCTTCCCCGAAGCCGATTTCAGCGGCGCCGATCTCAGCGACGTGCTGATGGACAAGGTCGATTTCAGCGGTGCTGATTTCACCGATGCCCTGTTGCGCGGCGTGATCGCCTCGGGCAGCAGCTTCCGCGGCGCCACGGTCACCGGTGCCGATTTCAGTGATGCCCTGCTCGATCGCGAGGACGTCCGCGCCCTCTGCCGCGAGGCCAGCGGCACCAACCCGGTCACCGGCGTCTCGACCCGCCTCAGCCTGGGCTGCGGCTGAACAGGAAGGCCAGGTCTCCCGGCTTGCGCCCGGCTGCTGGATGCCCTGCGCCTTGATCGGCAGGGTGTGCCGCGGCTCCAGCCCGGGGATCCCCTGGCCCCGTGGGGGCATGGCATCGGCAGTCATGGCGGGTCAGCTGCCGCGCCTTCTCTGCCGCCACACCGCAGCCAGCGCGGCGCGGCTCTCGCCCATGGTCACCATCGCCTGTCCCGGCCCTTCAGCCCGGGCCGTGGCCTGCTCGGACCTGCTGCTGCCGCTCTTGCGCATGCGCCTGCCCACTGGGTTGCGGCCCATGCCGCCGCCGCAGTTCCAGCAGACCAGAAGGCACAGGCTCGATCAGGCGCGTTCCAGCCAGCCGCGCAGCTTGCCGGGATTGAGCAGCCCGGCTGGATCGAAGGCGGCCTTGGCGGCCACCTGGGCGGGGTCGATCTGTCCCATGCCTCCCTCCTCGACCGTGCATTCGTGGGGGTCGAACACCAGCACCCCCAGCGAGCGGCAGTGATCGATCAGCTCCTGCAGGGCCTCGACCCCGCGGAAGCGCAGCAGCGGCAGGCCGGTGAGGCGTGCGGCTCCCTGCTGCCGCACGGCCTCGAGGTGCCAGAGCAGATCCTGCCCCCAGCGCTGCCGCAGGGCGCTCAGTGCCGCCTGCGGTTCGGACGGCAGCAGCAGCTGCAGATAGGTCCAGTCGGGACGGGAGCCGCGCCAGTGCAGCGTCGTGTGGTTCCAGCACAGCTCCCGCAGGGGCAGGCCGCGGCCGCCCGCCTGGGGCTCCCGCCAGTGCAGCACCCCGCCCCGGGCGCTCAGCCAGCCCGGCAGCACCCCCATGGCCTCAGGAGCCGCCAGCAACAGCAGCCGGTGCTCGCCTGCCGCCGGCGATGGGCAGTCGGCGGGCCAGGGCAGCGCCGCCACCACAGGTGCCTCCAGCAGCGTCGCGTTGTTGAGCAGCAGCGCCGTGTGGCTCAGCTCCTGCAGGGCCGCCAGGGCGTGATCCCAGTGCTGGAAGACCACCACCAGCTGCTGCCAGTCCTCGGCGGGGCAGGTGGGTAGGGTCAGGGCTGTGACGATGCCGTTGCTGCCGTAGGCGTGATTGAGCGGGGCACTGGCCTCGGCATCGAGCTGCAGCAGCCGGGGTTCCGGTTCCAGCGTCATCACCTCCAGGCCCAGCAGATTGCCGGGATCGCGCAGGAAGCCCCAGCGCATCGAGCCGACGCCGCCGGCGCCTCCGGCCACGAAGCCCCCCAGGCTGGCGCTGCGCAGGGTGCTGGGGGCCAGCCGCAGGCTGCGGCCCCGCTCGGCAAGCTGCCGGTCCAGGGCCCCCAGGGTGATCCCCGCCTCGGCGGTGACCACACCGCTGATCGGATCGAGCTGGCGCAGCTGCCGCAGGCCGCTGAGATCGAGCACCAGGCCGCCCGCCAGCGGCACGCACTGGCCGTAGTTGCCGGTGCCGGCGCCCCGGGGCGTCAGCGGCACGGCATGGCGGGCGCAGGCGGCCGCCACCAGCCGCACCTGCTCGAGGCTGGTGACCCGCACCGCCAGCTGGGCGCGGCAGGACGCCAGCAGGGGCTCCAGCACCGGCGAATAGGCGTGGAAATCGTTTGACAGGCGCGTCAGTTCCTCGCCCTGCCGGATCGGCTGCAGGGAGGCCAGATCCGCCGCCAGGGCTTCGATCCGGTCGTCCGCCACCGGCGGTGGCAGGGCGGGCAGGGAACGGATGACCATGGCCTCCGCAGGCGATGACAGGGGACGGAAAGGCCGGGCTCTCCGCTCGCCAGTCTCGGATCTGCTCCGGATCCAGTGCGAGATGGCTGCACACCTGGCTCAGGGGCGGCCTTGAGCGAGGCGCCTGCCTGCCTTGCCCCTGGCGGCCAGGCAGAGCCGCGGGGGGTGGCGATGGTCCAGCCCGGCGTTGCGGGCGAGTGGCAGCGACCACCGCTGCGTCGCCGCGTTGATCGAGGGCTGACCACCGTCATGGTGGAGAGGTGATGGCCCTGGCTCGCCGGATCGATCGGGCGCTGATCCGCCTTGTCAGCCAGGCCAGACCGGCGGTGTCACGGCCCGTTGGGCTGAGGCGATCAGGCGGGACGGCCGCTCAGGGGCTGGAGCGGGTCGCCCTGACTGCTCCTGGAGCGGATTGCCGCGATGGTCACCGGCGGATCAGGCCGCGCGCTGGCGGTCGCGTCGTGCCGCCCTTGCCGGCCGTGGGCGGCGCTGGCGTGGTCTCGGGCGTGGCCGCTTCCGCCGGCCGGGGCCCGCCCGGCTCTGAACCGCTCAGACGGGGCTGTCGCCCAGGCCCGCCAGCAGCGGCGACGGCCGTTCCGCCTCCGGTGGCTCCAACCAGCGGCCGTCGCGCAGCACCCGCCGCTGGGGTGCGGTCGCCAGCAGGTCCGCCCAGTTGCCGGCCGCCAGCACCACCAGGTCGGCCGGGCCATCCAGCCGCAGCACCCCGTCCCAGGGAAGCTGCAGCAGCCGTGCGGCGGCGGTGCTGAAGGGCGCCAACCCCAGACGCCGCCAGGGCTGGCCGTGGCTGAGCAGCACCGTCAGGCGCAGCAGCTCGATCGGATCGAAGGCGCCACCGGGGTACCAGGGATCCTGCACGTTGTCGCCGCCGATCGCCACACTCACGCCGGCGCGCTGCAGCTGCTGCCACGGCGCCTGGATGCGCAGCAGCGGCGTATGGGCCCGCCGCTTGCCGAGCAGCCACAGGTTGGTGGTCGGCAGGGCCACCACCCCGACCCCCGCCTCGGCCATCGCTTCCGCCAGGCGGCGGCAGGCCTGGTCGCTGAGCAGGGCCATGCTGCTGGCATGGCTGCAGACCAGCGGCACCCGGATGCGGTGCTGGCGCAGCAGCCGGGTGAGCAGCCGCAGGCCCCGGCCAGGTTGATCGCTGGCCTCATCGATGTGCAGATCGATGCCGCAGCCGTGGCGCTCGGCCAGCCGCAGCAGCGCCAGCAGGCCGCGGCCGTCGGCTCCGGAGGCGGCGAAGGGCGGCCCCACCACCCCTCCCAGCACCCCGCCGGCGGCGGCCACCCGGGCCGCCAGCGCCTCGCCCGCTGGAGTCAGCCAGTGCTGGATCGGCACCAGGGCCACCAGCTGCAGGTCCACCCGTCCGCGCCAGTCACGGCGCAGGTCCTCCAGTGCCTGCCAGCTGATCTCGGCGGCGGGGCCGAGGCTGTCGACGTGACTGCGCAGCGCCCGCAGACCGTGGCGCCAGGCCAGCTGCAGCGCCCGTTCCCCCCGCTGCCGCACCCGCGCCCAGGTGCGGCTGGCGTGCTCGCGGGTGTTGGCGGCGAAGGCGCCGGCGAAGCTGCCCTCGGGGTTGGGGTATGCCGCCGCTGTGAATGCCTTGTCGAGATGGGCGTGCGGTTCCACCAGCGGCGTGATCGCCAGCGGTGCCGCGGCGGCCGTGGCGGGACGGATGGCGCGCAGCCTGCCGTGCTGATGCTGCAGCGCCACCGTGACCAGGCCCTCGTCGTCCGGGACCGGCAGCTCCCCCAGGCGCGGATCGAGCAGGGCCCGCGGCAGCCGCAGCGGTGGCAGCCAGATGGGGTCGCTCACTGGCCGATGCCCGGCAGCCAGGCCTGGCGCTCCCGATCTCCATCCGGGTCGTTCTCGCTGGCCCGCAGCACCACGAACCGGCCCGCGACGGCCAGGGTCAGCGCCTTGTAGCGGGGCAGGCGCCAGCTGGGCAGCAGCTGCTGGCCCCCGAGGTCGCTGCTGTAGAGACTGAGCAGGATCAGGTTCCGGCGCCTGGTCTGCAGGGCCGCCAGGCGGCCCAGAACCGGCCGCTGCGCCTCCACCACCGCCGGGCAGTCCTGGATCACCAGCCGCAGCATCAGCGGCAGCCCGTTCTCGCGGCAGAGCTCATCGCGCAGCAGGGCCGCCAGCCGCCCGGCCGCGTACTCCTCGAAGGCCGCCGGTCCCGGATTGGTGAAGGCCAGTCCCGCTGCCAGGGCCCCGAGCAGCAGGCCCCAACCGATGGCGTCGCGGGAGAGGACCGGGCGGGGGGGAGCCAAGCGGCGGCCGACGAGGGTGTCCACCATGGCAAAAGCCGCCAGGGGCTGCCATGTTGTACTGTCAGCCTTGTGCGGCGGGCGTCGCCAAGTGGTTAAGGCAGTGGCTTGTGGCGCCACCATTCGGGGGTTCGAGTCCCCTCGCTCGCCCTTCTGATTCCGGCCTTCTGTCGGAGCTGATCGTCACCCGGCCCGATCCTCTGGGTCGGGTCTTTTTGTGTTTTGGCCGAGCGCCCTTCGGGTTCAGGCCCGTGCCACGCGCACGTCCGGGGCGGGATCGGCGGCGGGCCAGGGGCCTCTACCGCTCCGCTGCGGCCGCCCCTGGAGTGGATGTCGCCCCTGATTCCCCCTCCCGGGGGGCACCGGGCAGCGCCGCGGCGCTGGCGAGGGTCAGCCCTGATGCGCCTTCAGCACGACGTCCAGCAGAGCACCGCCGCCCTCGCGCACGGGGTCGCTGCAGGGCAGTCCGGTCAGGGCCGCGATCTGTTGCACCGCCGCTGCCGCCTCGGCTGCGTCGAGCAGAGCGGTGTTGAGGGCCACGGCCGCGACCCGGGGCCGCTGTCCATCCGGTCGGCCCTGAGCCGCGACGGCCTCCAGCGTCGCGATCACCTCAGGCAGGGGCGGGATCGAGACCGCCGCCGCACCGGGGCGGGTGCGCACATGGCTCTGGCCGGCGCGATGCACCAGCAGCAGGGCGGTGGGCTGGCTGCCGCGCAGCAGTGGCAGGGTGGCGGTGGATCCCGGGTGACACAGCGATCCCTGGCCCTCCACCAGCACCAGGGCCTCCGGGCCGGCCCCCTCGGCCGCCTGCAGCACGGCGGCCTCGACGGCGCCGGCGGCGTAGTCGACCCGCACCGCATCGAGGGCCACCCCCTGACCGCTGATCAGGATGCCCGCCTGGCCGGTGCCCACGAAGCGGGCGTCAACCCGCCGCTGCCTGGCCGCGGCGATCAGTTCCAGACAGGCGCTCATCTTGCCCACGGCCATGTCGGAGCCCACCGCCAGCAGGCGGCGGCAGGGCAGGGCCGCGCAGCGGGCCGTGGCCACCTCCAGCCCCTCCGGCTCGTGGCGCAGATCCCAGATCCACTGGCCGGGCCGGCGGCAGGCGGCCGCGAAGCTCGGGTCGTCGGCCAGACGGCTGTGCAGCCCGCTGGCCAGGTTCAGTCCCGCTTCCAGGCCCAGCAGCACGTCGGCGTGCATCTCCGGCGGCAGGCGTCCACCGGATGGCGCCAGCCCCACCACCACCGCCTCGGGGCCGTAGGCCAGGGCGGCGGCCATGTCGGCCACCACCGGCACGGCGCGGTCGATGCCGGTGAGGGCCCGCAGATCGGCGCCGGCATGGGCTGGGTCGATCACCGCCACGATCGGCCCGCTGCGGTAGCGCAGCATCGCCAGACCAGTCTTGCCGGACAGGTTGTCGAGGCCGTTGTGCTGCAGCAGCACCACCGGCATGGAGGCGCTCAGCATCGCGGACCTCCCTCGCTGCCGCTCCATCCCCCCGGGCGCAGGGCGACGCCCAGTCCGGGTCCGGGGCCGGCCCGCAGCTGATCGCCCTGCAGTGGCGGCGGCACGAACGGGTCGTCCACCAGGTTGAGGTGGCTGTCCAGGTCGGGCCAGCGCACCAGTGGCAGCAGCTGGGCGGCGGCGCCGTTGAGCAGCGCGCTGTCGGAGTAGCAGCCCACCATCACCTCCAGGCCGAGCCGTCGGGCGCAGCGGGCCATCAGCAGGGCCTCGCTGAGGCCACCGCTCTTGAGCAGCTTGATGTTCACCCCGTCGACATAGGGCGCCAGCCGGATCAGATCCGTCAGGTTCCAGCAGCTCTCATCGGCCACCAGCGGGATCGGGCAGTCGAACTCCAGGGAGGCGAAGGCGGCGCAGTCGGCCTCCGGGTCCTCCTGGGCGGCCAGGGGTTGCTCCAGCAGCACCACCTGATGTTCGGCCAGCAGCGGGGCCATCGCCCGCGCCGCTTCGCTGTCCCAGCCGCCGTTGGCGTCCACCTGCAGCTCCAGGCCCTCCCCCAGCTCCTGCTGGCGTCGTTCCAGCGCCGCGCTGACGGCCTCCAGCAGGGCCCGGTCGTGCTCGAGGCCTTCGGGGCTGCCCAGTTTGAGTTTGATGCGCGTGGCCGGCAGCTGCTCCCACCAGCCCTGCAGCCGTTGCAGCACCGCCGGCACCGGTCCCAGGCCCAGGGTGACGCTGGTGGCCACGGCCCGCTGTGGGTCCAGCCCCCAGAGGCGCTGCAGCGGCTGACCCAGGCGTTTGCCCTGCCAGTCGAGCAGGGCCAGATCCACGGCGCAGCGGGCAGGCGCTGACAGCGGTGCCAGCAGCGGTTCGAGGGCCTGCAGCGGCTCGGGATCGTGCTCCTGCAGGGCCGGCAGCAGCGCCTCCAGCTCGGCGGCGATGGCGGCGGTCTCATGGCGGCGGTGGCCGGTGTCCAGGCCGCCGCTCTCCCCCAGCCCGGTCAGGCCCTCATGCTCGATCTCCAGCAGCAGGTGTTCGACCTGGCTGGTGGTTCCCCGGCTGATCGCCAGCGGCACGGCCTTGGTGAGCGCGAAGCGATGCAGGCGGCAGCGCATGGCGTGGGAGCCCCGCGGTTGCGTTCACGCTGCCACAGACCGTTCGCCCGTGCATGGGCGGCGGGGCTGTCGCCGGTCCGGCGCGGACGGCGATCGGAGCCATGCCGGAAAATAATGGGATGGCAGTTCTTTCCACCGCGGCCAGCGCCGCCTCCACCGCTGCGGCGGACCCCACCGGCCCGGCGGCTCCCGAGGTCGGCCGCGAGCCTGCTGCAGGCGCCGGCGAGCCGCGCGGCAGCTACTGGATCACCACCTTCGGCTGCCAGATGAACAAGGCCGATTCCGAGCGGATGGCCGGCATCCTCGAGGCCATGGGCTACCGGGAGGCCCGCGCCGAGCTGGAGGCGGATCTGGTGCTCTACAACACCTGCACGATCCGCGACAACGCCGAGCAGAAGGTCTACAGCTATCTGGGCCGGCAGGCCCAGCGCAAGCGCGCCAACCCCAACCTCACCCTGGTGGTGGCCGGTTGCGTCGCCCAGCAGGAGGGAGAGTCACTGCTCAGGCGGGTGCCCGAGCTCGATCTGGTGATGGGTCCGCAGCACGCCAACCGGCTGGGCACCCTGCTCGAGCGGGTGCAGCAGGGCCAGCAGGTGGTCGCCACCGAGGAGCACCACATCCTCGAGGACATCACCACGGCCCGCCGCGACAGCCAGGTCTGCGCCTGGGTGAACGTGATCTACGGCTGCAACGAGCGCTGCACCTACTGCG
>CAYNGR010000066.1:0-15154 GCA_964396755.1 uncultured Cyanobium sp. | reverse complement strand
AGTTGCCGGAGCCATCGAGATACTGCAGGTTGCCCGACAGATCAGCGCCGACGCTGGCACCTGAGGAATCGCCATTGAAGCCCACAAAGCCGACACGCTGGCCGGCCGAACCGGCAATGCCGGACACAGTCCAGTAGATGTACTGCGATGCCTCGTTGTAGATGGCACCGGAAACGGTCAGCGAGCGGTCATCATCTTTGACTGTCGTGGTGTCATAGAAGCTTCCCGACCCATCCGGCCTCGGATTGCCACTGCTATCGATGCTGACAAGATTACCGGATCCGTCATCGACGATGAAGGCAGCACCTGAGGCCTGGTCGGTGTCGGCGGAATCCTTGGCGACAAGCTCGAGGACCTCGGAAATCTCGTACTGGGAATCTCGCTCGGCTGTGATATCAACGGCAACGAGGATGACATCGTTTAGGCCGGTCGAAGCAATGACAGTTCCTGAGGTATAAACGGCCCAGGTGGCACCATTGTCACGGGAGTAGAGCGTCCGTGGCTGGCCGACCAGAGAGACGATCTCTGTGCTCACGTCTGTCAGCGTGAGGATGTAACCGCGCGCATTGCCGCTGGCGTCGAAACCCGACGCAACACCCTGGACGGTGTAAAGCGCGTAAGGGGAGTTTTCGTTGTAGGTTCCCCCGGTGACCGCGACGTCACTTTTGTCGTTGTCGGGTATGCCACTTGGATCGATGGAGCCATCATCCAGATAGACGCTGCCGCTGCCATCGTCGAGAATGGTTGCAGTGTCGGTATCGGACTTGCCACCAGTGATCGCCGCCTTCAGGCTGAAGAATTCTGAAACCTCGTAGACAAAGTCATTGATGGTGAGGACTTTGACAAAGAATGAGGCGATGCCGGCAGGCAGGATGACCTTGCCGCCCGTAATCGCGAGCAGATTCTTGTTACCGCTGCTGTCGAGGTAGTAGGCAGTGAAACTTGTGCTGTAGTCAACGCCATCAATCGCCGACCCGGAAACGCCTGGATCCGGCAGGGTCAGGCTGATTTCAGTATCGCGGTTGTTGCCTCCAGGCAGGCTGACGGTGAAGATGGCACTGGAGCCTTCGGACACATCGTCCTTGCCGACGATGCTGATGCTCCGGTCATCGTTGGGAATGCCGGAGGGATCGGGGGTGAGGTTGCCAGAGGGATCAACCGTTGGATTGCCCGAGGGATCAAGAAGCGGCAACGAGCCGGTGCCATCATCGATCAGGAACGAACGGCCGGAGGCATCAGTGCCACCAGCATTCTCAACGATTAACTTGAAGGCTTCCAGGCCTTCATCGACAGTGTCGTTGACGACCAGCTTGCGCAGCAGGAGGGTGCCGGAAGCATCGAGGACGGCATTGCTGGTGGCGTCGAAGGTGCGCCAGACACCTGAGGGATCGCGGTACTGGAGGACACCGGAGAGATCGGCGTTGACATCAGCCCCGGAGGAATCGCCGTTCAGGCTGACGAACTTGACCTTCTGTCCGGCCGAACCGGCAATGCCGGAGACAGTCCAGAACAGATATTTAGAGCCCTCGTTGTAGGTGGCACCCGAGACGATCAACGCACGATCGTCATCCTTGAGGTTGGCGGCATCATTCAGGGGTATCCCTGAGGAATCAAAGCCGCTCGTGGGATTCCCGGACGCATCAAAGGAGGGAAGAATGCCCGTGCCATCATCGATCAGAGAGGAGACACCGGAGGCATCGCTGCCACCGGTATTGCTGACAATGAGCCTGAAGGCTTCCAGCCCCTCATAGGCGCGATCGTTGACAACAAGCTTGCGGACCAGCAGCGAACCGGTGTCACCGATGGTGGCGTTGTTGCTGGCATCAAACGTGCGCCAGACACCGGAAGCATCAAGGTATTCGAGGTTGCCGGAGAGATCAGAGACAACGGAGGCGCCGGAAGAATCGCCCAGGTTGTTGGTAAGCAGCACGGTCTGGCCGGCAGCACCACCAACCGTCCAGAAGATGTAGTTGGACGCCTCGTTGTAGACGGCACCTTCAACCGTCAGTTGGTAGTCGTCGTCGAGGAGGATGCCGTTCGGCAGATTGGGCGTGGCTGTGTTGTTGCTGGCATCGAAGTAATCGCCAGTGCCGTCGTCGTAGATGCGTCCGGTGCCGTAGGCGTTATTTCCATCGACGGTGGTCGCTGTCAGCTTGAAGCGTTCGTTGATCTCATAGATCTTGTCCTGGATGATCGACGTGCGCACCAGCAACGTGCCGCTGGCATCGAGCGCCACGAAGGCATTGGGCGTATAGGAGAGCCAGGTGCCGCTGCCAACATTCCAATACTGCAGGCCGCTGCCACCGCTAGGGTCTCCGAAATCCACCCCTTCCGTGGCCTCACCTGTCCCGGAGCCGAAAACAGAAAGATCAAGCTTGATCTGCTGCAAGGAGCTGCCGCTGACAACGAAGACCGCATAAGGCGATCGCTCGTTGACAGCTACATTGCTGACATTGACAGAATCGTTGGCTCCCCTGATGGTGACGGTGAGTTCGGCGGTGTCAGTGGCACCAGAGGCATCAATGACGGTGTAGGTAAAGACATCCGTCAGCGAACTGCTGGCATCCAGGGCCTCGACAGCACTATTGCTGTTGTTAACGATGTAGGTGTAGGTGCCATCAGCATTGAGCTGCAGGCTTCCATATGCGCCATTGAGCGCCGAACCCACAGTGCCGGCAGTCCCTGACCCAGCTTCCGATCCTGTCCGGAATGAGGAGACGACTTTTGTGTCACCCGCATCAACATCGGTGTCGTTGAGCAGAACATTGCCGGTGGGGTTGAATCCGCCTACGGCATTGCCAACATCTCCGGCCTCAAGGGCATTGACCGCATCGTTGCTGGCATTGGGACGATCGTTGCTTCCCTTGATGACAATGGAGAGGCTGGTGACACCGATATCGCCGTCAGTTTCGAGGACCCTGTAAAAGAACTGGTCGGTGAGGGTGTCGGTCCGCAGGCGCAGGGCCTGGACATCGGAATTGGCGTTGTCCAGCTCATAGCTGGTGTTGCCACTGGAGTCGATCGTGAGCGTGCCGTAGGCGCCAACGATCACGCGGCTACCCGAAACATCCAGCGGCGAGTTCGGGGTTGCGGCTGTCCAGACCCGGCTGATGCGGGCATTGGCGCTGGTGGTGTCGTTGCTGAGAACATTCCTGGTGACCGGACTGGTGCCGGAATACAGGTTTCCCGAGGCATCAACACCAGCCTCGATCACCTCAACGCTGTCGGCGCCAAGAGTTGGCGGACTGGCAGCAGCACCCTGAATTTGCAGGTGCAGCACCGCAGTGTCAGTGCAACCGGAGGAATCTGTGATTCGGTAGGTGAAGTACTCACTGACGGTCGTGTTAGTTGGCACATCCACTGTCTGAATGTACCTGTAAGAGCCATCACTCTTGAGGTCAAGATATCCATAGTTGCCAAAGATGGCGCCACTGATAAAGGAAAGGCTGTCACCCGTCTCATCAATGGCGTTCGGGTTATTGGAACCCGTGACTTGATCGATTGAAACGTTCTGGCTAAGCGTGACGTAACGCTTGTTCGTCGTTCCAACGACGTCTGCGGCGGAGATCGAAAGCAGGGTGGTGTTGCCGGCAACTCCCTGACCCGTCACAGGCGCGCCAACCGCAGGGATGCCGCTGGAAATATCAACAACAAAAACGCTTTGGCCGGGCGAAGAGACTGAGTTGACCGTACCGCCATTGGTGACGGTGGGCGGCGTCACACTGCCTGCCGCAGTAAATGCAATGGAATCATTTGCCTTCAGATAAAGGTAGGCATCGGCACTGGCGCTGCCAGTTGACGCCAATCCAAAGGTGATATTTTTCTTGGGCCCGTCTACGGACTTAACAAACACTCCCGTGTCAACATAGGTGCTTCCAACAAGCAACCACACCTTGCTGCCCACAGTGGCAGCGTTGCTGAATGAGCTCGTGGTGGCTGCGCCGTTGTATGCGAACTCCACAGAGCTGACCGTGGTCGCAATACCTGCCGACGTGATGCTGACTGGATTGGTCAGCGTTTCCGTTGGATTACCGCTGCCATCAAGGCTGCTCTTGGCAGCCAGGGTGATCCGGATCGAATCGCCGGCATCTGGATCCCGATCATTGAAGAGCAGCTTATTAACGCCGACCCGAACGGCACCGGAGGCATCGGTTGTGGCCAGGGCCGCGGGGATTGTCAGCCCCTCGTTCAGATACTCGTAGTCATTGACGGCGGTGGGACCGTCGTTGCCGCCGACGATGGTGATCGTGAGGGTGGCCGTGGAGAGCTGGCCCCGAGGATCGGCTACCTGATAGGTGAAGACATCGGTGCCTGTCTGTCCCTGAGCAAGAGCGATCAGGGCAGCGTTGGTTTCATCAACGTCGTAGCTGTAGCTGCCATCGGCGCCGATCCTGAGGGTGCCAAAGGAGCCCTGGACGCTGGTGCCATTGGCGCTGGTGGTGCCGGCGGCAACGATGTTGGAATTCTTGGTGGGATTGCTGCTGATTGTCTTGACCACCAGCGTGTCATTGACGATCTTGACGCTGCCCAGTGGGCCGGCGCCGCTGGGGTCGTAGACGTAGCCGGCCGGGTCGCTGTCGGCGCCGGAGGCATCCCCATCGGAGCCGATGCCGGTGAGCACGTTGCCGCTCGCATCCGCCAGCACCTGGCCGGTGGAGCAGCTCGCCATGAACGCCCTGTCCGTGTCATTGACAGCGACAGGTGGAGTGTTCGCCGGCAGCAGGCTGTTGAGGAAGACGCTGACCGGATCGCTGCTGGTTGAGTAGTACTGGCCCGTCTGGAAGCCGGCGCCGGCGATGTCCAGCAGGATCGATGTTGAGAGCGCCGTGCGGTTAGCGAAGTAGGACTCGCTCTGCGTTGGATAGACGTAGAACTGCAGGCCTGGGACCTGGTTGCCGGGGGTCTTGTAGAGGCGGGTGATCTCGCCTAGCCACAATTGGGTGACCTGGAGGCTGGTCTTGTTGAAGGCGTAGAGGTAGCCGCGGGTGTTATTGCCGGAGAAGGTGGGGTCGGAAGCGGGAAGCGAGACGAACAGAAAGCCGGTGTTGTCATCCCCGATCCGACTCTTGACGTAGGGGTTGTTGGTCTCGAGCTGGCAGGTGTTCGTGCTCGGGCCGGTGCTGATGAAGAAGGCCTTGTCGATGGCATCGGTGAAGGCCAGCGTGGCCAGCTCCACATCCACCACAACACCATCGATGCTGAGACGTGCGGAGTCGTTTTCGCTGCGGATCCGGATCCACTCGGTCTCGCTCAGCTGGTTGCCCAGCACAGTGGCGGCAAAGGCCTCGCCCTCATCCCCCTGGGAGTCGACGCTGTCGTTGATCTGGTGGTCGATCCAATGGCCCGTTTCCTCGACGATCAGCCTTGTGAGATCAGCAAGCGACAGGGCGCTGACCCAGGAGCTGTTGAGGTAAATGGTGGGTTGGCCATCGGGACCTGCAGCCGCGAAGGCGCCATAGGCCCCCAGCAACTCCTGAGAGCTGCGCAGCTCCACCTTCACATTCAGCTCACCGCTGAGGACGCCACTGATGAAGGCCTGGGCACTCTGCTGCCACTCGCTGCTGAGCTCGGTGTCGGAGCCAGCGAACAGGCTGAACAGGTTCTGCAGGGCATCGTCGCCCTGCAGGTAGCCGGTGATCTGGTCCTGGGCCTGCTGCAGGGCCGCCAGCAGATCAACCGCGCCGCCTTCGCCGGTGCCCAGGCTGAGGTTGTAGAGGGCGATTGCGTCTTCCATGCTGTCGTCGAGGTGGTGGGGCCAGAGCTGGAGCAGGTGGGGATCAAACGGGGGCCGGGGGCAGGCGCCGCCCCCCGGACCGTGGGGGTGGAGCTGCCAGTGCCCCCCGCCGAGGCGACGGTCGCTGGCCCAGACGTCGGCACCGGTCAGTTCGGACAGCAGCGCGACAAACCCGGCGTCCTGGGCAAGGTCGCAGCTCCAGAGGGCGATCCGCCGCAGCCGCCAGAGCGCCAGACGTGGGGCGTGGGCGATCAGATCGGCGCGGCTCAGCCAGCGCCCACCGATCCGGATCGCTCCGCAACGGCCGTGAGCCACCAGATGCAGGGTGTCCAGGGGGTGCCCCTGGCGCCATCGGGC
This sequence comes from uncultured Cyanobium sp., assembly GCA_964396755.1. Classification (GTDB taxonomy): domain Bacteria; phylum Cyanobacteriota; class Cyanobacteriia; order PCC-6307; family Cyanobiaceae; genus Cyanobium. The sequence goes on along the minus strand of CAYNGR010000066.1, from coordinate 9,063 downwards.
CTCCAGGGCAGCCGAGATCAGCGCCAGGGGATCACGGTCCAGCCCCAGGAGCAGCTGCGGCCACAGGCTGACAGGCAGCAGTTCGCGGATCCGCGGGCAAAGGCCATCGGCGACAAGCAGCTCCTCAGCCCGCCTGGGCGCCGCGCCCAGAGGACTGGCCAGAGCGCAGATGGAGACGGGGGAGATCGCCAAGGGAGGACGGGCAGAGCCGGGCAGCGGCAAGGGAAAACGGAGACGCCAAGCGGCGGCCGGCCCCAACCGCTTCAGGAATGTCTAAGAATTATGCCAGCCAATCCTCAGGCCGTGCAGCCTCCCATTCCGGTGGGACGACGGAGCCATGTCCACCGCACGATATGTCGAAACGACTGTCGATAAGAGATTCTTACCGAAATAGACGACAACTTCTCTGTGTCCTGAGTTACCGACTCCGGCATTCTCAGCGAGCCGAACATGACCGAAACAGCCGTGGCACGCCCGTCCGAGCCGTTGTGATCCCTGCGCCACAGGGCGCTGGACGTTCCGATCGCCTCAGCCTTCTTCGACCCAGGCTCGCTGTCATGCAGGCCACAGCAAGGCTGGACGCGCTTCAGCAGCACGGCCGGCAGGAACTCCTGCCTCGTGTCGTTCCTGCGCCGCCTGGCCGTCACGCGTGGGTGGGGCCGCCGCCTGCGACGCTCTGGCACTGGGCCGACCCACTGGCATCGCTGCGGCCTGACTCGCCTCCATTCGCCGAACCTGAGATACGGCCGCGTCAGCGCGTCGCGGACCGCAGCAGGGAGCCAGACCGCTGCCCCCCAGCCCCTGCGGACACCAGGGCTGCGCGAGCAGGGCCGCTCGGGTAAAAGGGTGAATTGCGCCACTGTCATGGGCCATCGAGGCTGGGCCGCCGACGAGCAGCTGGCGGCCGCCCTGCAAGCGATCGCGCCCGTGGCGGCGACCCGCACCGCTGCGGTGCGCCAGCGGCTGGAGCGGGTGCTGGCCGCCTTCGCCGCCGAGCGGGTCGGCGTGCATCACTTCGCCTCGGTGAGCGGCTATGGCCACGGGGATCTGGGCCGCGAGACGCTCGATCGGGTGTTCGCGCGGGTGCTGCAGGCGGAGGCGGCGGCGGTGCGGCTGCAGTTCGTCAGCGGCACCCACGCCATCGCCTCGGCCCTCTACGGCGTGCTGCGCCCCGGAGATCGCCTGCTGGCGCTGACCGGCCGGCCCTACGACACGCTCGAGGAGGTGATCGGCCTGCGGGGCCAGGGCCAGGGCTCGCTGGCCGAGTTCGGCATCACCTACGACGAACTGGACCTGCGGGCCGATGGCCGCGTCGACTGGGACGGGCTGGCTGACGCCCTGGCGGTCCCCACCCGCATGGTGCTGATCCAGCGCAGCTGCGGCTACAGCTGGCGCCCGTCGCTGACGGTGGCCGAGATCGGGACTCTGGTGGAGCGGGTGAAGGCGATCCAGCCCAACTGCCTGGTGTTCGTCGACAACTGCTACGGCGAACTGGTGGAGGAGCAGGAACCCACGGCCGTGGGCGCCGATCTGATCGCCGGCTCGCTGATCAAGAACCTGGGCGGCACGATCGCCCCCACCGGCGGCTACGTGGCCGGCCGCAGCGAGCTGGTGGAGCAGGCCTGCTGCCGGCTGACCGCCCCCGGCATCGGCAGCGAGGGCGGCACCAGTTTCGATTGCAACCGGCTGCTGTTCCAGGGCCTGTTCCTGGCGCCGCAGATGGTCGCCGAAGCCCTGATCGGCGCCGAGCTGGTGGCGCAGGTGTTCCACGACCTGGGCTATGCGGTGAACCCGCTGCCGGGGGGAGCCCGCAGCGACGTGATCCAGGCGGTGCGACTCGGCTCCCCCGAGCTGATCAAGCAGGTGTGCCGCGCCTTTCAGGCCAGCTCGCCGGTGGGGGCCTATCTCGATCCGGTGCCGGCGCCGATGCCCGGCTACGCCAGCGAACTGGTGATGGCCGGCGGCAGCTTCATCGATGGCAGCACCAGCGAGTTCTCCGCCGACGGCCCGTTGCGCGAGCCCTACGTGCTCTACGTGCAGGGCGGCACCCACCACGCCCATGTGGCCCTGGCGCTGGAGCGAGCCCTGCAGGCGCTGGAGCGCCACTGAGACGAAGCGCTGCCGCAGCCGGGCGGAGCCGATAGGCTGCCGCCGCTGCCGGCTTGGCCATGGCCCTCACCTTTCCCGACGACTGCCGCTACGCCGACAGTCATGAATACGTCCGCGCCCAGGGCGAGACCCTGCGCGTCGGCATCAGCGCCTTCGCCGTCGACCAGCTGGGCGACATCGTGTTCGTCGAGCTGCCCGACGTGGGCGCCGCGATCACAGCCGGCCAGAGCTTCGGCAGCGTCGAATCGGTGAAGGCGGTGGAGGATCTGATGGCACCGGTCAGCGGCGTGGTGGAAGCCCGCAACGAAGGCGTGCTCAGCGATCCGGAAACTCTGCAGAACGATCCCTACGGCGAAGGCTGGCTGCTGCTGGTGCGGCCCGCCGATGCCGCGGCCGCCGACGCGCTGATGGATGCCGCCAGCTACCGGGCCAAGGTGGAGGGCGCCTGAGTCCGGCGCGGTCCAGCCCCCTCCAGACGCGCCCCTGCCTGGGCAGGCGTCGATGGCGACAGTGGTGCCCCGCAGGCCGTGACGCCGCCACCCCCCGGGCAGGCTGAGGCCGAAGGGAAGGCGGCCCACTCCGCCGCACCTGCCGCTCCCTGCCAACTGCGTGATCGCTGCCGGCTGAGTGATCGCTGGCAGCTGAGCCGTGTCTACGGGCTTGGGCATGTCTGCCGGCTGGGGCACAGCCATCGGCTGAGTCAGCGCCACCGCCAGAGTCGTCGCTCCCGGCCCGGGCGCTGATCCGGCCGAGCTCCCTAGGATCCCGCGACCCCTTGCCCGGTCGTGTGTGAGCACCCTGTTCCCGATCCGCCATCTCGGACCGGATCAGGTCGACCAAGGGCGGATGCTGGCAGAACTGGGGCTCAACAGCCTTGAGCAGCTGAGCCAGGCGGTCGTCCCCGCCGACATCCTGCTGCCCCCCGACGAGGCCGCCGCCGGCCTGCCGCAGAGCTGCGCGGAAGCGGAGGCACTGAGCGAGCTGGCCGCCATCGCCGCGGCCAACCGTCCCGGCCGCGCCCTGATCGGCCTCGGCTACCACGACACCGTCACACCGGCGCTGATCCAGCGCCATGTGCTCGAGAACCCCTGCTGGTACACCGCCTACACGCCCTACCAGGCTGAGATCGCCCAGGGGCGCCTGGAGGCGCTGCTCAACTTCCAGACCCTGATCAGCGAGCTGACCGGCCTGCCGATCGCCAACGCCTCACTGCTTGATGAAGGCACCGCCGCCGCCGAGGCGATGGCCCTGGCCAGGGCCGTCTGCCAGCGGCCGCAGAAGCGCTGCTTTCTGGTGGATCAGCAGGTGCTGCCCCAGACCCTGGCGGTGCTGCAGACCCGCGCCGAGCCGCTGGGCATCACCCTGACACCCGTCGACGCCGAAGCCCTGGCCGCATCGCTGGCGGCGGGAGCCTCCGCCGAGGAGAGCCTGCCGGCCGAGGCCTTCGGGCTGCTGCTGCAGCTGCCGGGCACAGCCGGGCGTCTCTGGGATCCGGCGCCGCTGCTGGCCGCCTGCCACGCCGCCGGCGTGATCAGCACCGCCGCCATCGACCCGCTGGCCCAGGTGCTGCTGGCGCCGCTGGGCGAGCTGGGGGTCGACATCGCCATCGGCAGCCTGCAGCGCTACGGGGTGCCGCTGGGCTTCGGTGGTCCGCACGCCGCCTTCTTCGCCACCCGCGACGCCTATCGCCGCCAGATCCCGGGCCGCCTGGTGGGCGTCTCCCGTGATGCCGAGGGCAACGAGGCGCTGCGCCTGGCCCTGCAGACCCGCGAACAGCACATCCGCCGCGACAAGGCCACCAGCAACATCTGCACCGCCCAGGTGCTGCTGGCGGTGATGGCCGGCTTCTACGCCGTGCACCACGGACCGGAGGGCCTCGAGGCGATCGCCGCCCGCATCCTGCAGCTGCGCCAGGCGCTGGCGGCGGCCCTGCAGGCCGGCGGCCTGGCGGTGGATGACGGCCCCGGCTTCGACACGGTGGTGGTGCGCTCACCGCGGGCGGCGGAGCTGGTGGCACGGGCCGATGCGGCCGAGCTGCTGCTGCGCCGCGGCGTGCGTGGCGAGGGGGCCGGCGACGCCCTGGCGATCAGCCTCGATGAGCGCAGCGACGCGGGCGAGCTGGAGAGCCTGGTGCGGCTGCTGATCGGGGAGGAGCAGCCCTCGGCGCTGCAGGCTGGGCTATCACAGCTGCAGCAGAGCCTGAGCGACGGCGACGCCCACGCCGTAGCGTCCCGGGCCTGGGGATCGCTGCCGCGCCGACAGGGGCCCTGGCTGACCCAGGAGGTGTTCCGCCGCCACCGCAGCGAAACGGAGCTGCTGCGCTACATCCAGCAGCTCGCCAGCAAGGACCTGTCGCTGGTGCACGGGATGATCCCCCTGGGCAGCTGCACGATGAAGCTCAACGCCGCCTGCGAGCTGGCGCCCGTGAGCTGGCCCGCCTTCAGCCGCGTGCATCCCTTCGCGCCGGCCGAGCGCTGCGGTGGCTACACGCGTCTGGCCTCCGACCTGGAGGCCTGGCTGGCGGCGCTCACCGGCTTCGCCGGCGTGTCGCTGCAGCCCAACGCCGGCTCCCAGGGGGAATACGCCGGCCTGCTGGCAATCCGCGCCTGGCACCACAGCCGGGGCGAGGCGCACCGCAACGTCTGCCTGATCCCCACCAGCGCCCACGGCACCAACCCCGCCAGCGCCGTGATGGCCGGCCTGCAGGTGGTGCCGGTGGCCTGCGACGACCAGGGCAACATCGACCTGGCCGACCTGGAGGCCCGCGCCCGCGAACACGCCGGGCGGCTGGCGGCGCTGATGGTCACCTATCCCTCCACCCACGGGGTGTTCGAGCCGGGCATCCGCCGCATCTGCCAGCTGGTGCACGACTGCGGCGGCCAGGTGTATCTCGACGGCGCCAACCTCAACGCCCAGGTGGGTCTGTGCAAACCGGGCCTGTACGGCGCCGACGTCTGCCATCTCAACCTGCACAAGACGTTCTGCATCCCCCACGGCGGCGGCGGCCCAGGTGTCGGCCCGATCGCCGTGGCCGAGCACCTGGTGCCGTTCCTGCCCGGTCACCCGCTGTCCCCGGGCCACAGCGACACGAGCGGGGGCGTTGGTCCGGTGTCGGCCGCACCGCTGGGCAGCGCCGGCATCCTGCCGATCAGCTGGATGTACATCCGCCTGATGGGGGGCAGCGGCCTGCGCCTGGCCAGCCAGGTCGCCCTGCTGGCCGCCAACGTGATCGCCCGGCGGCTGGAGCCGCACTACCCGGTGCTCTATCGCGGCGCCGGCGGCTGGGTGGCGCACGAATGCATCCTCGATCTGCGGCCGCTCAAGCGCAGCTGCGGCCTGGAGGTGGATGACCTGGCCAAACGGCTGATGGACTACGGCTTCCATGCACCCACCGTCAGCTGGCCGGTGGCCGGCACGGTGATGGTGGAGCCCACCGAGAGCGAGAGCCTGGCCGAGATCGATCGCTTCTGCGCCGCGATGGTGGGGATCCGGGAGGAGGCCCTGGCGATCGAGCAGGGGCGCTGCGACCCGCTCGACAACCCGCTCAAGCGGGCACCGCACACGCTGGCGGCCGTCACCGACGACCACTGGGAGCGGCCCTACAGCCGCCGGGAGGCGGCCTATCCGGCCGGCGATGGCCAGCGCGCTCACAAGTTCTGGCCGGCGGTGGCGCGCATCGACAACGCCTACGGCGACCGCCATCTGGTGTGCACCTGCCCGACGCTGGAGGAGCTGGCCACGGCGATACCGGTTGCCGAAGTGGCCGCCTGAGGCTCACGCCATTACCATTTCAGCCCTGCATGGCGCATCATTGCCGTGCCTGCCACCGACGAGCCTCGGCTCATCAGCTCAGAAGCCCGACAGGGTCTGCGAACTCACCGATCGGAACGAACAGGGAGGCCCCGCTTCCCCGCCCCTTCCACAGGCACGGGTTCGCGGCATCACGGGCCGATGTGCGACACCAACCGCGGCGGGATTCCTGCCTTTCATCATCTTGGGGACCATGGACGGCAACGGCCCGATTGAGACACCGATCCGCAGCCTGCGGGTCGAGGGCACCAACGTGGTGCGAGTGCCCTTCGGCATCCGCCGCGCCCGGCGCCGCCGGCCCGAGCGCCCAGAGCACTGGGCGACGCTGGTGCTGCCCTTCCAGGCGGGCGGTGGCTCCAACCCCACGCCTCCCCAGGCCGCCTGAGCTGGGGCCAACCGGCCGCAGCCCTTCATCAGCGTCAGGGACGCAACGCGCCCGTGCCGCCTGCAGCAGCAGCCGTCAGCCCGTGACACTCCTGCGGCGCGGGCAGCTCCCCGACCTGCATGGTCGTGAACGAATCGACCCGCGAGGCGGCCTGAACGCTGAGGCCGGCCATCGCGAGGCTCAGAGCTGCGTCGGACGCTGCAGCCGGGTCGCCGGCATGGCCCCATCCAGCCGCCAGTCCACCAACGCCTTGACATCACTGAGCGAGATCGGCGGCGTGCGGAACGGCAGCACCGTCATCGGACTGCGCTCGGGACGCACCAGCCAGCCCAGATCGGCCTGTGGCAGCAGCACAAAACCGCGATAGCGCACAGCGCTGCGACTGACCCCGGCGGCAGCCAGGGCCGCCCGCAGTGCCTCATCACTCTGGGAAGCCCGTCGCCGCTCCCCATGACCTGGCTCGGGGTGCAGCGCCTGCTCCCGGCGGCGCGATCCACCTGCCCACTCGCCCGCCGCCCCCGCCTGACTGCGACTCCTGCGCCCCTGCGGATGGGGGGCGGGACCTCGCAGGGGCGACGTCATGACAGGCACGCAGCGGTGGACCGGCACGTTCTACGGAGGAGCCGCGGGCAACACAACGAATGCCACGATTTCTTCACGACCAGCTGAACGCAACGCCAGGAATCCCTGATCGAGAGCTCAATCAGGATCACAAACAGTTGCAGCCCGGCCGACCGAGAAGCCCCGATACAGTTCCCGCCCGAAAACTGCGAGCGGGAACTGTATCGGGCGCTACTTTCTGTACTCAGGCAGCCGCCTCCAGGGCGGGCTCGTGATAAGGCACAAAGCTCGACTTGCGGGCCTGGCAGATCGGGCAGATCCAATCGTCGGGCAGGGCCTCGAAGGGGGTGCCCGGGGCGATGCCGGAGTCGGGGTCGCCCACAGCCGGGTCGTAGATCATCGAGCAGACCTTGCAGATCCACTTGCCGGGAACGGCCGCAGCCGCCTCACCGACCTGGCCGCCCTGCTGCAGGGCCTCGAGGGCGACGCCATAGCGCTCGGCGTGGTGCTGCTCGATCGGCGCCAGGAAGCCGAAGTTACTGGCGGCCTTGCGGAAGATGCCGGCATGCTCCTTCGACTCGGCGATCTGCTCCTCGAATTCGGCCGTGGCGGCTGCATCGCGATCGCTGCGGGCCTGGGCGGCGAAGTCCGGATACATGGTGGTGTACTCGTAGGTCTCCCCCTCGATCGCCAGCTGCAGGCAGCGGGCCAGCACCGCCTGCTTCCGCTCGGGGCTGAGCGCCTCGGCATCGTCGATCACCAGCTCCGGATGCAGCAGCCGGAAGTGGGCGAAGGCGTGCTCGGTCTCCTGGTTGGCGGTGTCGCGGAAGAGCCTGGCCAGCTCGGCATTGCCGAGCTTCTTGGCCACATCGGCGAAGAACAGGTATTTGCGGTTGGCCATGCTCTCGCCGCCGAAGGCGGCTTCGAGGTTGGCCTGGGTGGCGGGATTGGAGAGATCCATGGGAACTGGGGAACGCAACGGACAGAACCAGGCCGACCGGACGCAGGCCAGAGCGGGGAGGACAGAACCCCCCGGAAGGCGCGGCAGCCAGGCCGGACTGTAGCACTAACCCGGAATGAGTATGAGTTAGCGACCTGAACTGGCGGGCCGGGTTCAGCGACCGCGAAGGCCGTCGCGGGCTGGGGCGCCGGCCGACTGCATCTGACGAGCTCGCCCACCCCCTGCCAGGCGCCATGGGGCAGTTGGAGGCAGAAGTGCCGATCCCTCCGCACAGAAACGCAATGCAGCGGCTCTCAGCAGCGTGTTGGGGTTGGAGGCGAATGGCCGAGCACCGCAGGCTGCGTTGCTGCCGCCGGCCCTGCAACCAGCCACCCCCGCAGCCAGCGCGGCTCAGTCTCAGGAGCGAAGCGAGCCCAGCGGCCCGGCCCCGCGCCTCACAGCAGGAAATAGCGCTGCGCCATCGGCAGCACCTCCGCCGGCTCGCAGGTGAGCAGCTCACCGTCGGCGAACACCTCATAGGTCTGGGGATCCACCTCGACCCTGGGCAGCGCGGTGTTGTTCCTCATGCTGGCCTTGCCGATGCCGCCGCGGGTGTTGACCACCGGCACGCAGCGGCGCCTGAGGCCCAGCCTGCGGGGCAGATCATCCTCCAGGCTGGCCTGGCTGACGAACGTCAGGCAGCTGGAGGCCAGGGCATCTCCGAAGGCGGCGAACATCGGCCGGCCATGCACCGGGCCCGGCGTCGGGATCGAGGCGTTGGCATCGCCCATCTGCGCCCAGACGATCGAGCCGCCCTTGAGCACCAGTTCCGGCTTGACGCCGAAAAAGCCCGGCTTCCACAGCACCAGATCGGCCAGCTTGCCCACCTCGACCGAGCCCACCTGGCTGTCGATGCCATGCACAATCGCCGGGTTGATCGTCACCTTGGCGATGTAGCGCTTCAGCCTGGTGTTGTCGTTGCGATCCGAGTCGCCGCTCAACGTACCCCGTTGCACCTTCATCTTGTGGGCAGTCTGGAAGGTGCGGGTGATCACTTCGCCCACCCGGCCCATCGCCTGGGAATCGCTGGCGATCAGCGAGAAGGCGCCGATGTCATGGAGGATGTCCTCAGCGGCGATCGTCTCGCGGCGGATGCGCGACTCGGCGAAGGCCACATCCTCCGGGATCTTGGGATCCAGGTGATGGCACACCATCAGCATGTCGAGGTGCTCCTCGAGCGTGTTGCGGGTGTAGGGGC
>CAYNGR010000065.1:8790-15448 GCA_964396755.1 uncultured Cyanobium sp. | reverse complement strand
TAGGCGCCATCCTCGTCCTCGTGGAGGGGGGCCGGCTCCAGATTGGCCGGATTGAACCGCTTGGGATTCATCACCGTTCCGGGCACGTGCCGGAAGATCAGAAACTCCTTCTGCGAAAGCCTCAGGTCGTAGCCATAGGAGGAGCAGCCGTAGCTGAGCACCGGTGAGGCTGCCGTCTCGGGCTCCAGGTGGCGCACCAGAGTGGGCTGAAAGGGGTTGAGCATGCCGCCTGCGGCCTGCTCATTGATCCAGCGGTCGTTCTTGAGCATGGGGGAGGCGGGTGGAGGGACGCCGGTCGCCGACCCTCTGCCGTTGGCGTGGGCGTCACCCTAGACGGCAGTCCTGTCGCCGGCCCGGCTCAGGCGCAGCGGCGCAGCTGGGTGACCTGGTCGGCCATCGCCATCAGTTCGGCCGGCATCGATGGCCCGGTGACGATCACATCGAGGTGAGCGGGACGGCGCTCAAGGGTGGCGGTGACCTCGGCCGCCTCGAGATAGCCCAGCTCGATCGCCAGGCCCAGCTCATCGAGCACCATCAGATCGACGCTGCCCTCCAGCAGCCGTTCGCGGCTGTAGCTCCACACCTCCAGGACCGCCTCCAGCGCCGCCTCGGCGGCTTCGCGATCGCTGGCCTGATCCAGGGGCTCCTCGATGCACAGCGGCGTGGCCGGCCGCAGCCACTGCAGGCGGCCGCAGAGGCTGAGGCTGCCGGCCACCCCCTGCTCGACACCGCCCCGCAGGAACTGGCTCACCAGCACGCGGCTGCCCAGCCCGGCGGTGCGCAGGGCCTGGCTGAACACGGCCGCAACGCTGCCGCGGAAAGGTGCGGTGTGGATCTGCAGCAGCCCCTCGGGCTGGGGCACCAGCTGCAGTGGTGGGGGTGTGGGCAGACCGGCAAGCCGGGGTGCCACGCCGCCCTGGCTGTGCGCCTCGCCGCGGCCATGGCCGGAGGGGCGGGAGGGCTGGCGATGGGCGGGAAGGCTGACGGTCATCGGGGAGGCGGTCGATGCCAGGGGGATGGCGGCCGGGGGCGGGGCTGGTGTGCCCGGAGAGGCCGCGGGCGCCGAGGCGTCCCCGGCGGGCTGCTGGCCGCGCCGGGGATGGCGGCCGGGGTGCCGCTGCACCTGAATGTAGCGGCCTGGACCGGGTCTGCACACCACCGGTGGCGCAAACAGACGTACCACCGCCGCGATCTAGCTTGTCTCTATCCCACCGGTCTGCAGCTGTGATCCCCTCCGTTCCGCCGGCCTCGCAGCCCTCTGCCGATGCCACCACTGCTGGTGCCACCACCACCGCTAGTGGGCACGCCGCTGCCGCCGCAGATCCCAGCCGGCCGCGCCGGGACGGACGCGACCCCGCTGAGCAGCGGCCGGTGCAGGTGCTCTGGGATCCGATGGGCTTTGCGCTCAGCTCGCTGACGATCGAGACCGGCCGCACCCGCGTGCTCTGCAGCGTCTGCGTGCAGGAGGAGGTGCCGCGCTGGCGCCGCGGCGGTGGCAGCGGCTGGCTCAGTGCCGAGTACCGGCTGCTGCCGGCTTCCACACCCAGTCGTCAGCCGCGGGAGCTGATGAAGCTCTCCGGCCGCACTCAGGAGATTCAGCGCCTGATCGGCCGCAGCCTGCGCGCCAGCCTCGATCTCGAGGTGCTCGGGGAGCGCACCCTGCTGGTGGACTGTGACGTGCTGCAGGCCGATGCCGGCACCCGCACCGCCGCCATCACGGGCGCCTGGCTGGCGGTCGCCGCCGCTCTGGAGCGACTGCAGCGTCAAGGACTGATCGCCTCGTCGCCCCTGCGTCAGCAGGTGGCGGCCGTCTCGGTGGGTCTGGTGGATGGCCGGCCGCTGCTCGATCTCGATTACAGCGAGGACAGCCGCGCCGAGGTGGATCTCAACGTCGTGATGGACGGCCAGCAGCGGCTGCTGGAGATCCAGGGCACCGCTGAGGGGGCGCCGTTCAGCCGCGACCAGCTTGATGCCCTGCTCGATCTGGCCGGCAGTGGCATCGCCCGGCTGCAGGAGCACCAGCGCCAGGCGCTCGCCGCCGTCCCGCCTGCCTGAGGCTGCGGCTGTTGCGGATCCAGGTCCGGGCCCTGGCCGCTGCTGATCCCGGCACCGTCCGCAGCCGCACCGCCGCCATCGCAGCGTGGGGAGACCGCTGCCGCGCCCGGCCGCCGCGGGGGGGCTGGCGGGGCCCGGCGGCACAGATGATGGCCCTCGATCGGCAGGGCGGCTCGCGGCTGTCCGCTCAGTTCGGCCGATAAACCGTGTGGGTTGCTACAAGGCTGGAGCGGAACGATCCGTAGTTTCCGTTCACTTCAAGCCCTGCCGATGGTCGGCGCCACCCGCGGGTTCAGCCGCTACGCCAACACCCCTTCCACGGGCACTCCAGGGAGCGGGCTCAGCACCCCTGGCGCTCCGGTCCCGAGCACCACCCTGGCGGAGGTGATCCGCTCCCTGGCCGGCAGCAGCGTCGAGTCGGTCGAGCGTGGCAAGACGATTTTCTTCCCGGGGGATCCCGCCGAGCGCGTCTATCTGCTGCGGCGCGGCGCCGTGCGTCTGTCGCGGGTGTACGAATCGGGCGAGGAGATCACCGTGGCGCTGCTGCGGGAGAACAGCCTGTTCGGCGTGCTGTCGCTGCTCACCGGTCAGCGTTCCGACCGCTTCTATCACGCGATCGCCTTCACCCGCGTCGAGATGATCACCGCTCCTGCCACCTCGGTGCGGCGCGCCATCGAGCAGGACGCCAGCGTCGGTCTGCTGCTGCTGCAGGGTCTCTCCTCCCGCATCCTGCAGACCGAGACGATGATCGAAACGCTCACCCATCGCGACATGAGCTCGCGGCTGGTGAGTTTCCTGCTGGTGCTCTGCCGCGATTTCGGTGTGCCCAGCAGCGAGGGCATCACCATCGATCTGCGCCTCTCCCATCAGGCCATCGCCGAGGCGATTGGCTCTACCCGCGTCACGATCACCCGCTTGCTGGGGGATCTGCGCAACGAGGGTCTGCTGCAGATCGACCGCAAGAAGATCACGGTGTTCGACCCGATCGCCCTGGCGAAACGCTTCAGCTGATCCGTCTCCCGGCCCGGCAGGGATACTGGTTCCAACCTGGAGGAGGGTGTGTCCGGCTGGTTGCTGATCCTTGCGTTGCTCGTGCTGGGTGGTGTGCTCTCCACCCTCGGCGACAGGCTCGGCAGCACCGTGGGCAAGGCGCGCCTCAGCCTGTTCCGGTTGCGGCCCAAGAACACGGCCGTGGTGATCACCGCCCTCACAGGGGCCCTGATCAGTGCCGTCTCGTTGGGCCTGATGCTTCTGGTCAGCGAGCGGCTGCGGGTCGGTCTGTTCGAGCTTGATCAGCTGCAGGAACGCCTGCGCCTGAGCCGCACGGCCCTGGAGCGCAGCGGCAGGGACCTGCGTCGCAGTCAGGTGGAGCTGGCCCGCGCCGAGCAGGGGCGCCTGCAGGCTCTGCGCAGTCGCCAGCAGGCCCTCACCAGCCAGAAGGCTGCTGAACGGCAGCTGGCCCAGGCCACCGGTCGCGTCGTCAGCCTGCGCCAGGAGCTGTTGCCGCTGCAGCGCCAGCGCGCGCGGCTGGAGAGCGAGCGCAGCCGCCTCAGCCGCGAGGTGCGCGGCCGCGACGCCGAGATCCGCCGCAATGAGGCCGAGCTGGAACGGGTGCGGCAGCGCATCGCCGCCGGTGAGCAGGAGCTCAAGCAGCTCGAGAACAACGTGATCGCCCTGCGCCGCGGTGATGTGGTGGTCGCCAGCGGTCAGCCGTTGGCGACCGCGAAGGTGCGGCTGCAGCGGCCCGGCCAGGCCCGCGAGGTCATCGACGCGCTGCTGCAGCAGGCCAATCTGGTCGCCTTCCAGCGGCTGCTGCCGGGCCAGAAGCCGGATCGCCAGATCCTGTTGGTGCCCCGCAACGACATCAACCGTCTGGCCTCGCTGCTCTCTCAGCGCGGCACCTGGGTGGTGAGCATCCGTTCGGCCAGCAACGTGCTGCGCGGCGAACAGCGGGTGCTGGCCTTCCCGGATCTGCGCCCCAACCGTCAGGTGGCGCGTCAGGGAGAGGTGCTGGCCCGCACCACGCTCGAGGGCGATGAGCGCGGTGTTGATGTGGTGCGCAGCCGCCTCAACCTGCTGCTGGCTGCCGCTTTCGCCCGGGTGCAGCGCCAGGGGACGCTGGCCGATGGCCTGCAGTTCGATGTCAACGACTTCAACGAGCTCGGTCGCGCCCTGGCCGATCGCCCCATCGGCCTGGAGGCCAACCTCGAGGCGGTGGCCCGCCAGGATGCCGACACGCCCGATCCGATCGTCGTCGAGCTGCGCTGGGTGGGGCAGCGCTCCTCCGCTGACGGTCGGCCGCAGCGGGCACCGTGAGCCTTGCCCAGGGCTGCTTGCCCCGCTGATCCCCGGCAGGCGGGCCCCCGGGGGCGAGCGGCTCGGCTGCCGTCCTGCTCGGGTCGTTCTGCCGCTCAGCAGCAGCCCGATGGCTGCGCCCTGTGCCACGGTTGCGGCCCGAGCCACGCCTTCCCCCTTGCCGCCCCAGCCCCATGGACCCGGCCGACTCCCACTCCTGCAGCGTCGCCGCCACGGACACGCTCCCTGCTGAGGGGCCGCTGGCGGGCCTGGACCCCGGTCGCAGCAAGTGCGGTCTGGTTCTCAGTGATCCGCAGCGCTGCCGCATTCAGGTGGCGCGGGTGCTGCCGCCGCAGGCGGCCTGGCAGGAGCTGCAGCTGTGGCGCCAGCAGCAGGGGCTGGTGGCGGTGGTGCTCGGTGACGGCACCGGCTCGGGGGACTGGCAGCGCCGACTGGCACCGCTGCTGCCGGTCTGTCTGGTGGAGGAGCGGGGCACGACGCTGGCGGCCCGGGAGCGCTTCTGGCAGCTCGAGCCGCCCCGCGGTTGGCGTCGGCTGCTGCCGGCGGGTCTGCGCCAACCGCCGCGCGACTGGGACGATGTGGTGGCTCAGCTGCTGCTGGAGCGCTGGCTGGGGCGGCCGTTGCAGCGCTGAATCCTGGCAGCGCTGAACCACTGCACGGCTGAACCCTGGTCGGCTCAGAAGCGGGCTCGCACCGTGAAGGCATAGTCGCCGCCCGGCTCCAGCTGGTAATCGGCGCGCAGCAGAAAGCGCAGCAGGGCGTCCTGGATCAGGGCCCGACCCAGGGACGGCTCCACCTGCAGTTCACCGCGGTCGAAGGCCCAGCAGAAGGTCCACTGGAAGCCGCCGGCGCTCACCTCTCCCTCCAGCACGGCCGGTCGGAAGCTGCGGCGCAGCACACGCAGCTGGGCAGTGGTGGTCGGCAGTCGGGCCATGCCCTTCAGGATGCCTGCTCGGCGATGCGGAAACCGTTCAGTCGGTTGCCGGCCCGCTCCACACCCTGTCGCCGGATCAGATCCACGCCCGAGACCACTTCGGCGAGCACCTGATCGAGGATTGGCCTCTCCTCGGCACTGAACCGCCCCAGAACGTGAGAGACGGTGCGCTCACGCCGCTGCCCGGGATCGCCGGCCGGGGCGCCGATGCCGATCCGCAGCCGGGCGAAGGCCTCGGTGCCCAGGTGGGCGATGCTGCTGCGCAGTCCATTGTGACCACCGGCACTGCCGGAGGCCCGCAGCCGCAGCCGTCCCAGCGGCAGGTCCATGTCATCCACCACCACCAGGATCTGCTGGGGGGTGAGGCCGAACCAGTCCAGGGCCGCCCGGATCGAGCGGCCGCTGTCATTCATGTACGTCTGCGGTTTGAGCAGCCGCAGCCGCTGCGGACCGCTGCCGACATCAGCCAGCAGGCCATGCAGTCGACTCTGCTGACGGAAGCCGCCATGGTCGCGTTCCGCCAGCCGGTCCAGGGCCAGGAAGCCGACGTTGTGACGGGTGTCGCTGTAACGGTCGCCTGGGTTGCCCAGTCCGACGAGCAATTGCAGATCCAAGCGCAGCCGGGCGTGATCTCAGCTGGCCTGGGAACCGCCTGAAGCGGTTCCCTCCACGGGAGCCGCATCGGCGCTCGGGGTTGGCTCGACGACGCTGGAGCTGACCGTGGTGGTGGCGGCAGCGGTCGGAGTCGGCTCAGGCGCGGTGTCCAGAGCCGTGCGGAACTGTTCTTCGAAGCCCTGCGAGGCGGACTGGAAACCCTTGAGCGTGCGCCCGAGGGTCTTGCCCAGCTCGGGCAGCCGCTTGGGGCCGAACACGAGCAGGGCGATGGCGGCGATCACCGCCATTTCCGGCAGGCCGATACCGAAGACGTTCATGGGAAGAGGGGTGCCGCCGGAGGCGGAATCAGCCGATGCCGTTCCAGTTGACGTTGATGCCTTCGAGCAGCAGCGACTTGTTGTACAGCTGCAGGATCACCAGCAGGAACACGAGGAACAGGGCCATGAAAATGCCCATCACCGGCGTGGTGCCCCAGCCCGGGACCACCTTGCCGTACTCGGAGTTCAGCGGACGCAGGATGTCTCCCAGGCGGGTGCGTTGGGCCATGGCCGATCGAAGCTCTCAGGCTGGAGGTCGTGGCCGGTAGTGTACGAGCCTCGGCACCCTGAGCGTTGGGCCTGTCGAGAGTTGTGACGCTCCCGCCGCCCCTCCCGCCATGGAACCCTCCAGCACCTCTCCGGCTCTCTCGGTGGCGATCGCGGTGCTGGCGGTGCTGCTCGCGCTGACCGGTTTCGGCAT
>CAYNGR010000065.1:0-8690 GCA_964396755.1 uncultured Cyanobium sp. | reverse complement strand
GCCAGCTGCCAGGGAGCGATCGCCAGCGGATCGCCGCTGTGGGAGTCGCTCAGAGCGCCGTCAAGGCCATCGAGTCGCTGCAGCACCCGCCACGGCGGCGGCAATGTCAGCCGCTGGCGGCAGGGGCCTTCGTTCTGAACCGTGAGGATCAGCCCGGGCTGCTCCTCGTCGGTCAGGCAGGGTTCGCCGGCGCCGCTCATCGGCCCTGCCGGCCGAAGTCCCACCAGGCGCAGGTCGTCTCCCAGCCATGGGAAGGCCGGCCACTCGCCGGACCGTGGCGCCGCCGCGCCGGGACTCGGGGCGGGATGCAGCCACAGGGGTTCCCGCAGCCGCCTGGCCTGTTCGGGCACAGCGCTGCGGCGCCAGCCGTCCGGTGCCGGCAGCAGGGCCAGCCGCTGGCGCTGCCAGCCGTTGTCGGCACCCGGATCGGGCCAGGTGGGGGCCCGCAGCAGTGAGACCGACAGCTGCTCGGCAGCGGCCGAGACCCCCTGAGGGCCGTCGAGCAGCACCGCCAGCTGCGGCGCCGCGATCCAGCTCAGGGCGGTGACCTCCCAGCGCGCCTGCTCGCGGGGCGTGCGCGGCTGTGCCGGCCGTTCGATCACGCCACCGGCGCAGTCGGCGGCCCAGCGCGGCTGCGGTGCGGCCAGGGGGATCTGCAGCTGCAGCAGCTCATGGCGCTGCCGCCAGTGGACGCTGAACTGCAGCTCGACGGCGGGGCTGCCGGCCAGCAGCCGCAGGCTCAGCCGCAGCGGGCTGTTGCCGCAGCGACCCCGCCAGACCAGCTCGGCGCACAGGGGGCCGTCGGCCTGCAGCTCGGGACCCGGCTGCCAGGTCCACGGCAGCGGATGGTCGCCGTGATCGGCGGCGATGTCCCAGGCATCCCAGAACTCGCCCTGGTCGCGCCAGCGGCACCAGCGCAGCGGTGCCCCCAGCAGCGGGCGGCCCTGGGCATCCCAGAGCTGCTCCAGGCCGGCAGGGCCGCAGCGGACGCTCACCAGGCCGTTGCTCAGCTGCCAGCGCTGTTCGCCCTCGTCGCTGAGCCTGACGGGATGCGCGATCGTCAGCGCCGGCTCGCTGCTGTCGTCCGCCGGCATGGCGGCACGCCGCAGCGCCAGGGCGCCGACGCCCGCCGGCAGCGGCAGCTGCAGCCAGACGCCTCCCTCGCGGGCGGGTTGGCTCGCCAGGAGCCGTCCCGCCTGGGGACCGCTGGCGAGCCGCCAGTGGCCGGCGGGCAGGCGTCTGCAGCGCGCTGCAGACGCCAGGGGCTGCAGCTGCGCCAGCCACCAGGCCTGGTCGCCGCGGTGCCTTGCGCCCGTCGATCCGCCTGGTGCCGCGGGGGCGATCCGGCCGCTGCCGCTCGCCTCGGTCGGGTTCTCGCCGCCGGCAGAGGCGCCGGGGGCCACGGCCTGGGTTGCCGGCAGGGGGCCCAGGCCGGCCAGCAGGGCCAGGTCGCGCTGTCGGCGGGCCTGGCGCCGCGCGGCGCGCCATTCGGGTTCCGCCTGCTCGAACACCTCCGGAATCGAGGTGCCGGGGAGGATGTCGTGGAACTGCTGGAACAGCAGCGGCCGCCAGTCAATCGCCGCCACCGCGGCACTCCGCCGGCGCCGCTGTTCCGCGTCGGCGGGTTGGCGCGGGGGCGTCATCGCCGAGGCCGTCCGGCCGCCATTGACGTCGTCCGCCGGTCGGCCTGGTGTCGGACAGCTGGCCGCCGGCTGCCCCGTGGCCGCCGCTGTTTCGCCGCCCGGCTCGACTGGCTCTCCCGTGTTGGTTCCGTGGGGATCGCCCGACGCTGCCGAGGTCGCCCCAGGAGCACCATCCGCCGGATCCGGCGTCGGGGGGAGTGCGCTGGCGGCAGCCCCGCATGGGGATGTGGCCGTGTCTGGCCGGCCCATCGCCTGCAGCAGCGCCCGGGCCAGTTCCGCCTCGCGCAGCAGTCGCTCGAGCGTGCGGTTGTGGCGTTTCTGGTCGGGGCGGCTGGTGGCACAGCCCCGGTGCAGTTCCAGGTACAGCTCATCGCGCCAGACCGGCAGCCGCGGCGCCAGTGGCTCCAGCTGGGCCAGGTGCTCGCGCAGGCTGCCGTGGCGCAGCGGCGCCATCGCCGGCTGCCGCTGCCACAGCGCCAGCTGCTCCAGCATCTCGGCGGTGGGCCCGCCGCCGTGATCGCCCACCCCCGGCAGCCAGAGCAGCTCGTCGACGCCGCTGATGCGTTGCCAGTCGAGCCGTTGCGCCTCGATCGCCAGCGGGTCGCCGTCGGTGCCGATCGGCGCCGTCATCAGCGCCAGCAGTTCTGCGCCACAGCGGCTGCGCCAGCGGAACAGCCGATGGGGGAAGGGCTGGCTGGCGTTCCAGGCCAGCTTGTGGGTGCAGAACCAGCGCACGCCCGTGAAGCGGGCGATCGCGGGCAGGCCCGCGGCGAAGCCGAAGCTGTCGGGCAGCCAGGCCAGCTCGTGCCGCCATTCCGGCAGGGCCCGGCGGCTGTAGCGCTGCCCCAGCTGAAACTGTCGCAGCAGCGAGGCCGTCTCGATCAGCTGGCAGTCGCTCTCGACCCAGGGCCCGTTCAGCGGCTCCCAGCGCCCCTGGCGCATCGCGGCGCGGATGCGCGCGAACAGCGCCGGCCGGTGCTGCTCCAGCCAGGCGTAGAGCGCCGGCGTGGAGTGGCCGAAGCGCAGCTCCGGCCAGCGTTCCATCAGCGTCAGCGCCGAGTCGAAGGTGCGCTCGGCCGCCTGCCAGGTGTCGGCTACCGGCCACAGCCAGGCCAGATCCAGGTGGGCATGACCGAGCACCCGCACCGTGCCGTCGCCAGTGCCGGCCGGCAGCCCCCGCTCGGCGCGCAGGGCCTCCAGTTCCGCTACCACCGGCTTCAGCAGGCCGAGGGGATCGGCCGGATCGCTGGGCTCCAGTTCGAGCCGGCTGTGGATCAGGGCGCCATCGTCATGGCGGGGGCTGACCAGGAGCAGCTCCAGCTCCAGCGGCTCGCCCTGCCACCAGCGCTGCGGCAAGGGCCAGCGGCAGGCGGTGTCGAACAGGTCGCCGCGGTGCACGCAGACCCCATCGACGTGCAGCTCGGCGGCCTCGGCCCACCAGCGCAGGCAGAGGCGCGCCACCGCGCCACCCGCCAGGTCGGCCCAGTCGGCGGGCCGTTCCAGTCGCCAGCGCAACCGCCGCTGCTGGCCGCCCCGGGGCCAGATGATCAGCCCGCGCGCCGCCCAGTCGGGCCGGTGCAGGCGGCCCCACGGATCCTCCAGGGCGCTGGCGCCATCCGACCGCGGCGGCAGCGGCTGCCAGAGGGGCTGGAGATCGAGGCGGGTCGGCAATGGGGAACGTGAATGAAACGTTTCAATCCGAACCTCAGAGGGGCGATCCTGGCGGTCCCCGCTGCGGCTCGGCCATTCAAGACCCATAGGATGCTGCGGTTGCCGTCGGCCAGCCCGGATCCGCTTCCCCAGCGAACGGGTCATCTGCCCAGGATCTCGTCGGGATTCCCCGGGCCCTGGCCGCTCCCGTCACTTCCTGCCCAACGCCGGACAGTCATGCTCGCTCTCAAGATCTCGGTTTACTCGGTCGTTTTCTTCTTCATCGGGATCTTCGTCTTCGGCTTCCTGGCCAGCGATCCGAGCCGCACCCCCAGCCGCAAGGACCTGGAGGACTGAATCCATCCAGCCGGTCTGATCACGGCGCTCCGATGGCGTACCGGCCGTCTGGGCGCCTTCGACGCGTTCAGCCGACCGGTCCGCTCGTGGTGGCTGGGCCTGCCCGGCGCCTCTGGGGTGCAGTCCTTTGGTCGCGGCGTCTGGTCGGACCGATCCTGCGAATTGGCCCTGTGCTTCTGACGGCACCGGTGACCCCGTGGCAGGATCCCTGCTGATCCGCCCACATGCCCGGCTCCCTGTGCCCTCTCCCCGTCGGACTGTTCCAGGGGCTGTGGCCGCTGCCGGACTCGGCCTGGCGTGGGTGGCTCCGGTTCTCGCCGTTCCTGGGCCTGGAGCCCAGGATCCCGCCGCCCGCCCCCTCACTGCTGCGGCTCCGGTGGCGGGCGTCGTCAGCTCCTCTGCGCCTTCCGCCGGCATTGCAGTCGCCGGCAGTTCCAGGCCCGCGTCGCCGCCGACAGGGACTGCCGCCGCTCTGGCCGGCCTGCCCGCCGCGTCGCAGTCCGGATCCAGCCCATCCGGGGCCAGTCCCAACACGCGGCAGGGTTCCACCGTTGCCGCGACGCCAGCCGCCGCGGCCCCAACGCCAGCTGCCGCTGCCGCAGCGTCTCCTGCCCTCAACCCGGCCGCGGCGGCCCTGCCGCTGACCCTCCCCGCGGCTGCCGCCACGTCCCGTCCGGACACCCGACCGGCTGCCGTGCTGCCCGGCGTGCCGCTCGATCTGGAGCTGCGAGCCGACCGACAGGGCTACGACGCCCAGCTGCGCCGTTTCGTGAGCAGCGGCAACGTCACCGCGCTGGTGGCCGGTGCCCGGTTGATGGCCGATCGGCTCGAGATCGACTCCGAGTCGCGCACGCTCTACGCCTTCGGCCGGGTGCGCTTTCAGCGCGGCCAGCAGTACCTGCAGGCCAGCCGCCTGCGCTACAGCCTGCTGGAGGGCCGCGGCGAGATGCAGGACGCCTACGGCGTGCTGGATCTCGATGGCTCCGCCACCGACCTGGACCTGAGCCAGGAACCCACCACGCCGCTGCCGCCACCGGAGGAGATCAGCTGCCCGCCGTCGCTGCCGCCGCCGCCTCAGTGGCACCCCTATCCCTGGGCGGTGACCACCTGGGCCGGCCAGATGTTCGCAGCCAACTTCGGCGACACCTTCGTCTTCAAGGGACGCCTGCGGCCTGAGTATCTGGTGGGTCTCGGACTGCAGCGCCGCCTGCTTGATGCCGGCCCCTTCGCGCTGGAGCTGGACGCCAACCTGCTCGGCCACCGGGCCGACCGTCAGCAGGGTGGCCCTTACAACCAGGCGGTGCCCTTCGGGGACACCCCCGCCCAGTCCTTCGCGGATATCACCATCGGTCTGGGCGGTCGCCTCTGGCTGCAGCCCTGGCTCAACATCTATTTCGTCGAGGGCGTCAGCCTGCTGACCCAGAACAGCAACTACGAGCGCACTTACCGCGAGAACTACACCACCTTCCTCAACTACCTGGCCTTTGAGGTCGAGGCTCTGGTGTCGCCGCAGTGGTCGGCGGTGGGGCGCATCCATCACCGCTCCGGCGCCTATGGCCTCTACAGCGGCGTCAGCGAGGGCAGCAACGCCTATCTGGTCGGCCTGCGCTACCGCTGGGGCAGCACTCCGCCCTTCGTTCCGCCGCTGGAGCTGCCGCCGCCCCAGGGCTGCCCCGGCGCGCCACCCCCTGGTCAGCAGGGCCCAAGCGGGCTGGCTCAGCAGCTGGAGGTGGTCACGATGGGCCCGCAGCGCCTCGCCGCTGCCACGCCGGCCGCCCCGGCCCGGGGGGGCCGCCAGGCCGCACCGGCCGCCACCTCAACCAATCCCTGGGTGCGGGCCCGCGAGCAGGAGCGGCTGCGGCGCGAGGCGATCGCCCGCATCGATCAGCGTGTGCGCAACGTGCAGTTCCAGCAGAGCCTGGTGGCCGAGCGTCGCCGCGGTGTGCCGACCCAGCCGTCGGAGAGCGACACCTCCAGTCAGTTCGGCGGCATCCGCCCTGAGCAGCTGCAGAACCTCAACAGCCAGAACAGCCGCCAGCTGGTGCGGGGCACCATCAGCCGCTGGCGCATCCAGGCCCGCCTGCTGCGCTTCACCCCCACCACCTTGAGCGGCGATCGGGTCGGTTTCTCCAACGACCCGTTCACGCCGGCCCAGGTGTGGATGGATTCCACCGATGTGGTCGCCACCCTGATGCCCAATGGCGACACGGTGATCCGTGCGGCCCGCAATCGCCTGCGTCTGGAGGATCGCCTGCCGCTGGCGGTGCAGCGGCAGGCCACGATCAGCCGGGAGGAGGAGGTCGAGAACCGCTGGGTGCTCGGTTACGACCAGGAGGACCGCGACGGTTATTTCGTCGGCTACAAGATTCCGCTGCAGCTCAGTGACAATCTGCGCCTGACCCTGCAGCCCCAGTTCCTGGCCGAGCGGGCGGTCAACAGCAGCACGGACGCCTATCCCCTGCCGGGCCAGCCGGTGGAGGCTCCCACCGTCACCCAGCCGGCCACCACCAGCGATCTGTTCGGCCTCGATGCCCGTCTCAATGGGTCCCTGCTGGGCTTCGACAGTGATGTCCGCCTGGAGATGTCCACGTTCAATCCCGAGAACATCCCCGACGGCACCCGCAGCCAGGCCAGCCTGGATCGCTCCGTCGATCTGCCGCTGCTGGGGCCGAGCATGTTCCGGCTGTTCGGTGCCTATCGCTTCCGCACTTGGAACGGTTCGCTCGGCGAGCAGGACGTCTACACGGCCTATGGCGTGTCGCTCGACAAGAACGGCAGCTTGCCCGAGCTGGGCGCCCTGTCCGGCAGCTACTACTGGCGTGTCGGGGTGGGCAATTACCAGGCCAATCCTGCCGACAGCATCAACCTGGCGAGGCTGTGGCGCGGCAACGCCATCGGCTCGCTCAATGCCTCACTGGCCCTGTGGCGTGGTCAACCGGCGCCGCCCACGCCACAGGCCGGCCTGATGAACACCCCGGTGCCGATCAGGCCCGGTCTCAGCCTCGATGCCAACCTGCTGGGGACTGCCGCGTACTACGGCGACGGCACCAATCAGAACACGATCACCCTCTCCGGCGGCCCCACGCTCACCCTGGGCAACTTCGTGCGGCCCTTCCTCGATTACACCCGGCTGACCATCACCGGCAGCGGCACCCTGCGCCAGGGCCTCAGCCCCTTCGGCTTCGATCAGGCGGTGGATCTGGGCACCCTGGGAATCGGCCTGACGCAGCAACTGGTGGGGCCGCTGGTGTTCAGTGGCGGCATCGGCTTCAACGTCAGCCCCTCCTCCCCCTTCTACGGCGATGTGACCGCCTCCTATGTGGAGCTGCGCTGGCAGCGGCGCGCCTATGAAGTGGGCGTCTTCTATAGCCCGTACCAGGGCATCGGTGGCGTGCGCGTCAAGCTCAACGACTTCAACTTCAAGGGCCCCGGCGTGCCCTTCGTGCCGCTCAACCCGGCCGCTGCCGTGCTGGATCGTCCCTTCTGAAGCGGCGCGGCACGGGAGCTCAGCGGCGCAGCCCAGCGCCGTCAGTCAGGGGCCGGCGGCGGACCGGCCGGGCCCCTGACGCCCAGGCGTGCGATCAGGCGGCGAACGCCCCCAGGTAGGGAAGCCGCGCAGCGGTGGCCTTGAGTTCCTGGTCATGGGCCAGCAGCTGGCCGGTGGCATCCCACTGGCCGCTCACCAGCATCTGGCGCGGGCCGCCGGCCAGCTCCAGGGTCCACTGCTGAGCGGCGCCGCTGAGGCTGGTGGCCTCCACATCGAGCACGAACGGCTCGGCCGGAGCCGCACTCGCGGCATCCTGAATGGCGAGCATCGTGTCGTGGTCAGCGACCAGGCAGGGGATCCCCAGGGCCAGGCAGTTGCCGTAGAAGATTTCGGCGAAGCTTTCGCCCACCACGGCGCGGATGCCCCAGCGCATCAGCGCCTGCGGCGCGTGTTCGCGGCTGGAGCCGCAGCCGAAGTTGCGGTTCACCAGCAGGATCGTCGCGCCCTGATGCTCGGGGCGATCGAAGGGATGGGGGCCGGCCGGATCGGTGGCCAGTTCGGTGCGGTCGTCGGCGAAGACGGCGGGACCCAGCGCCTCGAAGGTGACGCACTTGAGGAACCGGGCCGGGATGATCCGGTCGGTGTCGATGTCATCGCCGCGCACCACCACCGTGGTGCCGCTGACGCGGCGGATCGCGCCGGAGGGGAAGGGGCTGCTGCTGGCCATGGGTCGTGCGGGCGGCGGGGGGAGTGCAGTGGAGAAACAGCGGACGGGGGGCGCGGCTGCCGGAGGGGCCCGATCGCAGGGGATGGTGGCCGGCGCCTGCGGGACTCAGGCCTGGCCGATCAGCTCGCGCACATCGGTGACGCGGCCCTGCACGGCGGCGGCGGCCACCATCGCGGGGCTCATCAGCAGGGTGCGGCCGCTGGCGGAGCCCTGGCGACCCTTGAAGTTGCGGTTGGAGGAGCTGGCGCTGATCTGGCGACCCTCGAGCCGGTCTGGGTTCATCGCCAGGCACATCGAGCAGCCGGGCTGGCGCCATTCGAAGCCCGCCTCGGTGAACACCCGGTCGAGCCCTTCGGCCTCGGCGGCCCGGGCGACCTGTTCGCTGCCGGGCACCACGAAGGCCTTGATGCCTGGCGCCACGTGGCGGCCCTGGGCGACGGCAGCCGCCGCCTGCAGATCGGAGAGACGGCCGTTGGTGCAGCTGCCGATGAAGCAGACGTCCACCGGCGTGCCGGCGATCGGGGCGCCGGGCTGCAGATCCATGTAGCGGTAGGCCTCCTCGGCGATCGGCCGCTCGTCGGGATCGAGCTGCTCGGGGGTGGGCACCGTCGCCTCGACACCGATGCCCTGGCCCGGCGTGATGCCCCAGGTGATCGTCGGGGCGATGGCGGCGGCATCGAAGCGCACCTCGTCGTCGAACACGGCTTCCGGTCCGCTGGCCAGCGACTGCCACCAGGCCACGGCCCGATCCCAGGCGTCGCCGACCGGCGCGCAGGGGCGTCCCTGCAGATAGTCGAAGGTGACCTGATCGGGGTTGACGTAGCCG
>CAYNGR010000064.1:0-15650 GCA_964396755.1 uncultured Cyanobium sp. | reverse complement strand
GAACAGGTCGGCGCCGGCCTCCGCGATCGCCTTGCCGAACCTGAGAGCCGCCACTGGAGTGGCGCTGACGGCGGCGATCCCACCCTTCTCCTTGATCTCAGCGATGCGGAGACGGATCAGGTCCTCACGCACCGGCTGGCTGTACAGCTCCTGCATCAGCGGCACGAACTCGTCCTTGCCGACCGCAGCGATGCGATCCAGCACGGGATTGGGATCGTCGTAGCGGCACTGAACCCCCTCGAGGTTCAGAACACCGAGGGCGCCCAGGCGGGAGAGCTCCACACACATGCCGACATCGACGACGCCGTCCATGGCGCTGGCGATGATCGGGATCTCGCGCTGCAGTCCACCGAGGGTCCAGCTGCTGTCGGTGACGGCAGGATCCACGGTGCGTCCACCTGGCACCAGGGCGATCTCATCGATGCCGTAGGCGCGGCGAACGGTTCGGGATCGACCCAGCTGAAGATTCACCGGTGCAACTGTCGCAGTCAGGCCAAGCTATCAACCGGGCCGATGGGGCCCTGGCCGGAGCCGCGGCGAGTGGGCCCCAGGCAGCCGACCAGGTCGGGCCGTTCAGCCGCGGCCGCGGAAGTCGAGCCAGCGGCGCTGCAGCTGCTCGAACACCTGCTGACGGTCGCTGCTGCGCAGCAGACGGCGGTAGCTGAACTGCAGCGCCACGATCAGGCCGGTGAGCTCCAGCAGGCCCGACACCAGCGGGATGCTGTCGATGGTGCCCACCACCGTGGCGTAGACCTGCAGCGCCAGCAGCACCGCCACCAGGATCGCCACGCCCTTGAGCGGGCCGCGGATGCGCTGCCACTGGCGGTTGAGCTCGCCGGAGTTCCACCAGGTGTTGAAGCGCTCGACGAGCAGCTCCCATTCACCGCCGCCAGCTTCCGCCTGCTCCAGGGGAGGCACGGCAATCGTGGCGGCCACCCCGGGCGGCTGGCTGGCGGGCTCGGCGACAGGCTCCGCAGCCGGCGCAGCAACGAATTCGGCGGCAGCAGCCGGGACGGAGGATTCCGCCTCGGCGGCAGGCTCCGGGGCAACGGGCGCAGGGGCTGGGGCCGCGACAGGAGGCTGCGGCTCCGCGGCCACCTCGGTCACCGCGGCAGGCTCCGGGAGAGCCGTGCTGTCAGCGCTCGACTCGACCGGGGTCCCCGGGGTCCCGTCCTCGGGAGCCGTGCCGCTGGGGGCGGCTCCGGAATCGGGGGTGAACGGGGTCTCGGCCATGGTCCCGGCGCACAATGGCGGGAGCTTACGGCTGTTTGCCTGGCCAGATCCGGCGCAGCGGCCAAGCGTCAGGCTTCGAGAGGCAACAGCGACGGGCGGTTGCTCAGCGGCAGCAGCGGCAGACGCAGCGGAAACCGGTCCTGCCGCAGCCGGCTGGCCAGCTCCTCGGCCAGCTCCTCAGCCAGGCGCGGGCTGTGGGCGGGAGCCACCGGCACCGTCTGACCGTTGACGGTAATCGAGCCTGCCTTGAGCAGGCTGTAGGCCACCCCCCCGAAACCCGGCTTGAGACGGCGTGGGATCGACAGGTCGAGCACCGGCGCCTCCAGCTCGTCGTCGCCGGCCGCCGCCTGGCGCGCGATCGCCCCGTGAATCAGCGGCACCGGCGCGGCGATGGCCACGAGCAGGGCGCTGCCGTGACCCTCGAAGAAGCAGGCACGGATCCAGCGGGGGTCGAGGTCCTGCCAGTCGACGCAGACGGCGGCCGTGGCGCCTGGCGAACGGGCATGGCCGCTGGCCAGCCGCCGCACCTGGGGCTGATGGGCGCTGCCGCTGCCCACCACCCAGCCGACGGCACCGGCCACCAGCACGGGCGAGCCGGGTCCGAGCAGCGACAGGCCCGGCATGGTCAGCCCGATGCTGCCGGCGCCGCCGCAGCTGTAAAGAGCGCTGGCCCAGGGCCCCAGCAGGGGGCCCCAGGGGGTGCGCACCACCCCCTCGGCACTGCTGACCGCCACCACGCCGTTCTCGACGATCGCCCGATGCAGCAGCAGGCGGCCCTGGCCGATCTGCTGGCGGTCCAGGCGCAGGTTCAGCTCGCGCCTCGGCTGCAGCGGTGTCACCTCTCCGGCGGAGCTGAAGGCGATGCTGCCGCCGGCCAGAAGCGTCGCCAGCACCTGGGCACCACCACGCCGCAGGCCCTCCAGCGGACCTCCGGCCAGGGGCAGCACCAGATCGGTGCCGCTGCCGCCGGCCTGGGCCGGCACGCCGTCGAGCTGGGGATCGCGCAGCCGGATCGGCGGGTCCGTCGGTCCCAGACCGAGATGCAGGCTGGCCTGGTCGGTGAACTCGGCATTGGCCGCCACCACCACATCGGTGGCGTCATAGGCGGCCGCCAGCCCCTGCTCTCGCACCAGGCGCCGATACTCCGCCGCCGGCCGCACCCGCAGCCGGCCCTGCCGCTGGCGCTGCAGCAGCTCGGCCTCGCTGCGCGACGGCAGGGACTCAGGCGCGACGCTGTTCACGGAGCGGGGCGGAAACGCACGGGGCCGGCACCGGAGGGCTTCGATAGACTGCAATCCTGAACCAGCCGGTCATGAATGGCGGATCCCACCGGACCCAGCGGCCCTGAGGAGGACCCCTCCCAACCCAACGGCCCGGGCGACGCCGACGCACGGATCATTCAGACCGACCTGCGCAATGAGATGTCGCGCTCCTACCTGGAGTACGCGATGAGTGTGATCGTGGGCCGGGCCCTGCCCGACGCCCGCGACGGTCTCAAACCGGTGCATCGCCGCATCCTCTATGCGATGTACGAACTGGGCCTGACCAGCGACCGGCCCTACCGCAAATGCGCCCGCGTCGTGGGTGAGGTGCTCGGTAAATATCACCCGCACGGTGACACCGCGGTCTATGACGCCCTGGTGCGCATGGCCCAGGATTTCAACATGCGCATGCCGCTGGTCGATGGCCACGGCAACTTCGGCTCGGTCGACGGCGATCCACCGGCGGCGATGCGCTACACCGAATCGCGGCTGCAGGCGCTGACCACCGACGCCCTGCTCGAGGACATCGAGGCCGAGACGGTCGATTTCGTCGACAACTTCGACGGCTCTCAGCAGGAGCCCACCGTGATGCCGGCGCGGATTCCGCAGCTGCTGCTCAACGGCTCGACCGGCATCGCCGTGGGGATGGCCACCAACATCCCGCCCCACAACCTGGGCGAACTGATCAATGGCCTGCTCGCCCTGATCGCCAATCCCGAACTCAGCGACCGGGAGCTCACGACGCTGATCCCGGGGCCCGATTTCCCCACCGGCGGCCAGATCCTCGGCCGCCGCGGCATCCGCGAGATGTTCAGCACCGGCCGCGGCTCGGTGACCATGCGCGGCGTCGCCTCGATCGAGACCCTGGAGGTGAAGGGACGTCCCGACCGGGATGCGGTGATCATCACCGAACTGCCGTTCCAGACCAACAAGGCCGCGCTGATCGAACGGATTGCCGAACTGGTCAACGACAAGAAGCTGGAGGGCATCTCCGACATTCGCGATGAGAGCGACCGCGACGGCATGCGGATCGTGATCGAACTGCGTCGCGATGCCTATCCGCAGGTGGTGCTCAACAACCTGTTCAAGCTGACACCGCTGCAGAACAACTTCAGCGCCTACATGCTGGCGCTGGTCAAGGGCGAGCCGGTGCTGCTCAGCCTGCGCCGCATGCTGGAAGTGTTCCTCGACTTCCGCGTCGAGACGATCGAGCGGCGCACCCGCTACCTGCTGCGCAAGGCCGAGGAACGCGATCACATCCTGCTCGGTCTGCTGATCGCTCTCGAGAACCTCGACGCGATCATTGCCCTGATCCGCGCCGCCGCTGACACCGCCACGGCCCGTCTGGGTCTGATGGAGCAGTTCGGTCTCAGCGAGGCCCAGTCAGACGCGATCCTGCAGATGCAGCTGCGGCGGCTCACGGCCCTGGAGGCGGACAAGATCCGCCTCGAGCATGAAGACCTGCTCGCCAAGATCACCGACTACAAGGACATCCTTGCCAGGCGCGAGCGGGTGTTCGGGCTGATCACCGACGAGCTGACGGCGATCCGCAGCCGCTACGACTCACCGCGCCGCACTGAGATCCTCGATCTCGAGGCCGGCCTCGAGGACATCGACCTGATCGCCAACGAGCGCTCGGTGGTGCTGCTCAGCGAGAACGGCTACCTCAAGCGGATGCCGGTGAGCGAGTTCGAGGCCACCAACCGCGGCACGCGCGGCAAGGCCGGTACCCGCAGCCAGGGCGAGGAGGCGGTGAAGCTGTTCATCAGCTGCAACGACCACGATTCGTTGCTGCTGTTCTCCAACCGCGGCGTGGTCTATTCCCTGCCCGCTTACCGGGTGCCGCTGTGCAGCCGCACCGCCAAGGGCACACCGATTGTGCAGCTGCTGCCGATCCCGCGCGAGGAGGCGATCACCTCGCTGCTGTCGGTGAGCGCCTTCGACGACGACATCCAGCTGCTGATGCTCACCGGCGGCGGCTACGTCAAGCGCACGCCGCTGTCGGCTTTCGCCAACATCCGCTCCAACGGCCTGATCGCCATCTCGCTCGAGGAGGGCGACGATCTGCGCTGGGTGCGCCTGGCCCTCAGCGGCGACAGCGTGCTGATCGGCTCGCGCAACGGCATGACGATCCACTTCCGGATCAGCGATGAGGAGCTGCGCCCACTGGGCCGCACCGCTCGCGGCGTGCGCGCCATGCAGCTGCGCCCCGGCGATCAGCTGGTGAGCATGGATGTGCTGCCGGCGGAGCTGGCCGACCAGGTGGCCCTGGCCGGCAGCGACGACGCCGAGGCGGAGGGCGAGGCCAGCGAAGAGGTCAGCGGCGGCGACGGTCCCTGGGTGCTGGTGGCCAGCGCCACGGGCCTCGGCAAGCGCGTGCCTGTCGATCAGTTCCGGCTGCAGAAGCGCGCCGGCATGGGTCTGCGGGCGATGAAGTTCCGCCGCGACGGCGATGAGCTGGTGGGTCTCAAGGTGCTGGGCGCCGGCGAGGAACTGCTGCTGGTCAGCGAGCGCGGTGTGATCGTGCGCATGCAGGCCGATGCCATCCCCCAGCAGTCCCGCGCCGCCACGGGGGTGCGCCTGCAGCGCATCGACGCCGGTGACCGCCTGGCCGAGGTGGTGCTGGTGCCTCCGGCTCCTGAGGAGAACGAGGACAGCAGTGAGGCCACCACGGATGTGGAGCAGCCCGCCACCGGCGCGGCGACTGCGGCCGTCGCCGAGGGAGGCGGGCAGGATCCGCTGAACGCCGCCGACTGACCCCGGCGCCTGCACAGGCCCACTCCTGACAGCCAGCTCCGAAGCCAGCCCGGAGCCATCAGCGCCTGTGGCGCTCCGCTGCGGGCGATCCGCTGAGGCCACGCCGCCGGCCACCGCGGCAGGCAGGCCTCGCGCCAACCCCAAAGGCCTGCCAGCCAGAGCAACGGCAGCGGCAAGCCGGGCCTCCAGGACCAGTCATGCCGGCGCCCAAAGCCGGCGGCGAGCCGGGCAGAGCTGTGGGGCTGGCGCGAGGGCTGCCCCCCGACCGAACGACCGACCGAACGACTGGCCCGGCGCGGCGGGGCAGCATGGAGCTTGATCCCCCTCCGTTCCGCCCCGATCCCGATGCCCACCCAGGAGGCCGTCCGCCACTACTACGGCCAGGAACTGCAGAGCTCCGCCGACCTGCGCACCAACGCCTGCTGCGATGCCGACGCGGTGCCGACGGCGCTGCGGCCGCTGCTGGCCCGCATCCACCCGGAGGTGAGCAGCCGCTACTACGGCTGCGGCCTGGTCTGTCCGCCGCTGCTGGAGGGCTGCCGCGTCCTGGATCTGGGCTGTGGTGCCGGCCGGGACGTCTACCTGCTCTCCCAGCTGGTGGGAGCGACGGGCGAGGTGGTGGGTGTCGACATGACGCCCGAGCAGCTGGCGGTAGCCCGCGCCCACCAGAGCTTTCATGCCCAGGCCTTCGGGTATGACAACGTCCGCTTCCTGGAGGGCACGATCGAGCGGCTGGAGGAGCTGCCGCTCGAGAGCGGCTCGTTCGATGTGGTCGTCAGCAACTGCGTTCTCAACCTGTCAACCGACAAGGCCGCGGTGCTGCGGGGAGTGAAACGGCTGCTGCGCAACGGCGGCGAGTTCTTCTTCTCCGATGTCTATGCCGACCGGCGACTCGATCCGGCCCTGCGCGCCGATCCGGTGCTGTACGGCGAATGCCTGGGCGGTGCCCTGTACTGGCCCGATTTCCTGCGCCTGGCCCGCGAGGCCGGCTTCCCCGATGTGCGCCTGGTGAACGACCGCCCGCTTGAGATCGGCGATGCCGTGCTGGCCGCCCGGCTGGGGAATGCCCGTTTCCATGCCGCCACGGTGCGGCTGTTCCAGATCGAGCAGCTGGAGGAGACCTGTGAGGATCACGGCCAGGCAGTGATCTACCGAGGCACGCTCGACGGGCATCCCCATCACCTGGACCTCGACGACCATCACCGCTTCGAGACCGGCCGGATCGTGCCGGTGTGCGGCAACACCTTCCGCATGCTGGCCGAGACGCGCTTCGCCCCCCACCTCGACTGCCTCGGCGACTTCAGCCGCCATTTCGGGCCCTTTCCCGGCTGCGGCGGCGGCCTGCCATTCAGCAGCGCGGGTGCCCCGCCGGCTGCAGCCAGCCCCTGCGCTGAGGCAGCCCCAATGACGGCCTCCGGCGGGGGCAGCTGCTGCTGAGCCGCTGCGGTTGGGATGCGGCCGTCAGCACGCTGCGCGACCAGGAGCGGATCAGCTGTCCTGTGAGCGCAGCACCTGCAGCCTGGGGATCTGAACCGGCAGCGGCGTCTCGGGCGCGTCGGCGATCGAGAACTGACGCTCCAGCTGCCGCACGCGACTGGCCCTCAGACAGAACTTGCAGCCTCCGGTGGTCTGCAGATGCTTTTCGGGGGTGATCACGATGTCGCGCACCGGATGCTCGCGGCAGCGGATCCGGATCGGACTCTTGTAGCTCCGATAGACGATCTCGGAGTAGTCGTAACGGTCGCCGAAGCGGGTGCGGGCCCGCCCCAGGAAGGTGGCGAGATCGATCGGGCTTCCCATCCGGACGTGGGGACTGATCGGAAGTCAGGGAGTCTTAGCACCGTTGCCGCGTGCACGCCCGTGGCGGCGGCATTCCTTCACCTCGCGGCTCTCAGCGCGGGGCAGGTACGCCACTCAGGAGTGGAACAGCAGCACCAGGCCGGACTTGACCTGGTGGAACTCGCGCTCCTCCCGACTGAGATCGAGCCCCACCTCCAGCCCCTCTTCGAGGGCCACGTCATAGGGGGGCGAGGGGGGCGGCGCCCCCTCACTCCACAGCGCCGCGATGCCCACGGGCGTGGCGTGCCAGCGGAACCGGGCCGTGCTGGCGATCGATGGCTCCTGGAGAGCATCTTCGAGGAGTTCACGGATCGCCATCGCTGCCGAACAACCTCGCCTGACCGGGACCCAGCTTCGACAGAGCAGGCCGGCGGGGCAATCGGCTGAGAGTTTTCGTGATGAAGGCGACCATTCCGGGCCGCCGGCGGCTGCCTACGGTGCTGCGATGGCCGGCCTCCCCTCCGCGATCGCCCTGGTGCACGAGTGGTTCAGCCCCCGCTCGCTGGGCGGTGCGGAGCTGGTGGTGCGCGCACTCGATGAGCTGCTCGGCCGGCAGGGTGTCCGCCCGGCCCTGCATGCCCTGGTGGACGGCGAGAGCCGCCGTCCCGGCAGCTGGCTGGCCGGGCGGTGCATCGACACCAGTTTCATCCAGCGGCTGCCGGGCGGCGTGCGCCACGTTCAGCAGTACCTGCCGCTGCTGCCGCTGGCGATCGAACAGCTCGACCTCTCCGCCTACCCCCTGGTGCTGAGCAGCTCCCATCTGGTGGCCAAGGGGGTGCTCACCGGCCCGGACCAGCTGCACGTGAGCTACGTGCACACGCCGGTCCGCTATGCCTGGGACCAGATGCATCCCTACCTGGCCAGCTCCACCCTGGCCAGGGGCCCCCTGGGAGCGCTGGTGCGCTGGCAGCTGCACCGGCTGCGCCAATGGGATGTGCTCAGCGCTCAGCGCCCCGATGCACTGATCGCCAACTCCCGCTTCACCGCCAGCCGCATCCGCCGCTACTGGCGGCGCACGGCCCATGTCGTGCACCCGCCGGTGGAGGTCAGCCGCGTCCGCTGGGATCGCCCCCGCGACGACGTCTACCTGAGCGTCTGCAGGCTGGTGCCCAACAAGCGCGTCGATGTCGTGGTGGAGGCGTTCAACCGCACGGGACTGCCACTGGTGGTGATCGGCGACGGTCCCGAGCGGCAGCGGCTGGAGGCGATGGCGGGTCCGGGCATCCGCTTCCTGGGCCGCTGCTCCGACGGCGAGGTGAACGGTTGGCTGGAGCGCTGCCGCGCCTACGTCTATGCCGGACTGGAGGATTTCGGCATCGCCCCGCTGGAGGCCATGGCGGCCGGAGCGCCGGTGATCGCCTACGGCGCCGGCGGGCTGTGCGACAGCGTGCGCTGCCTGGAGGCCGGCGTGTCCCATCCTACCGGGCTGCTGTTCCCGGAGCAGGACGCCGCCAGCCTGACGGCGGCGCTGGAGCGCTTCGAGGCAGCGAGGCTGTGGCGGCAGCTGCCTGCCGAACGCCAGCGCCTCTGGGCCGAGCGATTCTCACCCCAGTGCTTCGAGCAGCGGCTGCTGCCCCTGCTGGAGCGGCTCTGGCAGCAACATCGCCGGCAGCTGCAGCAACGACGCTCCCCACTGAGGGATCCTGTGCCTCTGGGCTGAGTGACCCTCGTCGCGGGAGTCTCAGCGAGACATGCCCTTAGATTCCGGCAATCGCGTTGGTGTGCATGGTCGCTTCGTACGGAACCGTCACCCAGTCCTACGAAGCTCCGACCCTGGTGCCGGCGCCCTCGCCGTTCGAGGCCGCCGCCAACCCCACGGCCAGCCAGCTGATCGGCCTGCAGTCGCGCCGGGCCCGCAGTTTCAAACGCGCCGGCGACATCGTCTTCTCGCTGGCGGTTCTGACCCTGGGCTCGCCGGTGTTCGTGGCCCTGGGCCTGCTGGTCAAGCTCAGCTCGCGCGGGCCCGTCTTTTATGTGCAGCAGCGTGTCGGCCGCGACTACCGCAGCTTCGGCTGCATCAAGTTCCGCACGATGCGCCGCGATGCCGACAAGATCCTGAGTGCACTGCTTTCGAGTTCTCCGGATCTCGAGGAGGAGTTCCGCAACGACTTCAAGCTCAAGAACGATCCCCGCATCACCCGACTGGGCAAGTTCCTGCGTCGCTCCAGCCTCGATGAACTGCCGCAGTTCCTCAACGTGCTGCGCGGCGAGATGAGCGTGGTCGGGCCGCGCCCGATCGTGCGCAAGGAGCTGCCCCGCTACGGCGAACGCATGGAGGAGGTGCTGGCGGTGCGCCCGGGCCTCACCGGCCTGTGGCAGGTGTCCGGCCGCAACAACCTCTCCTACGAGGAGCGGGTCGAGCTGGATGTGCGGTATGCCCGCCACCGCAGCGTGCTGATGGATCTCAAGATCATCCTCAAAACCGTGATGGTGGTGCTGGATCCGCGCGATCGCGGCGCCTACTGACGCCGCGCTGCGGCATCGCTAGCCCCCTCCCCGCTCAGACGGGCTGCCAGGCCCAGGCACTTCCCCACTCGGCCAGTCTGTCTGCGGCTTCTGCCCGCGGATTCTGCCTGCGGCTTCGGTGTGCGGCGTCTGTGTGCGGCAGGAACCAGGGAGGTGAAACTCTCTCGCTTCAGCCCTGCAGGCTCAGCAGCAGCGCGACCAGAGCGGCCACCAGCAGCCAGAGCAACTGCAGTCGGTCGCTGAGGTCCAGGATGCGCAGCACCGCAGCCCGATCGGCCGGGGGCTGATCGGCCGCCAGCAGCGGCTTGGCTCGCAGCCCATCGGCGTAGCGATTGAGGCCGCCCAGACGCACGCCGGCTGCATGGGCATAGGCCGCCTGCGAGACCCCGGCATTGGGAGACGGATCGGCAGCCCCTTCGCGCAGGGCCGCCCGCAGCCACTGGCCGCAGGCAGCGGGGCGGCCGGCCGCCAGGGGCAGGCTCAGGGCCACCAGCCGGCAGGGCAGCCAGGTGAGGCCGTCATCGAGCCGGGCACCGGCCGTGCCCAGCCAGCGCAGGGATCCGCGGCGATACCCCAGCATCGAATCGAGGGTGCTGGCGGCCTTGAAGGCCCAGGCCAGGGCCAGCGGGCCAGGCAGCAGGCCAGCCCCCGATGGCGACTGCTGATTCCAGGCCCACAGCGCCGCCCCGAGCAGCATCCAGAACAGCGGGGCGAACAGCCCGTCGACGGCGTTCTCGCTGGCGGTCTCCGCCGCGGCCCGCAGCATCTCCGGCTCGTCGAGATCGCTGACGTCGCGGCCCACGATCCAGGCCAGCCGCCGGCGCGCCTCCGCCTGATCCGGCAGTGCCGCCAACACCTGCTGCACCGCCCGGCGCAGGCTGCCGCTGGCCAGGGCGCTGGCCAGGCCAATCAACAGCAGCGGCAGCCCCAGGCCCGGCAGCATCAGCGCCAGGCGCTCCACCGCCCAGCCCGCCAGCAGGCTGCCGAGCACCAGCAGCAGCGTGATCAGCACGCCCGCCGCCCGCAGCCACCGCGGCCGATCCGCGGCCAGGGCCTCAGCCAGCCGGCGCAGCCTGGCAATGCACCAGCCCATCACCTGCACCGGATGCAGCAGGCCGTGAGGATCACCGATGAGGCGATCCAGCCCGCAGGCCAGGGCCACCAGCAGCCAGGCCAGCAGAAACGATCCGGACGCGGCCGGCAGCGGAGCGAGCGGGCGGATCAAGCGACCGGAACGACGGGACGCGGCAGAACAACGAAGCCGCAGGCCGGTCCGGGAAGGACAGCCTGCGGCAGCAGAGGGTCAGGGGCGAACGGGAAGCACGGGGCAGGCTTGACCGCCCCGCCGCTCGCCCCGGCACGGGGTTCAGGCGCTCTTGAGCCAGCTGAACATCGAACGCAGACCCTTGCCCACCTGCTCGATCGGGTGCTGGGAATCGCGCTCGCGGATCTTGTTCATCTCCGGCTTGCCGGCCTCGCACTCGGCCACGAAGTTGCGGGCGAAGGTGCCGTCCTGGATGTCGGCCAGGATGCGCTTCATCTCGGCCTTGGTGTCGGCCGTGATCAGGCGCGGGCCGCTGACGTAGTCGCCGTACTCGGCGGTGTTGGAGATCGAGTCGCGCATGGCGGTGAGACCGCCCTTGACCATCAGATCGACGATCAGCTTCACCTCATGCAGGCACTCGAAGTAGGCCAGCTCAGGCTGATAGCCGGCCTCCACCAGGGTCTCGAAACCGGCCTTGACCAGCTCCGAGAGACCACCGCAGAGCACGGCCTGCTCGCCGAAGAGGTCGGTCTCGGTCTCCTCCTTGAAGTTGGTCTCGAGGATGCCGGCGCGGGTGCCGCCGATCGCCTTGGCATAGGCCATCGCCAGGTCACGGGCCTTGCCGCTGGCGTCCTGATGCACGGCGAACAGCGCGGGCACGCCCATGCCGTTCTGGTACTCCCAGCGGACGGTGTGGCCGGGGCCCTTGGGGGCGATCATCACCACATCGACATCAGCCGGGGGCTGGATCAGGCCGAAGCGGATGTTGAAGCCGTGGGCGAAGCTCAGCACCTTGCCGGCGCTCAGGTGGGGAGCGATCTCCTTGGCATAGACGTCCTTCTGCGCCTCATCGGGCAGCAGCACCATGATCCAGTCGGCCTTGGCGGAGGCGTCGGCGACGCTGAGCACCTCGAGGCCGTCGGCGCGGGCCTTGTCGGCCGAGCGGCTGCCCTCATAGAGGCCCACGACCACATTGACGCCGCTGTCCTTGAGGTTGAGAGCATGGGCGTGGCCCTGAGAGCCGTAGCCGATGATCGCCACCGTCTTGCCGTTCAGCAGGCTGAGGTCGGCGTCGGAGTCATAGAAGAGCTGGGCCATCAGGGCGTCGCGTCAAGGCAGGGCAAGAGGTGAGCTTACGAAAGCACCGCGGCCGGGCCTGAGCGGCTCTGCATGCCTACGGTCTGAGCTGTCCTCACCAGCCCTCCATGCCCGCCGCCACTGTGGTGTTCGACCGCCACATGCAGGCCGAGCTCCGGGCCGACCTCGACACCACGCTGGCGACGATGGTCGAGGAGCCGCACCAGATCAACCTCGGCTCGGGCACGGGCGGCAGCGGTGCCGCGGGGATGCGGGAGTTCGACGCCACCAACGGATCGGCCAGTTGTTCTCTCCCGATTGGAGTTCATCCAGAGCTCCCAGATGGTCGAGCCGAGCGATGGGTGGATGAGCTGGTGATCCGCTTCACCCACAGCGAAGCACTCGGGCAGCTGCCCCCTGGTGCGGTGCCCAGCGGCCGCCGCGTGGAGATGGCACTGGTGGCGATCGTCGGCATCAACGCCGGCACGGTGGCCTGCGGGCACATGGACTGGGATCAGGCCGGTCTGCCGGCCCGGCTGGGACTGCTCGATCCGGCCGGGCTGCCGGTGGATCCGGGTGTGACGGGCCGGGTGCTGGCCTGCACCGGCAAGGGGTGACGGATCGCCCCCGCTCCGGAGCCTCGCGAGCGGAGATGCAACATCCAACGGTGCAGGGCTGGGAGAGGCAGCCACCGAACCGGCTGCAGCAGCCAGGAGCGAGACCGGGGTGGTTCAGGCACGAGTCCGGAGTGCCCCCGAAGAAACGCTGGATCCTCGGGCAGCCGCAAGGGAAGGCAGCCACGGCGGCGGCGGGACTGGACTGGGCGGCGCTGAACAGGCGTTCAGCCGAAACGACCCGTGTGGGGATGCGCCGTTTGCCAGTGGCCGTTTCCCTTGCGGAACACGGTGGTGGAGCGGATGTCCTGGGCAATCGGCTCGACCTTGCCGAGTCCGACCGCTGGTGCGCTCCACATCGATCAGAAGGCCCATCACCTTGTAGTCCACGACGTGGCAATCGTCGGCGGGCGGGCTGGCTTCGCAGCCCATCGCAACCTCCCGGGCGAACCACGGCATCACCGCGTCCCGGCCGATCGAGATGATCACGGTCGGCCCCAGATGGCTGACGTCAGCTGATGTCAGCGGCTTTCGGCCAGATCGCCTCGAGGGCTAAAGGAGCACCGGCCAACAGCAGGCTGCCGGCCGCATCGAACGCCATGGCAGCTTCCCGGTGTGGGGCGGTCATGGGGCGGTCAGGGGCGGGCGGCAGGGCCGGAGGACAGCAGGGTGAAAGCGGTCTGCGCCGCCTGACCTCACTGGTTGCAGCATGCCCCAGCCGCCGGAATGCATGGTCCAGCGGCAAACACACCTCAGGCTGGCGTCAGTCCGGCCTCAGGCCTCGCTGGGATGGGCGATCACCCGGTCGATCAGGCCGTACTCAACAGCCTCGGCAGCGCTGAGGAAGTAGTCGCGGTCGGTGTCCTTGGCGATCTTGTCGAGGGGCTGGCCGGTCATGTCGGCCATGCTCTGGTTGAGCATGTCCTTGATGCGCAGGATCTCGCGCGCCTCGATCTCGATGTCGCTGGCCTGGCGCTGGCTGGTGCCGCCCAGGGGCTGGTGGATCATGATCCGGCTGTGGGGCAGGGCCAGACGCTTGCCCTTGCTGCCGGCCGCCAGCAGGAAGGCGCCCATCGAGGCGGCCAGACCGACGCAGATGGTGACGACGTCACTCTTGACGTACTGCATCGTGTCGTAGATGGCCAGACCGGCCGTCACCGAGCCGCCCGGTGAGTTGATGTACAGATAGATCGGCTTGCTGCTGTCTTCCGAATCGAGATACAGCATCTGAGCCACCAGGCTGTTGGCGATGCCGTCGGTCACCTCCTGGCCGAGGAACAGGATCCGCTCCACACCCAGACGGGTGTAGATGTCGACCCAGCGCTCGTACTGGCTGCCGGGAAGGCGGTAGGGAACGCTGGGGGTGCCGATGGGCATGGTTCAGGCCGGTGAAGGAGGAACGGAGGAGGAATTGGGGAGACGGGGCGCGGGCGGGGCCAGGACCAGGCAAGCCAGCCTGCGTTGGCAACGCCGGGCCGATCAGCCGATGCCGGCAGCGGTGGCCACGGGAGCATGCAGCTCCTTGCGGCTGCTGAGCACCCGGTCGATCAGTCCGTACTCGCGGGCCTCCTCGGCGGTGAGGTAGGTCATGCGGTCGGAGTCGCGCGACAGCTGCTCGACGCTCTTGCCGGTGTTGCCCGAGAGGATCTCCAGCATCGTGTGCTTGTTGTGCAGCACCTCCTTGGCCCGGATCTGGATGTCGCTGGCCTGGCCGCGGGCACCGGAGCGAGGTTGGTGCAGCACGATCGAAGCATGCGGCAGGGCGGCCCGCTGGCCCTTGGTGCCGGCGCTGAGAATCATGGCGGCGGTGCCCATGGCCTGGCCGATGCAGATCGTGTGCACCGGCGGCTTGACGTAGCGCAGCGTGTCACAGATGGCGAAGGCCTCGGTCTCGAAGCCGATCGCGTCGCCGGAATACCAGCTGGTGCCCGTGGAGTTGATGTAGAAGTAAATCGGCTTCTCCGGATTGTCGAATTCCAGATAGAGAAGCTGAGCGATGATCAACTCGGTGACGTCGATGCCCATCTGACGCTTGGCATCGTCATCCGAGAACAGGGGCAGCCCGAGGTAGACGATCCGCTCCTTCAGCAACAGCGAGGGCAGATCGGGAGGAGGGGTGCGGAACACGGCTGAATCGCCGTAGTAGGGGGCCGAAGCCGTCATCCACGCACACGCTGGAAGGAACCCGGAGCCTAGCCGGGTCGGAGAGGCTGGCGTCCGGCGGCGCTGACGGATTTCCAGCCCACCGCCCCAGTCGGGGGGCGGCCCTGCCCGAGCAGGCCGCTGCCACCAGACCAGTGCAGGCCCGCACTGCCGGCCAGGCCAGTACGCCGCGGCAGCCCGTTCCAGGCAGGCGCTGCTGTGGCCCACCTCCATGCCGGAGCCCAGCGCCAGCAGGCAGAGGCTGAGCAGAGCCGCACCGCAGCCACCTTCCTACTCTCCGGGGCGTCGAGCCCTCCAGGATCCACGGGCCGGGCCGGCGGCCGCGAGGCAGGGGGCATCGCCCAGGCGGGTGCACGCCTGTGAAGCGCTCAGGCCCCGCAGCAGCACCGCAGCCGCCAGGCCTGCGAACCACAGCCCGGGAACCGGCAGGGGAGGCTCAACCCGGGCACACCCAGGATCGGGCCGGGCCTCAGCGCTGGGCGCCGCGTCGCTCCCGGCGCGAAGCGGGCGGAGAGGCATCCGCGTCGCCCGCCGGACCGCGCTCCCGTCCCTTGCCGCTGTCGGCGGGATTCTTCCCCTCCACCGCCGCCGCGGCATCCGCGGCCTCGGCCGGCGCA
Source organism: uncultured Cyanobium sp. (assembly GCA_964396755.1). Classification (GTDB taxonomy): domain Bacteria; phylum Cyanobacteriota; class Cyanobacteriia; order PCC-6307; family Cyanobiaceae; genus Cyanobium. Next base: position 358 of record CAYNGR010000064.1, on the reverse strand, counting down.
GCCTCGGCTGCCTGGCGGGCTCCTCCCTTGTCGCCGGCGCGGTCGCTGCGGGCGAACACCATGCGGCCGGTGGGCGTCTGCAGGGCACCGGTGACGGTCACCGACAGGCGCTCGCCGATGCGACGGCGGGCGTCCTCCACCACGACCATGGTTCCGTCCTCGAGATAGCCGATGCCCTGATCGGCCTCCTTGCCCTCACGCACGATCTTGAGCTGCAGGTCATCGCCGGGCTGCACCTCGGGCCGCAGGGCGATCACCAGCTCGCTGAGGTTCATGGCCTTGAGCTCCTGCACCGCCGCCACCTGGGCCAGGTTGTAGTCGGCGGTGAGCAGGGTGCCGCCGGTGTCGGCGGTGAGCC
>CAYNGR010000063.1:5473-15716 GCA_964396755.1 uncultured Cyanobium sp. | reverse complement strand
AATCACGTGGATCCCCAGCTCCTGGGAGATCGCAGCCACGCTCTGGCGATAGGGATGGCCCATCCGCCGGCGGACATCAGCCATGACGGCCTCGCTGTAAGGACGGATCGATCGATTCCATCAGGCCCCCTGGTGAATGAACTGGATGGGATGGAGAGTCGCCATCTTTCATGGCAGAGGGGCCTCAGAAGCCGGCGCGCCGGTGGAAACGCCCCAGGATCAGGGCGATCAGCACCGCCACGTAGAGCTGACCGACGATCGTGATCGCCAGGCAGCCGGTGGAGGCAAGCACCTCGCCGGGCCGGGCGATGTCGGCCCCGGTGGTGGTCAGCGCTCCGAAGGAGGCCACCACCATCGACGGGAAAGCGCGCTGGGGCATCAGCACCGGATCGATCCCGGCGGGGAGCTGGCTGAGGTCGAAGGCAGCGGGATGCCAGAGCAACAGGGTGTGCAGCAGGAAGGCCCCCAGGTAGCCGATCAGCAGATAGCCGGCAGCGGCGCCCATCACCACCGCCTGGGTGACATAGGGCTCCAGCATCAGCGCCATGACCTTGCGCAGCATGAAGGCGCTGATGAACAGGCTCCAGATCACCAGATGAACGCTGGCCAGATGGATCGCCAGGGAGGGCCAGATGGCCAGTCCGAGCATCCAGAGCAGCTCGCTGGCGATGGCGGCGATGCCCAGCCCATAGAAATACTTCCTGCGCGCCTGCAGCGGCGAGTAGCGGGTGAGGAACAGCATCATCACCAGCGCCAGCACGATGGACGCCAGCGAATTGAGCAGCAGCCAGTGCTGGGCGAGGGGCTGCAGCAGCAACACCAGGCAGATCGTGGACAGCAGCATCCGATAGCCCCGGTGGCGGCGCCGGATGCGGGCGATCTGCTCGCGCCGCAGGCTGCCTTGGGGCCGACTGGAGGACTCCTGGATGGGCATCAGGTCAGAGCCAGAATGAGGCTGCTTCCAGCATGCTGCACAACGATGCTGTCTTGACAGCATGCCCAAAAACCAGTTCAGCACCTACGCCATGAGGGAGCCAATCAACAGTCTGCCCAGACAAAAACGAGATGGCTTTCCGACTCAGCAACCAGAGCGTTGCGTCGCAGAGTGCTTCCTCGACACCCGAGGAGCGAATCCTCCCAGCCGAAACAAATCAACCGCCATCCGTCTTCGCCGAAAGAGGATCAGTCAGCACAACAAAGTGGAATTCAAGGCGATCGATATCAGCCCCCGCCTGCCCAGAGAGAGCGACCAGAATCGCAGGCTGCTGAATCGTATACTCCTGAGGAGGGTCCTTTGGCGAATCTCCCAGATCCCAGTAATCAGAGGTAGGTGTGCTTGAAGAGGTAGGCGACCTAAAATTAATGCCGAGATAGGTAATCCTGTCAGAAGCATGCCAACGAAGCTTGAGAATGCTATTCCCCGGGGGCCACAGCACACAAGGATTGCTGTACTGTTGAGTGGCATTATCCTTTCCGTAACCAGCCCTGCAGACGAAGCCTTTCTTTGTCATATAACGCAGTCCGCGAACAACATTGCGACCATCGTAGCCGCCAAGCACAAAACCAATATCCGATACATAATCTTTCTGTTGCAGCATAGCGACGATCTCACGCGAGCTCGTACCACCACCCCATGGCCCGCCGCTCGCAGGATTACCAATGCCAACCGTATCAGAAACGCGCCACAAAACTTGAGGCGAAGCGATAGCTAGACCGGGAAAATCAGAATCCACAGGCGCGTCAACTGATTGGCTCGGATCAAGACTGAAATTCTCGATCTTTACCTTAATCTTGGCAAGATCGGCGTTGATAACACGATCGCGACTCATCAAGGAATCTGCAAATTGCTTGTAACCATAGAATCGGTAGACTTCAGAGGTTTGCTCGACGGATTTGACCTTTGCCTGCAAGGAAAGCCGCTTCTCCAGCCAGCTCCCCGAAGAACCAAATAAATGCTTGACATTGAGTGATAATTTTCGCAGTTCCGGCGTCTTGCCTGATGCCGCTGCGTTGGCCACCGCCTTGTAATCCGAAACATCAAATCCAATCGGCACCGCCTTGCGCAGCTCCAAATCCCGCAGCCCCTTCAGGAAGGCCGGAAATTCGACAAAGCCAGGAGGGCTCAGCGAAGCGCCAGGACCAAAGTCACCGGCATGATTACTGATGAAAGTGTACGAAGCTTCGAATTTTGAACACACATCACTCATCTCCTTGCTCACATCCAGGCCCAATTGCAACTTATTGATGACGCCGCCAGCTTTCAGCTCATCATGCAGGCTCTGCGCTTTCTGCTGGCTTGAGGCAGTAAACACAATCCCCACAGTGACAACGCCCCCATAGAGGACGCCGCTGACAAAAGTGTGTCCATATTCATCCGTAAAATCCGCGAGCTCGCTGCCGCTACCAGAAAGAAGGCTCAGAGCCTTTTCGCTGAAGAAAAAGTTAGTACAGCCTATTTTTTTCTGAATGACACTTTTCACATAGACAATGGAGATGCTCATTTCAGACATATTCAAGTCCTTCGCATATTGCTGGCTATAACTTGACTCAAACATGCCAAGCAGAGACGCTGATGCACCTGTACTGGAAGACACATGGGAAATGACTTCGCTCGTACTCAGCAGAACCTGGCAGGACTCACTACCTGCAGGCAACTCCTGCTCCATGCGTTCACCCACAACAGCAGCATTGGTCGGCACACCGTCGGCACACAAATCAATCCCTTGAAAGATCTCAACATCGACCACCATGGCGCTACCTAAAATAGAAAGCCGACCAACCATCACCAGGCCTACAAAAGATTGCCCAGCCTTGCAACAATTAGAAACACCGGCACCACGGCTTCTCCGCCGCGAACGCCACCCAAAGATTCACTTTTCCGACAGAAAACAAATCCCCCGGCAGACGGCTACCCAAGCGGGATCGCCTGCCCAGCGAAGTCCACCTGCATCGGCGTCAGACCCAGGGTGGATCCAATCCCGGAACTCAACCCAGCTCCGGCAACCGCGGACACGCCTCCACCAACGTGCGGGTGATCGCCGCCCGCGGATGGGCCAGCAGCTCGGATCCAGGGCCCTGTTCGACGATGCGCCCCCCCTCCAGCACCAGCACCCGGTGGCAGAAGCCGCTGGCCACCGACAGGTCGTGGGTGACGAACAGCATCCCCAGGCCGAGGCGCCGCTGCAGATCGCGCAGCAAGGCCAGCACCTCCGCCTGGATCTCGGCGTCGAGCATCGAGACGCTCTCATCGCAGAGCAGCACCTGCGGCTGCAGGATCAGGGCGCGGGCGATCGCCACGCGCTGCTGCTGCCCGCCCGAGAGCTGGCGCGGCAGCCGCCCCTCGTAGCTCTCCGGAGGTTCGAGGCCGACGGCCGCCAACTGGGCTCGCACCTGCTCGCGCGCCTGGGCCCGGCTGGCCAGACCATGCAGCAGCAGGGGATCGGCCACCGCCTCACCCACGCTCATCTGAGGATTGAGGCAGGCGAGCGGATCCTGGAACACCATCTGGATGCGGCGGCGGGCCTGGCGCAGCTCCCGGCCGCGCAGACCGCGCAGGTCGCGGCCCTGCAGCAGCACCCGGCCGCCGCGCACCGGTGCCAGCCCCATCAGGGCACGGCAGAGGCTGCTCTTGCCGCAGCCGGAAGCGCCCACCAGGCCGATCGTCTCGCCCTGATGCAGCTGCAGGCTGATGCCATCGACCGCCTTCAGCCAGCGCTGGTTCCAGGGCGGCGAGGGCAGCGGATGCCAGCTGCGCAGATCCTCGATCGCCAGGAGTGGCTCGCCGGCCGGGGCCGCGCCGGAGCGACCGCCCTCGCGGGCCCGGGCCGCCGCCACCAGCCGCTGGCCCACGGCCGAACGGGGGCTGATCAGCAGGCTGCGGGCAGGGGCCTCCTCCACCAGGCGGCCGCCGTCGAGCACGGCGATGCGGTCACACCAACGGCCTGCCATCGCCAGGTCGTGACTGATCAGCAGCAGGGCGCTGCCGGCCTCGCTGCACAGATCGCAGAGCTCCTGCATCACCGCGGCCGTGACGGCCACATCGAGGCTGGTGGTGGGCTCGTCGGCGATCACCAGCGGCGGGCTCAGGGCCAGGGCCAGGGCGATCGCCAGGCGCTGGCGCATGCCACCGCTGAACTCATGCGGGTAGCTGCCGTAGCGCTCCGGATCGATGCCCACCCGGGCCAGCAGCTCGCGGGCCCGTTCGATCACCTGACGGCGCGCCCAGGCGGGCCGGTGGGCGGCGAGGGTGTCACTGAGGTGGTCGCCGATCGTCAGCAGCGGATTCAACCGCGTCATCGGGTCCTGGAACACCAGCCCCACCGCCTCGCCGCGCAGGCGCCTGAGGGCCGCGGGCGCCAGGCGGCGCGGATCGCTGCCGGCCAGGCTGAGGCCGCCCGAGCAGCGGCTGCCGGGGGGAAGCAGCTGCAGCACGGCCCGCGCCACCGTGCTCTTGCCGCAGCCGGAGGGTCCCACCAGGGCCAGGCGGTCACCGGCCGCCAGGGTCAGATCCAGACCGTCGAGGGTGGAGCGCTCGGCTCCCGGATAGCGCACCTGCAGGCCCTCGAGCCGCAGCACCGCGGCGGTGGAGCCGGCCGAGCCGCCGGACGGAGCGGCGTTGGGCAGAGCGGCGTTGTGCGGTGCGGCGTTGTCGGGCACGGTCAGGGCCGGGCGGCATCCCCCCGGCAGGCTACGGGCCGGCGACGGTGCGGGCCAGGGCAGCCGCGCCGGAGCAGGGTGGCCCGGCCTTCCTTACCATGGGTGAACGTCGCTGGACAGGATGCTGCGCGCCGTTCCCAATCCTGCCGTCAGCCTTGAGGAGGTGGGGAACGCTGCTGCGCCCTCGGCCGGGACGCCACCCGAGCCCGACGCCAGCAGTCCGGCCAGTCGCTCCGGCAACGACAGCCCCAGGCCGCTCCCGAGCGACACCGCGGCCACCCTGCCGGTGGAGCGACGCCGACCGATCCACGACCCCAGCGACTACGGCGTGCCCCTGCCCGCCTGGCTGCAGGAGTGCATGCGCCATGTGCCGCCCGGCGCCGGCGAGAGCTGCCCCACCGACACCGAGGCGCTGCTGGCCTCGGCCTTCGACTTCGCGTACCAGCTGCACGAGGGCCAGTACCGCGCCAGCGGCGAGCCCTACATCATTCATCCGATCGCGGTGGCCGATCTGCTGCGCGACATCGGCGCCAGCGCCGCCGTGATCGCGGCCGGGTTCCTGCACGACGTCGTCGAGGACACCGACGTCACCCCCGAGGAGATCGAGGACCATTTCGGCGCCGAAGTGCGCGGTCTGGTGGAGGGCGTCACCAAGCTCGGCGGCATCCACTTCACCAACAAGACCGAGGCCCAGGCGGAGAACCTGCGGCGGATGTTCCTGGCGATGGCCAGCGACATCCGCGTCGTGCTGGTAAAGCTGGCGGACCGGCTGCACAACATGCGCACCCTCGGCGCCCTCAAGCCCGAGAAGCAGCAGCGCATCGCCCGGGAGACGCGCGACATCTACGCGCCGCTGGCCAACCGGCTCGGCATCGGCCGCTTCAAGTGGGAGCTGGAGGATCTGGCCTTCAAGATTCTCGAACCGGAGGCCTTCCGCGAGATCCAGCAGCAGGTCGCCAGCAAGCGCAGCGACCGCGAGAGCCGCCTGGGCGTGACCGTGCAGCTGCTGCGCGACCGGCTCAGGGCGGTGGGGCTGGAGGCCTGCGAGGTGTCGGGACGACCGAAGCATCTGTATGGCATCTGGAGCAAGATGCAGCGCCAGCAGAAGGCCTTCCACGAGATCTACGACGTGGCGGCCCTGCGGATCATCTGCCCCAACCTGGAGAGCTGCTACCGGGCCCTGGCGGTGGTGCATGACACCTTCCGCCCCATCCCCGGCCGCTTCAAGGACTACATCGGCCTGCCCAAGCCGAACGGCTATCAGTCGCTGCACACGGCGGTGATCGGTCGCCACCGGCCGATCGAGGTGCAGATCCGCACCCGCGAGATGCATCAGGTCGCCGAGTACGGCATCGCGGCGCACTGGAAATACAAGGAGGGCGGCTCGCCGGCCGACAACGACACCGAACGCTTCAACTGGCTGCGACAGCTGGTCGACTGGCAGAAGGACGACGGCGGCAGCGACAGCAGCGATTTCCTGGCCTCGATCAAGGAAGACCTGTTCGACGAGGAGGTGTTCGTGTTCACCCCCAAGGGCGATGTGGTGGGCCTGCGCAAGGGCTCGACCGCCGTCGACTTCGCCTACCGCATCCACTCCGAGGTGGGCAATCACTGCCAGGGGGTGCGCATCAATGACCGCCTGACGCCGCTGGCCACACCGCTGCAGAACGGCGACTTCGTGCAGGTGATCACCGCCAAGAACGCCCACCCCAGCCTCGACTGGCTCAACTTCGTCGCCACCCCCACGGCGCGCAACCGCATCCGCGCCTGGTACAAGAAAAGTCATCGCGACGAGAACATCCAGCGCGGCACGGCGATGCTGGAGCGCGAGCTGGGCCGCGAGGGCTTCGATGCCCTGCTGCGCGGCGAGGCGCTGGCCCGGGTGGCGCGCCGCTGCAACCTGATCGGCAGCGAGGATCTGCTCGCCAGCCTGGGTTTCGGCGGCGTCACCCTGCAGCAGGTGGTCAACCGCCTGCGCGAAGAGATTCGGCTGGCCTCGGCAGAAGCGGCACCGACCCTCAGCAACGAGCAGGTGGCGGCGGGCGTGTCTGCGGCAGCTCCCGCCACACGCCTGCACCAGAGCCCCGGCAGTCCGATCCTGGGGGTGGAGGGTCTCGAGTACCGCATGGGCGGCTGCTGCTGTCCCCTTCCGGGCGAGTCGATCGTCGGATCGGTGGCCCTGGGCAACCACGGCATCACCATTCACCGCCAGGACTGCGGCAACGTCAGCCAGACGCCAGTGGAACGGCGCCTGCCGGTGCGTTGGAACACCTCCCTGGAGGCGCCGCCACGGCGCTATCCGGTGCGGCTGCGCATCGAGGTGCTCGACCGGGTGGGTGTGCTCAAGGACATCCTCACCCGCCTGTCCGACCACCGCATCAACGTCAGCGACGCCCGCGTGCGCACCACCCCAGGGCGGCCGGCCCGCATCGACCTGCGGGTGGAACTGGCCAATGCCAACCAGTTGCAGGGCACCATCTCCCAGATCCGCTCGATGGCCGACGTGCTCGACATCGCCCGGACCGGCATCGGTTGAGGCGGGCGCTCAGCTGGGCGCTGCAGCTGCCGGAGTTCGTGCCTGTCCTGATCCAGCCAGCCAGGCGGCGGCGGGAAGCCGGCCCGGCGCCCGCCGCCGTGGACCCGCCATGGCGATCCGTCGAACCGAGTGCGCTCGCCACTGGCGGGCCGCCAGGCCATGGCCTGGATCGGCCGCCGCAGGTCGATGCAACCAGGCGCTGGCCGATCCAGCGCCTGTGGGCGCCCCAACTGGCAGGCCTCCACTAGGTCGATCGACCTAAATCGCCGATTCGGTCAGATCGACGACGTCAGCAGCGCCACAGCGGCTCTTGGCTGAAGGAGTCGCCTTCTCCTCTCCCCGATGACGGCCACCTCCGTGAAACCCACCAGCAGCGCCGCCGCCGGCTCGCCGGCAGGGATGCCGGCCCACACCGCCTTCGCCGCCATCGCCCTGGCGGCGGTGTCCTGGGACGGCATGTTGTCGCGCGCCGGCTCACGGGCCCTGCGTCACGCCCTCGACTACCGCGAGCCCTTCTGCCGGCTCAGCGACAACGCCATGGTCGAGCTGATGAACGGCCTGCTCGAGTCGCTGCGCCAGAAAGGAGCACAACACCTGATGGTGGAGGCAGCCGCGGCTCTCAGCCCGCAGCAACGCGCCACCGCCTACGCGGTAGCCGCCGAGATCATGCGCTCCGATGGGCCGCTGCAGGCCGACGAAATCAACATCCTGGCCGACCTGGCCGGCACGCTTGAGCTGGACGGCGAGATCTCCCAGCGGGTGCAGGCGGTGATGGACCTGCTGCACAGCGATGTGCTCAGCGACGGCTGAGGCAGAACGCCAATTCTGCTGAGCGGACGCAGGAGCTCGATGTGCGGGCGCTGCCCCCGTGACCGGCCGTCGGCCGAGCCGCGATCGGTTCCGCTCCTGGCTCCATCACGGCGGAGTGGCCAGGGCCGCACCGACCGGGGCTACGGCGACCAGACCGGCCGGCGCATCGGCCCTCTGGGGCTGAAGCGATCCGAGCAAGGCGCTCAGGGCCGGGCCTCTGCACGACAGTCAGCGCCGCGGCCACACCAGCAGGCGACTCAGCTCGCCACCCGCAGAGGGGCAGGAGCGGCCGCACGCCGGCTCGCGACCGGCGTGCGCGGCTGCCGGGCGATGGCCCGGGGCTCGGTCCTGGCAGGGGCAGACACCTCGACATGGGACTGGGGCGCCTGGAAGGCGATCAGACCGACCACCGCCTGCAGGGCCTGCACCAGCCCGCCCCAGACGGATCCGAACCCTGGCAGCGCCCGCGACAGCAGCCGGAGCAGGCCGCTGGCGAGAGCAAGGACGGCGAGCAGTCCCACCAGGCTGAGGCCCAGCAGACCGATCGCCTGCAGAAGCCCGACCAGCAGCAGTCCCGCACCGGTCAGCATCTGCGTGATGCCGGAAATGATGTTGAAGATGGCGCTGCTGATCAGCAGCGGGCTGTCCAGGTGAATCAGGGCACCGACCGCAAACAGGACGGCGAGCGTCATGGCGCCGGCGGCGATCAGCAGACAGGCCCTGAGCACTCCAGGAGCATCAACGAGGGATCGCAGAACACGCCTGGACAGGGACGACTGGGACCGCATGGGCCGTGACGGATGCATCGGCCCACAACGTGCGGATGAATGCCTTGAAAAGCCAGTGAGACCAGACAGTTTCAGGCGCGGCATAGATCAATCGACGCCGGCAAGATCAAGGCAAACAGACATTGTCCGCAGGTGGGCGATGCCGCCGGGAAATGTCTCGTTTTTCTTTTGAAATCAGCGCCATCGCTGGACGGGCGCCTCAGCGGGAGGCGATCGAGGATCCTCTGGCAGCCTGAGGACGAATGAGCTGCGGATCGCTTCAACGGCCCGGGCGCCTCGCCGGAGCGAGGCCGTGGAGCCGTCGCTCAGAGACGGCAGGTGAGCATCCAGCCGCCGCTGCCACCCACGCGCCAGCGCGGCAGCCAGTTGCGGTACGAGTAGTGCAGGCCGGCGCCGTCGTGATTGGACGGGTAGCCACCGTTCACCAGATCGCAGTTGCCGTAGGGGTCGTTCATGATCACGCCGCTGGCGTCGTAGCCGATCACCACGGTCCAGTGGCCTCCACCGCTGGGATCGGAGGCCGGGCCGTGATGCAGCCAGCCCACGGCGACAGGCCGGCCCGCATCGATTTCACGCTGCAGGTCCGCTTCGGTTCCATCGGTGCGGAAGTCGGCCTGCAGGCCCAGCTGACGCAGGGCATCGAGCTGGGCCTCGGAACTGGTGCTGTCGCCGTAACGCTGGCGCAGAGTGTTGTAGGCGTCCTCCGTGCTGATGCGCTGCCAGTAGGCGGCCAGCATCGCGGAACTGGCGGAGAAGCAGTCGCGCCAGCCCTGGCCGTCATCCATCTTGAGCTGATCGAACCAGGGCACCTGCAATGGGTTCGGATGGGATCCGTGGGCAGGCGCAGCCGCAGCCGGGGCGGCCGGGCCAGGTGCGGCAGCGGCCCGGGCGGGGACGACAGTGGCCTGGCTCAGCTGGGCCAGACCCCGCTCCCACAGGGCGCTCTCCGCCTGGCGGCGGCGCAGCAGACCCGCCGCCACCGAACTGCCGGGATTGATGTACAGGCACAGCGCCTGGGGTACGGCGCTCCAGTCGCGCTGGCGCAGCACCCGGCTGATGGTGCCGAAATCGGCCTCATCGCCGTAGAAGTCCTGACCCAGGTTCCAGGCGAACGAGATCAGGGCGCACCACATGTCGGCCGCCATTTCGCCCCAGTGGGGGATGCGGCCAGCCAGATGGCTGGCGCAGGCCTGCACGCCCTGGCGCAGCAGCTCCTCGGCGTGGGCCTGATCGAGCTGGTCGCCGGGCCGCACCGGCCGCCCATCCAGGCTGGTGAAGCCGTAGCCGATCGTCCAGGGCTCGGCGCCGCTGGCCGGATCGGGATAGGCATGAGCGACGAATCCCTCGAACTCGGCGATCAGCTGCACAGCCGGCTGCAGCGCATCGGCCGCAGCGGCCTGGGGAGCCGGCGCCGGGGTGTCCGCGGCTGATCTCACCGCCGGAGCCGGGTGGG
>CAYNGR010000063.1:4220-5373 GCA_964396755.1 uncultured Cyanobium sp. | reverse complement strand
GTGGGGCACCGGCGCAGCGGCGGGCTGAGGCGAACGGTGCGCCCCATCGGCCAGCGGCGGCTTGGGCAGATGGGCCGCCAGCGGCGCAGGGCGCAGCGGCGGCCGCGACGGCTCGGCTGCAGGACCGGGAGTCGATGCCTGTGCCTGAAGCGGCGACGGCGTCCCGGAGCCGTCTCCTGCCTCGCGGAGCGGCTGGACCGGGCCCGCTGACACGGCGTCCACGCTGCCCTTCGCGCCGGGGCGGAACAGCGAGGAGACCTTGTTGGCGACGTAGGGCGCGAACAGGGCCAGTCCGGCGTAGAGGAAGTTGGTGATCGACCCCATCGTCGCCGGCAGGCTGCAGGTGAGGCCGAAGTCGAACAGGGCGAACACCCCGAACCCCAGATAGAGCAACAGGATCGCGATCGAGCCCAGCAGGGCGATCAGCCGACTGCTGCTGGCCTCCATCACCTGCATGGCCACGGGCTGGCCGCTGCCGGCATCCACCGCCTTGCGATCTCCCTGGGAATCGCTCCAGCCGACATGGTCGGGAATCAGCAGCCGGGTGGGCTCCGAGAGGGCATTGGCCAGGGACCAGCCCTGCTTGCGCAGCGACCGGAAGATGCCCACCATCACCGCCAGGCTGCCCAGGAAGACGCAGGCGGAGACCAGCGCCACCAGGGCCGGCCCCATCGTGCGGCAGCTGTCGGGAACGGCGTCAGCCCCCAGCGCCGCTGGCGCCGCCTGGACCGGCCATTCCGCCAGCGCCGCCGGCAGGCCCGCCAGCGCCAGCCCCGGTACCACCCAGGCAAACCGCACCCGGTCATTTCGACGCAGCATCAACCCGCTCCGATCGGCATGGCCGCATTGTGCGCAGACCGGCCACGGCCGTCAGCGCCGGAGACATCCCGACGCCTCCGACCGGTCAGCGGTCAGGCAGACGGTCCGGAGCCGCCAGGGGCCACAGCGCCGCCGCGGCAGGGACACCGCCACCAGCGGACGGGGGACAACCGGGCCATGGTTTCCTGCAGAGCCCGGGTGCCCGCCAACCCCGGAGCGGCAGACCGTGGACATGCCGACCCTCCGGCCGGACGTCCGGCGCACGCCCCCAGGCGGTCTGCGTCGATCCGCCCGGCCTGGCAGCAACAACGGCCATGCGGGAGCAACAGCCAGG
>CAYNGR010000063.1:0-4120 GCA_964396755.1 uncultured Cyanobium sp. | reverse complement strand
CCCAGCCATCATCAGCCCTGCTGCGGCGGCGGCCGTGCCCAATCCCCTGCTCAGCCTGCCGTTCGAGGCCGCGATCGAAGGTCTGGGGCCCGAGTACTGGGATGTGGTGGAGGCGGCGGTCTTCCCGCGCACCAGCCTGCGCTTTCGCAACGACGCCCTGCTGCGGCAGCTCGGCCTGGACCCCGGGACCGTCCAGGACCGTCACCTGGAGGAGGCCTACGGCCGCTTCGCCGGCCGCAGCCCGCTGCTGGCGCTGCGCTACCACGGCCATCAGTTCGGCACCTACAACCCCTGTCTGGGCGACGGCCGCGGCTTTCTCTACGGCCAGCTGCGCGACCGCCATGGGCAGCTGCAGGACCTGGGCAGCAAGGGCAGCGGCACCACCCCCTGGAGCCGGGGCGGCGACGGCCGCCTCACCCTCAAGGGAGGCGTGCGCGAACTGATCGCCGCCGAGGCACTGCAGCGGCTGGGCGTGAGCACCAGCCGCACCCTGACCCTGATCGAAACCGGCGAGGAGCTATGGCGACGCGATGAACCCTCGCCGACCCGCAGCGCCGTGATGGTGCGCATGGCCCGCACCCACCTGCGCTTCGGCACGTGCGAACGACTGCTGCACCTGCGCCGCCCGGCCCAGCTGGTGCGGCTGCTGGAGCACGTGGTGCATCACCACTACCCGGAGGTGGCGGCCGCCCATCCCGGCGGGCCCGGCGGTGGCGATCAGCAGGCCCGGCTGCTGGCCTTCTACGGCGCCCTGGTCGAACGGGTGGCGCAGCTGGCGGCCGACTGGATGGTGGCCGGCTTCACCCACGGCGTGCTCAACACCGACAACATGTCGCTGGCGGGCGAGAGCTTCGATTACGGCCCCTACGCCTTTCTGGACCGCTGGGATCCGGGCCTCACCGCCGCCAGCTTCGACCACGACGGCCTCTACGCCTACGGCCGCCAGCCAGCCGTCTGCCATAAGAACCTGCGGCTGCTGCAGGAGCCGTTGGCGATGCTGCTGCCGCGCGCCGGGCTGGAGGCCCAGCTGGAGCGCTTCGCCGCGGCCTGCGACCGCCGCTACCGCGCCGGCCTGCTGCGGCGGCTGGGCCTAGCGGCGGTGAGCGGCCGTCCTGATGCGGGGCCCGGGAGCAGCGCAGCGGACAGCGACCTGCCCGATCCCGTGCCGCTGACCCTGCAGCTGCTGTCGGACTGGGATGTGGGCTACGGGAGCTTCTTCACTGGGCTGGCGGCGCAGGTGCAGCAGCGGGGCATCCCCGAGACCGCCGAGGAGCTGACGCCCTGCGTCGCCGCTGCCCCGGAACCGCCGCGCCAGGCCTGGCTGGCCTGGCGGGAAGCCTGGTGGCTGTGGAGCCGGGCCCTGGCGGCGAGGCCGCTGGGCGCCGCTGCGATCCAGCGGAACCTGCGGCAATGGAACCTGAGCGAGACGCCGATCCGGCCGCTGATCGAGACGCTGTGGGAGGCGATCGATCAACGCGACGACTGGCAGCCGCTGCAGCGCTGGCTGGCGGGGGTGCTCCAGGCAGCCAGCTCCGAGGCAGACGCGAGCCGTGCGGAGCAGATCGCCACACCCTGAGGCCCGGCAACGGCCCATCCCAGGGGCAATGGAGCGGCCAACGTCAGCATCCAGCCACAGCCAACCGCAGCCGTGTCTGCAGCTACAGCCAGGCCAGAAGCGCTCCCCTACATCCGTCGCATCGATGCCGTGATCCCATGACCTCCGAACAGGCGGCCCAGCTGATCGACAACGCGCTGGACCAGGTGCACCAGCGCCTGCAGGAGCTGGAGTCCCAGTCGCTGTCCAAGGAGCAGAGAGCGCTGGCGGCGGAGTTCCGCGAATGGCGCCATCCCAGCGGCGCTCACATCGATCTGATGGTGTTCCCCGGCCTGGCGGAATCCTGAAGCCGGCGCCGGTGCAGCCACCACCAGCACAGCCAGCCGCTGGGCGGCGCCGTCAGCAGGCCCATCAGCAGCGATCCCAGCAGCAGGCGGCTGCCGAAGGACCAGCCAAGCTCGGCGAGCGACAGCCCGGCCAGCTGCTGCAGATCCGGCAGCCTCTCCGTCGGACCCAGGACCAGGATGCCCAGTTGCAGGTTCAGCCACACCATCGGCAGGGTGGTGAACGGGTTGCTGATCCAGGTGCCGGCCGCCGCCAGCAGTGGGTGCCCACGCATCGCGCCGGCCAGCGCCACCCCCAGCACGATCTGCAATCCGAAGAAGGGCAGACAACCCGTGAACACGCCCGCCGCCAGTCCGCGGGCCTGATACCCGGGGGAGCCCTGCTGGCGGCGCAGCCAGTCGCGCATCTCGCGCAGTCGCCGCAGCGGCCGGGCCCGGCGCCAGGCTGGGGCGTACTCGGAACGACGGACGCGGGCCATGGTGGCGGCAGAGGGGGATCGGACCCCGTGGGCAATGCAGGCTAGGGAGGCAGAGTCCGATGCCGTCACCAGGGCTGATGGCCGGCCGGCCGCCGGCAGCGGCCGCAGCCAGGCCCTGCCAGAGGCGTCAGACACGCAACAGGGCGATGTCCCACGTGCGGGACACTCACCCAAGGGCTCCACGCCAGCCACAGGCAACCCGGCCAGCCAGGCCGACCGTGAACCGCCAGGCGCGCCCTGCGCAGACGACACCATCGCCGCCATCGCCACCGCCGTGGCGGCAGGGGCAGGCAGCGTGGCGATCGTGCGCCTGTCGGGAGCCGGGGCCGAGGCGATCGGCCGGCGGCTGTTCCAGGCGCCGGGCTCCCAGATCTGGGACAGCCACCGGGTGCTGTACGGGCACGTGGTCGATCCCACCAGCGGCGAGCGCGTCGACGAGGCGCTGCTGCTGCTGATGCGCGCCCCGCGCAGCTTCACCCGCGAGGACGTGGTGGAACTGCACTGCCACGGCGGCCTGGAGGCGGTGCGGCGGGTGCTGGAGCTGGTGCTGGCCGCCGGTGCCCGCCGGGCCAGGCCGGGGGAGTTCAGCCAGCGGGCGTTTCTCAACGGCCGCCTCGACCTGACGCGCGCCGAAGCCCTCGCCGCCCTGATCGACGCCCGCAGCCGCCGCGCCGCCCAGCTGGCCATGGCCGGCCTCGACGGGGGTGTGCAGCGCCGCATCAGCGCTCTGCGCGATCGGCTGCTCGATCAGCTGGCGGAACTGGAGGCGCGGGTGGACTTCGAGGAGGACCTGCCCCCGCTCGACGGCGACGCCGTGGTGGCGGAGCTGGGTGCCGTGCAAGCGGAGCTGGAACGCCTGGTGGCCGAGGGCCAGCAGGGGGAACTGCTGCGCCAGGGCCTGCGGGTGGCGATCGTCGGCCGTCCGAACGTGGGCAAGAGCAGCCTGCTCAACCTGCTCAGCCGCCGCGACCGCGCCATCGTCACGGATCTGCCCGGCACCACCCGCGACCTGCTGGAGAGCGAGCTGGTGCTTGATGGCGTGCCGCTCACCCTGATCGACACCGCCGGCATCCGCTCCACCGACGATCCGGTCGAGCGCCTGGGCATCGAGCGCAGCCACCAGGCCCTGGCCGCCGCCGACGTGGTGCTGCTGCTGTTCGACCTGGCGGCGGGCTGGACGGCGGCGGATGCGCAGCTGCGGGCGCAGGTGCCCGCGGGCGTGCCGCTGCTGCTGGTGGGCAATAAGGCAGATCTGCTGGCGGACAGCGGTCCGGACAGCCAGCGGGCGGCGCCGCAGACCGCGGCAGCAGGCACGGCCATGGCGGAGCCAGCCGAGACAGCCAATCAAGACGCCTCCGTGCGAACGACAGCCGATCCCGCGCGGTCCCCGCGGCTGCCCGGGGCCGGTCCGGCGAACGACGAGGTGACGGCAACGGTTCAGATCAGCGCCCTGCGCGGCGATGGCCGCGAGCAGCTGGCCGCCGCCCTGCTGCGCCTGTGCGGCGCCGGCGATCTGGAGGGGCTGCAGGTGGCGCTCAACGCCCGCCAGCGGGAGCTGGCCGCCGCCGCGGCGACCGCCCTTGCCGCCAGCCAGGAGGCCGCCGCCCAGCAGCTGCCCTGGGATTTCTGGACGATCGATCTGCGCGAGGCGGTGCGGCGTCTGGGCGAGATCAGCGGCGAGGAGGTCAGCGAAGCGGTGCTGGACCGGGTGTTCGCGCGCTTCTGCATCGGCAAGTGAGGCG
>CAYNGR010000062.1:0-15833 GCA_964396755.1 uncultured Cyanobium sp. | reverse complement strand
CGGATCAACCCCGGCTCGGTGATCCTCAGCGGCGTGATGATGCTCGAGTACATGGGCTGGCAGGAGGCCGCCGACCTGATCACCGCCGGCCTCAGCGCCGCGATCGCCAACAAGGAGGTCACCTACGACCTGGCGCGTCTGATGGAGCCGCGGGTGGAACCGGTGAGCTGCAGTGGCTTTGCCGAGGCGGTGGTGCGACACTTCGGGGGCTGAGCAGCCTTCGAAAGGTCAGGGATGGCGACAACCAGGTCGAGGGAGCGGGCGATCGTGCTGGCCGTGGCGATCGCCATCGGCATCGCAACAGCCGCCATCCACCATCTCTGGGAACTCAAGGGATCGGAGCGGTTGATCGGCAGCGACATCTACAACGTCTGGAACGAAGGCAAGAAGCTGTTCGAAGGGACCAACCCCTACACCCGCATCATCGGCCGGTCGATGCGGGACAACGACAACTTCCCCACCTACCTGCCGCTCACCTATCTCTTCTCCGCCGCCCTACAGCATTTCGAGATCAGGGAATTCCCGGACTTTCTGTCTCTCTGGAGACGCGTCAATCTGGTTTCCCACCTCGGGCTGGGTCTGCTGACCCTTCACATCTATCACCAGCAGCGCAAGCCGCTGCTTGGTCTGATCGCCTGCAGCATTCTGCTTCTCGGCCGCTGGAGCGCCTACATCATCGATGTGCAGCACCTGGAATTTCCGGCCATCCTGGCGATCATCGCGGCCGGCCATCAGCTGAATCGTCGACCGATGCTGTCGGCCCTGCTGTTCAGCCTGTCGCTGTGCATCAAGCACATCGCCATCATCCTGCTCCCCTGCTTCCTGCTGGGGCTGATTGTGGAATCGGCCAGCCAGAGCACCCACCACAACACCCGACCGAAGTGGAGGCGGCTGCTCCAGTACTGCCTGGTCGCCTTCGCGCTGCCCGCGGCCCTGTCGGTGCCCTTCCTGCTCAACTCACCGGACGGCTTTCTGCTGAGCATGCTCTTCTCAGCCAGCCGTGGCACCTCCAGCCATGGCATCGCCACGGGCACCGAGATGATCCTGCTGTCGGTGGACCAGACACGGCTGCTGATGGGTGGCCTGTTCGTGATGGGCTGGATCGTGCAGGCGAAACAGCGGCTGAATGTCTGGTTGGCCAGCACGCTCACCCTGTTGATCTTCCTGCAGTTCAGCCCCGTGGTGTTTGCGCAGTACTACATCTGGATCACCGCCTTCCTGCTGATCGCGTTCGCCTACCTGACACCGCCCGCCCGATCCGAGCAGCCAGCCATCAGCCGCTGAACGCCGCGGCCGTCACAGCCAGCCGAGCCCGGGCGTCCCGGAACGGCCTCAGCACCTTGAGCGCGCTGCGGCGACAGGGATCCGCCGCCGGGCCCGCCGGCTCGGCAAACTTTCGGCCATGAACGCTCCCTCCTCCCTGGCCGCCGCGGATCCCTGCGTGCACTGCGGCTTCTGTCTGCCGACCTGCGCCAGCTACCGGGTGCTGGCCACGGAGATGGATTCGCCGCGCGGGCGCATCCACACGCTCAAGGCGATCGAGGCGGGCGAACTGGAGCTGGACGCCACGGTCGCCAGCCATTTCGACAGCTGCCTGGGCTGCTTCGCCTGCGTCACCGCCTGCCCCTCCGGCGTGCGCTACGACCAGCTGATCGAGGCCACCCGCCCGAAGCTCAATGCCCCCGAGCTGCGCACCCCCGCCCAGCGGGCCTTCCGTCGCCTGCTGTTCGCCGTGCTGCCCTACCCGCAGCGGCTGCGGGCGCTGCTGACGCCCCTGCGCGCCTACGCCGGCGGTCCGCTGCAGCAGCTGGCGCGGCGCAGCGGCCTCACCCGCCTGTTCGGCCCGCAGATCGAGGCGATGGAGCGGCTGCTGCCACCCCTGGCCCCCGAGGCCTTCGTCGATTCCTGGCCCGTGCTGGTGCCGGCCCGGGGCGAGCGACGCCGGCGGGTGGGCCTGGTGCTGGGCTGCGTGCAGCGCCTGTTCGATCCGGCCGTCAATGCCGCCACGATCGAGCTGCTCAGCGCCAACGGCATCGAGGTGGTGATCCCGCCGGCCCAGGGCTGCTGCGGCGCCGTCACCCATCACCAGGGGGAACTGGAGCAGACGCGCCAGCTGGCCAGCGACCTGATGGCCAGCTTCGCTGCGGTGATCGGCCCCGGCAGGCCGGGCGGCGAGGAACCGCTCGACGCCGTGCTGGTGGCGGCCTCCGGCTGCGGCCACACGCTCAAGGCCTATGGGCACCTGCTGGCGCAGGCCGAGGCGGATGGAGACCGCGTCAGCGAGGGGGGCGGCACGGCGGCCGCAGCTGAGGCGCAGCGCTTCGCCGCCAGCGTCGCCGACATCCAGGAGTACCTGGCGCGGGTGGGCCTCTCCGAGGCCTTCGCGGCCTCGCTGCAGCCGCTGCGCCACGGCGACGGCGAGCCGGCCACGGCCGAGCGGCCTCTGGTGCTGGCTTATCACGACGCCTGCCACATGCTGCATGGCCAGGGCATCAGCCGTCAGCCGCGCGAGCTGCTGCGCCAGATCCCGCATGTGCGCCTGGTCGAGGCGATGGAGGCGGGCGTCTGCTGCGGCAGTGCCGGCATCTACAACCTGGTGCAGCCCGAGGAGGCCGCGGAGCTGGGACGCCTCAAGGCCGCTGATCTGGCGGGCAGCGGCGCCGCCGTCGCCGTCAGCGCCAACATCGGCTGCAGCCTGCAGATCCGCCGCCACCTCGAGGAGAGCGACACGCCGCTGCCGGTTCTGCATCCGGTGCAGCTGCTGGTGCGCAGCTCCCGGGGCGGCTGAACCACGACCGGCGAGCCCAGCGCAGGGCGGCTTGCCGCCAGCGGGGCACCGGGCACAGGGGTGACGCCTCCCCGACCGGGATGCGCCCAGTGGCTGACCCCGGCTGCCATCAGGCGGTTCAGTGGGCCCGGCCGCCGAGATTGATCACGCTGACGCCGGCGACGATCAGCGCCATGCCCGCCAGGGAGGGTCCGTCCAGCCGCTGACCCCAGATCAGCCAGCCGGCCAGGGTGATCAGCAGCAGCCCCAGCCCCGACCAGAGGGCATACACGACGCCGAGCGGGATGCTGCGCAGGGTCAGCGACAGGCTGTAGAAGGCGATGCAGTAGCCCGACACCACCAGCAGCGAGGGCAGCGGCCTGGTGAAGCCGTTGCTGGCCTTGAGCGCCGTGGTGGCGACCACCTCCGCCAGGATCGCGATCAGCAGACTGACCTGGTCGGGCGTCATGGCGGCCCCGGGGCGCGTGCGTCGCCCTCCATCCTGCGCCAGGCCTGATGCAGCGTGTCCGCGTCGCCGAGGTTGCCCGGAAAGGTGAGCAGCGGCAGGGCGTCGGGCCCCGCCAGCACCAGCGACAGCCCAGGCAGCAGCTGGCCCTGCAGCTGCACCGACGCCAGGTTCAGCCCATCGGCCAGCAGGGTGTGGGTGGTGATGCCGCCCTTGCTGATCAGATAGCCCAGCCGCGGCGCCAGCGATGCGGCCAGCCGCGCCATCAGGCCGGCCAGGGCCAGGCCCAGGGCGCGCCGCTCTGCGGCGTGACGGCAGCGACGCTCGCCGCGGCTGGTGTACAGAACCGGCGTGCGACCGGCCTCGAGCAGCGCCTGCAGCTGAGCGCGCCAGTCCTGCTCCAGCGAGGCGAGCAGCCGATCCGGCAGCGGCCCCTCCAGCACCCGCTGCAGCCGGTCCACGGGCAGCTCCAGCCCCTGGCAGCGGTGATCGGCGAGCAGGCGCTCCAGCTGCTGATCCGCCAGCGGCACATGGGAGCCCACGATCACCAATCCGGGCAGCGGCCGGCCGCTGGCATCGCGGCGCCGCAGGCCGGCCAGCGCGGCGGCATCCAGGGGCTGGGGCGGCAGGGCGGCCAGGGCGCCCACGAGCCCGGCGGCGCTCTGGATCAGGAAGCGACGGCAGGGCCGCGGAACCGTCAACTCGCTGGGAGCCGTAGTCGCGACGGTCGGGTCCGGCTCGACCGGAACCGCAGCGAGGTCCCGCAGGGCCGCCGCCAGGGCGTTCAGGTGCCCGGGACGCTCGGCATCGACCACCAGCGTGGCGTTGTCGTGCAGGGCGGCCAGACGCTGGCGCAGGGCGGCGGGGTCCCCCTCGAGATCCCGGACGCTCAGATGCTGCACCGCCGTCGCCGCGATGCGGCCGCCGCTCTTCTCCTCCACCCAGGCGCGCAGATCGCTGTGGCGGTAGCCGAACAGGCCGTCGCGGGCGAAGGGGGTCTGATGCACGGGCTGACCGTGCAGCAGATGGACCGCCTCACGGGTGCTGCGACCCCCTTCCAGGAAGGCCGGCGCCAGCAGCGTGGCGTCGAACGGCCCCAGCTCGGCGGCAAGCACATCCACCTCCAGCGGGTAGTGGCCGCGCAGGGTGGAATCACCGCGGCTGACCAGCTGCCAGCCGCGGATCCAGCCGCGCGCCTCGGCCTCCCGCAGGGCCGGCGCCAGCGCCTGACAGATCTCGCCCACCCGCTGACGGGCGGCGGTGGGATCGAGGGCGCGGGTGTTGGCCAGCAGGAACAGCAGCGGCGACGGGTGGCGCAGGCCCTCCAGCAGCGTGTCTTGGTCCCAGCGCAGCAGCAGCGGACAGCCGTGCACCGTCTGGGACCCGGTGGGGTCGTCATCGAGGACGACGATCTTGAGGGGCGGGTCCGCCACCGCTGCGGTCGTCACCGGTCAGGCTCCGGCGAGAAGGCCCCCGTCACACCGGAGAGCGGCGCCAGGGCGGCAGAACGGGGCCGGAGAGGCATGGGCGGGGCAGGGCCGCTCCAGCGCAGCGGGGTGGAACGTCATGCCCGACACGATGCACGATCAGCGCCGGGCGGCGCCAGCGGAGCAGCCGGAACGGCAGGGCCGGGCCTCAGGCCCGCCGGTTGCGTGGCACCATCGTGCCGTGATGCAGCCCGACGCCAAGGATCTGCCGGAGCTGGTGCGTGAGCTGCACCGGCAGGGAACCCCCTGGCTGCCCAGCGGTCTGGGCAGCCGCCTGGACTGGGGCGCGCCGCTGCGGCAGCCCTGCACCCCGCTGAGCCTGCGGGCCGTGAGCGGCATCCTCGAGCACAACCCCGGCGACTTCACCCTCACCGTGCGGGCCGGCACACCGCTGACGGAGGTGCAGCAGGCCCTAGCCCGCCACCGCCAGTGGCTGGCGGTGGATCCGCCCTGGGGCAGCGGCCCGGGCGGCAGCGACGCCGGCAGCATCGGCGGGCTGGTGGCCCGGGGTCTGTCCGGCGGCTACCGCCATCGCCACATGGGCATCCGCGACCAGCTGATCGGCCTGTCGGTGCTGCGCTGCGACGGCGTGGAGGCCAGGGCCGGCGGACGGGTGGTCAAGAACGTGGCCGGCTACGACCTGATGCGGCTGTTCTGCGGCAGCTGGGGCTCGCTGGGGATGATCAGCAGCGTGACGCTGCGCACCCAGCCGATCCCGCCGGCCCGCCGCGGGCTGCTGGTGGCTGGCGGCCTGCCCGACCTGGCGGCCCTGGTGGCCTGGCTGGTGGGCTCAAGCCTGACGCCGGAGCGGATCGACTGGTGGAGCGCCCCGCTGGCGGCCGCCGCCGGCCTGGGCGAGGAGCCACAGGTGCTGATCGGCCTGGCCAGCGTCAGCGCCACCAGCCTGCGGGAGCAGGTGCAGACCATCGGCCGCCAGACGGGCCTGGCCTGCCATGAAGTGGAAGCGGCGGCGCTGGAGGAGCTGCTCGCCCATGGCCGCGGCCAACCGGGAGCGCTGGCCAGCGGGGTGGCAAGCCCCGCCTGGCTGCTGCGCCTGGCGGTGCCGGGCGACCGCGTCGCCACCCTGCTGGCACGGCCGGAGCTGCGCGGCCTGGCGGTGGAGCTGGCGGCCGCCAGCGGCATCGGCCACGCCTGGAGCACGGCCACCGCGACGATCGATGCCGCGCGGGTGAGCGCCCTGCGGCAGCGCTGCCAGGAGCTGGGCGGCTGGCTCACGGTGCTGCGCCAGCCCGCCGAGACCCAGCTCCCCGCCTGGCTGGATGCCCCGTCGCGGCCGCTGATCGAGGCGGTCAAGCGCCGCTTCGACCCGCTCGAGCAGCTGGCGCCAGGCCGCCTGCCGGGGGTGGCCGCCGGCCTGGCGCCGCGGGCGCTGCCGGTCTGAGCGGACAGCGGCGGCCGCGCAGCAGCCCCGGCAGGGCGCGCAAGGGACCTGCAGGCCAACGGCCGTTCCGACGCCCCCCGGGCAGAGCGGCTGGGGCCGCAGGCCAGGCTCAGCTGGCGGCGACAGCCGCCGCACCGACGGTGGCGGGGGCGACGACAGGTTCCGCCGGGGCATCAGCCGCAGCGGCCGGAGCCTGCGGCGCGGACGCCGAGCCGGCCGGCAGAGCCTCGAGCCACTGCAGCAGCGCGGCATTGACCTGATCGGGCACCTCGTCGTGGGGGCAGTGGCCGGCCTGCAGCACCACCTCGCTGGTGGCGGAGGGCGCATGGCGCTGGAACTGGCCGCGGCGACCGACGGCATTGATCCAGGGGTCGCGGATGCCCCAGAGCAGCAGCAACGGCGCCTGCAGGCGGGCGAACAGGGCATCGAGCGGCTCACCGCGCGGGATGTCGAACACTGTCTGGAACACTCCGAAGGCGCCCGGATCGCGGGAGGGGGCCAGGATCGACTGCACCAGCTCCTCATCGACGTTGGTCTGGTCGATGTAGACCTGCCGCAGGGTGCGGCGCACGGTGGCGGGGCGGCGCAGGTTCTCGAAGATCAGCCGCTGCAGCACCGGACTGCGCAGCAGCGCTCCGCCGATCGTGCGCCGGGCGATCGCCCCCCAGCCCGTCGGCGGCGCCTGCTCATCGGAGAAGGGACCGGCGGCATTGAGCAGCACCACCCCGGCGGCCTCAGGCCCCAGCTCGGCGGCGGCGGCCAGGGCGGCGTAGCCCCCCAGCGAGTTGCCCAGCAGCACCGTCGGTCGGCCGATGCGCTCGCGCACATAGGCGCTCAGCTGCTCGGCCCAGAGGGTGCCGCCGTAGGGCAGACCGCCGGGCTTGGCGCTGCGGCCGAAGCCGAGCAGATCGAGGGCATGCACCTCGTACTGGCGGGAGAGCACCGGGATGTTGTGGCGCCAGTGGTCGGTGGAAGCGCCGAAGCCATGCACCAGCAGCAGCGCCGGGCCGATCGGCTGCTCGGGGCCGGCGCTGAGGCAATGCACCCGGTGCCCCAGATGGGACCAACCGCTCGGGGAACCGGATGTTTCGGCAGCCATGGCGTCGGAGCGGGCACTGGGGCGGCGATGCTAGGGAGCCCGACGGGCCCCTCCGCCCGCTCAGCCGAGTCTCCACCGATGTCCGCGGTGCCCGCCCTGTCCGACTGGATCCCGCTGCTGCCCGGGATCGCCCTGTGGGCGCTGGCCCTGTATCTGCCCCTGAGCCTGCCGATCGGCGTGTTTGAACAGACGCTGCAGGAGAGCCCTCTGGATGGCGCCAGCCGCGAGCTGCTGCTGGTGTTGATGAGCCTGGCCCTGGCCCTGACCGTGGGGGTGGTGGTGGAGCTGGTGCTGTGCTGGGCGCTGGGGCCGGGCTGGTCCTCGAGCCTGGGCCTGATGGCGGTGCTGGCGGGGCTGAGCTGGAGCCTGGCGGACCGCTTCCGCAACGGCCGCGACTGAAGCCGACAACCAACTGCAGCCGGCAACGCCAGGATGGCGCCGGCGCGGCGGTCCGATCAGCGCACAGCCGGGATGGCCACAGGGACGACCGCCAGGGAGATGGCCCCAGGCACGGCGCTGAGCGCCACCGCGCCGATCAGCCCGGGTCCGTGGCGATCAGCCCGCGGGCTGAGCCGGCCAGGCTCTCTGACCTTCAGGTGGGAATCTCCTCGAGCGGATCGCGGTCTGCCGGCCCCTGCGGGCCACCGCCGAGCACCAGCCGCAGCAGCAGCGGCGCCAGGAAGGTGGTGCCGATCACCATCAGCAGGATCGCCGCCTCCAGAGCCGGAGTGAGCAGCTGGGCCTGGGTGCCGAGCCCCAGGAAGATCAGGCCCACCTCGCCGCGAGGCAGCATGCCCAGGCCCACCACCAGACGATTGCTGGGCTCCTTGCTGACGTAGCTCCAGCCGGCGGCCACCTTGCCGACGATGGCCACCAGCAGCAGGAACAGCGCCACCACCAGACCGGGGCGGTTGGCGGGATCGAACGGGTTGAGCACCGAGAGATCCATGCCGGTGCCGATCAGCACGAAGAAGACGGTGGCGAACAGGGCCACCAGCGGCTTGACCGTTTCCTGGATCGCCTTGGTGTGACGCGAGCGGCTGAGGATCAGACCGCCGGCGAAGGCGCCAAGGGCGGCCTCCAGGCCAATCGCCTGAGCCGCGAAGCAGCAGAGGCTGAGCACCACGAAGCCGGCCACGACCACCTCGCCGGGGGCCTTGAGCCGGTCGAGGATCCAGTCGAAGCCGGGAGCGGCGCTGCGGCTGAGCCACAGGGCGGCGGCCACGAACACCACGGCGGCGGCCACCAGCTTGAGGATCGGGCCGATTGCCAGGCCGTCGCCGGCGGCCAGGGACACCACCACCGCCAGGATGACGATGCCGAGGATGTCGTCGAGCACCGCGGCACCGATCACGATCTGCCCCTCGCGCCGCTTCAGCCAGCCCAGTTCCCCGAAGACGCTGGCGGTGATGCCGATGCTCGTGGCGGTCATGGCGGCACCCGAGAAGATCGCCAGCACCGGTGGCACATGGAACAGCCAGATCAGGCCGGCGGTGCCCATCGCGAAGGGCAGCACCACGCCGGTGACGGCGACGGTCGTGGCCTGCAGGCCCACCGCCACCAGCTCATCGAGCTCGCTCTCCAGACCGGTGAGGAACAGCAGGGCGTAGAGGCCCAGCAGCGACACCTGCTCGAGCCCGGGGAAGCTTTCGGCGTAGAGCTCCTGCACCTGCTGCGGCGTGACGCCTGACAGGGAGGAGACCAGCTGCAGCAGCAGGTCGTTGATCGCCACCCCCGTCTCGGGGGGCAACAGGAAATGCAGACCGGAGACGCCGATCAGCACGCCGGCCAGCAGCTCGCCGAGGATCGTGGGCAGCGACAGGCGCACCAGCACCTCGGCGAAGGTGCGGGCGGCCAGAAAGATCACCAGAAAGCGGCCCACCTGAATCAGCGTCTCAGCCACCTCGATCTGGTGATTGCCGATTTCAAGCAGCAGGGAGGGCAGAAGCATGGGCTGTCCCGCAAGGCCTTGAACCTAGGGCGTGCCCCCGGCCGCTTCCGCTGATGCTGTGACGCGCACCATCGGAGTTCCTAAAGGGCATCCACCGCTACGGTTTGACCAACAAGGAACGCAGGGTGAGCACAGGCATGAGCGAGCACCGACCGATGGACCTGCACCTGCCCACCCCCGGCTGCTACGCCGACCCCGACCGCAGCGGCCTCGAGGCCGACGATGTGTTCGATGGCATGACCGAGCATCTTTTCTACACGCTCGGCAAGCTCGCTCCCACCGCCAGCCGTCACGACCTGTACATGGCCCTGAGCTATGCGGTGCGCGACCGGCTGATGACGCGCTACCTGGCCGGCATCGAGGCGATCAATGCCTCTCCGGCGCGGGTGGTGGCCTACCTGTCGGCGGAATTCCTGATCGGACCGCAGCTGGGCAACAACCTGCTGATGCTGGGCATTCAGAAGGAGGCCGCCGAGGCGCTGCGCCGTTTCGGCATCAACGACATCGATGAGATCCTCGATGTCGAGGAAGAACCAGGTCTGGGCAATGGCGGCCTCGGACGCCTGGCGGCCTGCTTCCTCGAGTCGATGGCCTCGCTGCAGATCCCGGCCACCGGTTATGGGATCCGCTACGAATTCGGCATCTTCGACCAGCTGATCCGCGACGGCTGGCAGGTGGAGATCACCGACAAATGGCTCAAGGGCGGCTGGCCCTGGGAGATCCCCCACCCCGACCAGGCCTGCTTCGTGGGCTTCGGCGGCCGCACCGAGAGCTACCGCGACGAGCGGGGCCACTACCGCGTGCGCTGGATCCCGGAGGAGCACGCCATCGGCGTGCCCCACGACGTGCCGGTGCTGGGCTACCGGGTCAACACCTGCGACCGGCTGCGGCTGTGGCGGGCGGATGCCACCGAGTCGTTCGATTTCTACGCCTTCAACAGCGGCGACTACTACGGGGCCGTCGAGGAGAAGGTGGGCAGCGAGACCCTCTCCAAGGTGCTCTACCCCAACGACGGCACCGACGAGGGTCGGCGGCTGCGGCTCAAGCAGCAGCACTTCTTCGTCAGCTGCTCGCTGCAGGACATGATCCGCAACCTGGACATGCGGGGCATCCCCATCCAGGAATTCCCGGATCACTGGGCGGTGCAGCTCAACGACACCCACCCGGCGATCGCCGTGGCCGAGCTGATGCGGCTGCTGCTCGACGACAAGCATCTCGACTGGCAGGAGGCCTGGGAGATCACCAGCCGTTCGCTCTCCTACACCAACCACACGCTGCTGCCCGAGGCGCTCGAGAAGTGGGGCCTGGATCTGTTCGGCTCGCTGCTGCCGCGCCACCTGGAGCTGATCTATGAGATCAACCGCCGCTTCCTGCAGCAGGTGCGGCTCAAGTATCCCGGCAATGATCAGATCCTGAGGCGCGTCTCGATCATCGATGAGGAGGGCAACAAATGCGTGCGCATGGCCAACCTGGCCACGGTGGCGGCCCATCACGTCAACGGCGTGGCGGCGCTGCACAGCGAACTGGTGCGCAGCGATCTGTTCCCGGAATTCGCCACGCTGTGGCCCGAGAAGTTCATCAACGTCACCAATGGCGTGACACCGCGCCGCTGGGTGGCACTCGCCAATCCGCAGCTGTCAGCCCTGCTGGATGAAGCGGTGGGCGAAGGCTGGGTGCGCGATCTCGACCAGCTGCGCGGCCTGGAGCGCCATGTCGATGACGATGGCTTCCTGGAGCGCTGGGGGGCCACCAAGCTGGCGGTCAAGCACCACCTGACCCAGTACATCCACCGCCACACCGGCGTGCTGGTGGATCCGGCCTCGATGTTCGACGTGCAGGTGAAGCGGATCCACGAATACAAGCGCCAGCACCTCAACGCCCTGGGGGTGATCGCCCGCTACCTGCGCATCAAGAACGGCCAGGGCGAACACCTGGCACCGCGCACGGTGGTGTTCGGCGGCAAGGCGGCGCCGGGCTACTACATGGCCAAGCTGATCATCCGCTTCCTCAACGGCATCGCCGAGACGATCAACGCCGACCCGGACATGGAGGGACGGCTGCGGGTGATCTTCCTGCCCGATTACAACGTCAAGCTGGGCGAGCGGGTGTATCCGGCCGCTGATCTCTCCGAGCAGATCTCCACCGCCGGCCTCGAGGCCTCCGGCACCGGCAACATGAAGTTCTGCATGAACGGAGCGCTGACGATCGGCACGCTCGATGGCGCCAACGTCGAGATCCGCCAGCAGGTGGGAGAGGACAACTTCTTCCTGTTCGGCAAGACCACCGAGCAGATCGGAGAACTGCGCCAGGGCTACCGCCCCTGGGAGCTGATCAGCACGGTGCCTGAGCTGCCCGAGGTGCTGCGTCTGATCGAACAGGGGCATTTCAGCAATGGCGACTGCGATCTGTTCCGGCCGCTGCTGGAAAACCTCACCGGCCGCGATCCGTTCTTTGTGCTGGCCGATTTCCAGGCCTACCTCGAGGCCCAGGACCGGGTCGATCAGGCCTGGGCCGACCGCCGTCACTGGAACCGCATGTCGCTGCTGAACACCGCCCGCAGCGGCCTGTTCTCCTCGGACCGCTCGATCCGCGAATACGCCAAGACGATCTGGAACGCCCAGGAGTTCCCGGTGACGATCACCTGCGATCTCGACCGCGGCTCGCTGCTGCGTCGCCGTGGCTAGTCGCCGGCGACGCAGGCAGCCATGCATGCCCGAGCGGGTGGGGATCGACGGGCAGCAGCGATCACCTCTGAATGCCCGATCGTGCCCATCGGTTCAACCGATCATGCCGCAGGCGCGCAGCACATTTCGCGAAACTGAGGGATCGGCGAGAATCACCAGCCTCTCGCCGGACTTCACCCGTTTGCTGCCGATCCGGGCGGCCTGATGCAGGACGGTGCGCCAGTCATCGGATCCGGCAGGCAGACAGGTGATCGCTGACTCGGGCGCCCCCTGAGCCAGCAGCGCTTCTCGGAACCAGGCCAGCATCTCTGCGGCTGGACGATCCGATGCATCATCGCGGGAAGCCGCCACCTCGTCGGCATCATTGCTGAGCACAAACGCATCGAAGGTCGCGGCCAGATGCGG
Source organism: uncultured Cyanobium sp. (assembly GCA_964396755.1). GTDB lineage: Bacteria > Cyanobacteriota > Cyanobacteriia > PCC-6307 > Cyanobiaceae > Cyanobium. The sequence goes on along the minus strand of CAYNGR010000062.1, from coordinate 3,572 downwards.
AGCGGTCAGATCGATGTGGTGGCGGTGACTGCCACCGATGGCGACACTGAACAGATGGCAGAGGTCCGTCAGCTGCACGGACTCGCGATAGCTGCGCAGGACCCGACAGAGCTCGATCACACCATCGGGATTGTGGGCATCGTCGAGCAGCAGCGTGAACGGTTGATGCTGCACGAAGCTGTAGCGACCGGGATTGTCCTGACGCGAGTTCCTGAAGGTCTCAAGAGCCCCACGGATGATGGCTGGGTCCACCCCATGGGCTCAGGCTGCAGCGGCCGCGAACAGTGCATTCACCTCGTTGAAGCGCAACAGGCCACCCATCGATGCAGCGATCGCCCGGCAGGGCAGCAACACCGTCTCGTGCTCGCCGCTGGCGGCCACGATCAGCCGCTCAGCAGCCTCGGTGCGCAGGAACACCGCCTCACCCCCGGCGTCGCGATGGGCCTCGATCTCGGGGTGTTCCGCGGACTGCGACACGCGAATCAGGCGATCGGCGGCGACTCGCGTGCGCATGGACAGGCAGCGCGGCGGGAGGCTGCCCCTGGGGCAGAGGGTCCCACTGACGCAGCTGATCGAGCCATGGCCGCAACGGCGGATGGCGCCGCTGCAGATCGGCGATCAGCCCCTGGGCCGCCCTCCACCAGCGCGGCCAGTCGTCGACGGGCAGGTCGCACTGCGCCGAGAGGCTGATGCCTGGCCAGGCGACGTCCGGGGTCGGCCCGCACAGGCTGGCGAGGGTCCAGTCGTGATACCCCCAGGGGCGGGACGTCGCCTGGAGCTCAGGGCCGTTGGCGCCGCTCACCCCAGATCGGGCAGATCGGGGGTCTGGTGAAGGAGCCGGTTGAGCCGCAGCCGGTCGGCGTTGAGGGGATCAGGAGCCAGTTCGCCGGCCACCTCGCGGAAGGTCTGCTCCACCTCCTCGGGCACGCGCACATCGAAGATGCGCTCCATCAGCACCTCGATCGAGAACAGGTGCGCGTTGATGTTCTCCAGATCGGCCATCGCCTGCTGGATGGCGTCGGTTTCGCCTTCAGCGGCCGCGGCGCCAGCCTCGGCGGACACGGGGGTGGGGGCTGGCTCGCCGTCGCCGTGGGTCTTCTGCAGTTCCTCGAGCACGCGGCCGGCGAGGGTGCGGAACGACTGCAGAGCCGCCCAGTTGAGCTCCTGCTGCTGACGCAGGCTGGGATGCTCGCGGATCAATCGGTCGTGTTCCCGATAGAAGCGCTGGCAGTCAGGGCATTGGCAGGGCTCTTCCGGCACCGTATCCCTTGTGCTTGTCAATGCCCATCATGGCATTGAACGTCAAGCCAGCAGCCGCGGCGGCCGCGCCGGGGCCGGGATCACCGCCGGGCGGCGTCCGCCGCGGGCCCGCAGCGGGCCCGCGGCGGGCGTTCAGATGTCGCAGCCGCCGCCGGCCTCCTGGGCCTGGCCACCGTCGTCATCAGCCGCCGGGGGCAGGGGGATCTCGATCGAGCTCACCACCTGGATCACATCGCGCAGACGCATCGAGTCGGCGAACCAGCCCATCGCCTGCTCCACATCGCCGCGCCGCTCAGCGTCGGTGGCCTGATCCTCATGGGCCTCGGCCAGCAGCGCCAGCCAGCAGAGGCAGCGGGCCTGAATCACCGACAGATCCAGGTCATCGGGGTGGGCGTCGGCGATCCGCTCGCTCTCCTGCTGCACCAGAAGACGCAGCCGCAGATCGTGGAGCTGGGTCATCCGGATCCTGACGACTCAGCCCAGGCTAGCCGGGCTGACAAGCACCGCCCAGGGGGGGGATCCGCCAGCGGTGGTGTCCCAGCCAGCTGCCGGCGCCAGTGGCAGCGTGCCAGGCCGGCGCCGGCCGCAGGCGGAGCGGCACGCATCCGGGCCTGCCAGGCCGGCCGGCCGAGGCTCCCGCTGCCACACCGCAACGGCACGGCTGGCTTGTCACTCTGCGAGAGGTGGCTCTGATGGCTGCGGGGCTGCGCATGGTCTCGCAGCAGATGACCCAGCTGGGCGGAGCTGCTCGGGAGGGCCAGGTCCGTTTCCAGGCTGGTGCGAGCCGAGCTGAGCAGCGCCGTCCCGTCGCGGTCCGGCCTGGCAGCGACGCGCAGCCGCCATAGCCTCGGCGGGCGCCGCGTGCTGACGGATGAGCCCCTACCGGATCCTGCGCGACGACGGCGGCTGCGACGCGATCACCGGGCGCAGCCACACCAGCTATGACGAGGCCCATGTGGTGCTGGAGCGCTACTACGCCGATCTGTGCTGCTCGGATGAGCGCGAGTACTACCGGATCGAGGAGGAGCCGCAGCCGGCCGCCGCGCCAGGCCCGGACGACGGGCAGGCGGGGGGCAACGGCCAGAGCGAAGGCAGCGGTCAGACCAGGGGCAGCCGACAGCTCGGCGGCACGAGCGAGTCAGCCTGAGATCGCCGCGGCGCGCGCAGGCTGAGCCGCTGGGCCGGCCCAGCAGGCGACGCTGCAACGGGCTCACTCGCGGAGCGGGCGATCGCCGCAGCGGCAACGGCCGGCGCTGAGGCCAGGGCGGGCGCTGTGGCTGGCACTGGCGCCAGGCCGGATCGCTGGCGAGCCGCAGGCGCGGCAGCGCCGCACGGGATCGTCTCCTTAGCCTGTGCGCCCGATCGCCTCAGCACCTGTGGACGCCAGCGCCCTGCGCTCCCTGTTCAGCAAGCCCTACGGCGCGCCGGGCCCCAGCGAGGAGGAGTGGCGAGCCCTCTACGCCGAAGACGTGCTGTTTCAGGACCCCACCCAGGAGCGGCGGGGCATCGACGCCTACATCAAGGCCCAGGAGGGGCTGCTGCAGCGCTGCGATGACACCTATCTGACGGCGGGCGCCATCGCCATCGAGGGGGATCAGGCCTTCGTCGAGTGGGAGATGGGCCTGAAGATCAAGGGCATCGAGTTCATCTATCCAGGCGTCAGCCGGCTGCACATCAACAGCGAGGGCAAGATCGACGCCCACCGCGACTACTTCGACTTCGTCGGCCCCACCTTCGCGCCGGTGCCCGTGGTGGGCGGCTTCGTGCGCTGGCTGTACAAACGCTTCGTGGACTGAGCCGCTATCACGCGTCAGCGGGCCCGGCCGGGTCCGCCAGCAGGGCCATGCCGCGGCGGTGGATCTCGCGGGCGTGATCGGTCCAGCTGCCCTGGCCCCAGTAGCGGAAGCAGCTGGTCTCGAGCAGCAGCAGGTGCAGCAGCGCCTCCTGATAGGCCGGCGAGCGGCTGACGGACGGATCGGCCGCCAGCAGCGGATCGAAGCGGGCGTGGAAGCTGGCGCTGAGCTGCTGCATCGGGCCCAGCACGTTGGCGTAACCCGCCACCCAGCTGAGGTCGTTGGTCCAGGAGGCGCCGTCCATCGAGAAGCCGGGGTCTGCGGCCTGCAGTTCAGCGATGGCCTCGTCCACGGCCTCAGGGCCCGAGCGCCCGCCCAGCTGCTGCCACAGCCGCTGCTGGCCCACCGCCTGGACCTGGGGGAAGGTCGCCTCGTCGACGCCGGCCGCCGCCAGCAGGTCGAGGTATTCCGTGCCGTTGAGGGCCAGCGTGCCGGCGCAGGCCGGGTCGGAGGCCAGGC
>CAYNGR010000061.1:0-16059 GCA_964396755.1 uncultured Cyanobium sp. | reverse complement strand
CCGCCCCCAGGATCACCAGCACCCAGATCGAGATGAACACCGCCACCGTCACCTCACGGCTGAGGGCGGCGCTGGCCAGCACGGTCTCGTTGGGATTGACGCCGAGAGCCACCACCCCCAGGTAGCGCTCGCCGCTGAGCAGCGGCACGAACACATCGGTCACCTGGCCGTCGGGGGTCAGGTGCTTGCGGATCAGCGGGTTGTCGGGACGCCGCTGCAGATCGGCCGGCAGTTCCAGGCGCCGGCTGAGCAGCTCCTCGCCGCCGCTGCCGCTGCCGCCCTGGCCCATCGGGATGCCGAGATAGATCACCCCCTCGGCGTCGGCGAAGACGATGTAGCGGAGGCTGCGGCTGGAGCGCCAGAAACGCTCGGCCACCGCCGCCAGCTCCCGGTCATTGCCCTGGGCCACCAGGGGCGTCACGTTGGCCGACAGCAGCAACCCGAGGTCGCGGGCATAGCGGGTGTCGCTCTGCTGCACATCGCGCTGGATGCCGCTGAGCGCAACGAAGGTGATGCCCGTCATCAACAGGCTCACCACCAGGGTGGCCACCGCCAGCAGCTTGGTCTGCAGGCTGAACTCGGCCCACCAGCGGGCCAGGCGGCGGCGCCAGTCGCGCCAGGGGGCGGTGGCGGCGCTCATGGCCGCTCCCCCTGGGCCTCCGGCGGCAGCGTCAGGCGACGCCGCACCTGGTGGCCGATGTCACGGCGATAGGTGATTCCCTCGAAGCGCACCTGGGCTAGTCCGGCGTAGGCCCGCTCGAAGGCGCTGTCGAAATCGGGCGCCTGCGCCACCATCGCCAGCACCCGGCCGCCGGCGGTGCGGCAGATCCCGTCCTCGCCCAGGCGGGTGCCGGCATGGAACAGCTGCTGGTCGGCGGCGGGCTCCAGGCATGTCTCGATCGCATCACCGCTGCGCACCCGGCCCGGATAGCCCTCGGCGGCGGCGATCACGCAGGCGCTGCAGCCCGGCAGGATCGTCAGCGGCGGCGCATCGGCGAGGCGGCCGCGGGCGCAGGCCAGCAGCACCTGGGCGAGCTCCGGGCCCAGCAGCGGCATCAGCGTCTCGCACTCGGGATCGCCGAAGCGGCAGTTGAACTCGATCACCTTGATGCCGTCCGGGCTGAGCATCAGCCCGGCATAGATCACGCCGCGGTAGTCGATGCCGCGGGACTGCAGCGCCTGCAGGGTGGGCTCCAGCACCAGCCGCCGCGCCTGCTCCAGCCCATCGGCATCCAGCAGCGGCGCCGGCGCGTAGGCCCCCATGCCGCCGGTGTTGGGGCCGGTGTCGCCCTCGCCGATGCGCTTGTGGTCCTGGGCCGGCGGCAGCAGCACCAGCTGGCGGCCGTCGCAGAGGGCGAACACCGACACCTCCGGACCACTGAGCCGCTCCTCCAGCACCAGCGAGGCGCCGGCCTCGCCGAAACGCCCCGCGAACACCTCGGTGATGGCGGCCCGGGCTTCCTCCATCGTGTCGGCGACGGTGACGCCCTTGCCGGCCGCCAGGCCGTCGGCCTTGACCACCAGCGGTCTGCCGTGGGCCTCGAGGGCCTCCAGAGCCTCGGCCTCGCTGGTGGCGCTCCAGTGCTCCGCCGTGGGCACCCCTGCCTCACGCATCAGCTGCTTGGCCCAGCTCTTGCTGGCCTCCAGCAGGGCGCCGTCGCGGCCGGGGCCGAACACCGGCACGCCGGCGGCGCGCAGCTGATCGGCCAGACCCGCGGCCAGGGGCGCCTCCGGCCCGATCACGGCCAGCTCGATGGCCAGACGGGCGCAGGCCTCGGTCAGCCCCTCGGCGTCGCCTTCAGCCAGCGGCAGCCCCTGGATGCCGGGGATGGCGGCGCTGCCGCCGTTGCCGGGCGCCAGCCACACACCCTCCACCCCAGGACAGCGGGCCAGGGCCCAGGCCAGGGCGTTCTCACGGCCACCACCGCCGACCACCAGGATCCGCGCGGGGCCGGGGGCAGGGGAGGCGGAGGCGTTCATGGGCAAGCTCGCAGGGGCTCGGAGGGGCAAGGGGATCGGGGCGCAGCCCGGGCGACGGCACCGCCGGTAAGTTGAGCCACGTGCCGTCAACCCTGCCATTGTCTGTGACCGGCTCCAGCGCCGCGGAGCGGCCGGCGTTGCGCCGGCCGGCCGGCACCCTGCTGCCGCTCGGCATGGCCTGTCTGGTGAGCTGCCTGCTGCCGGCGGGCGCTGCCCTGGCGCTGACGCCGGCACGCCAGCCGGCGGCTGATCCCGCCTGGCTTGTTGCCGGCAACGCGGTGGCCGGCCCCCTGCCCCCGCCCCCAGCAGCGATCCGCCCCGCCCCAGCCGGGCCGAGCACCCCGGCGCCTGAGGGGACGCCGCCGCTGCGACCAGGCCAGCGCGGCGCTGAGGCCGCGAGCCCTGCCGCGGGATCTTTGGCCGGCGCCGGCTCCCCTGCAGCCATCAGCCCTGTCGCGCTCCCGCAGGGCATGCCACCGGCGGCGCCGATCAGCGAGATCGACTTCCAGAAGCTGCTGCGCACCGCCGATCTCGACCGGCTGGACCTGCTCTGCCGCCAGCTGGTCGAGGCCGGCGACGACAGTCGCCTGCGCCTGCTGCGTGAGCGACTGCTGACGATCCATCCAGCGCCCCAGCCACTGGCGGTGGTGCTGGCCAACGCGGAGGTGCTGCTCAGCTGCCGCATGCCCGACGGGGCCCTGACCGTGCTCGATCGCATCGGTCCGGCCCCCGGAGCTGAACAGGTGCAATGGCTGACCCTGCAATGGCGGGCGGCCAACGCGGCGCTGGACCACCGCCGTGCCGCCCTGGCGCTGGAGCGACTGGCCGCCGAAGGGCCAGCCCGGCTCGAGTCGTTGCTGCTGCCGCTGCAGCAGCGCAGCGACGGCAGCTGGGCCAGCCGCTCAGCCCTGGAGATGCTCGCCTCCCATCTCGAGTCGGGCGGTCAGAGTGCCAGTGCGGCCGCCCTGCTGCTGCTGTCCCGCAACCAGGACGCCGCTGCGGCCGAGCGGCTGGCCCAGGCCGCGCGGCTGCTGGCGGATCTGCCGGCCGAGCAGCGCGAACCGCTGTTCGAGCGGGCGCTGGAACAGGCGGCGGCGGCGGGCTCCTGGGGCCTGGTGGGAGAGCTGCTCGCCGCTCAGGCCTCGCTGCCCTCCAGCCCCGAAACGGCGGCCCGCACGGCGGAGCGCCGCCTGCGCCTCAGCCGCCGCCTCGATGACGCCTACGGCGAATGGCGCACCCTGCAGGATGCCGCCGATCCCGCCAGTGCCGCGCGGCGTCAGGCGCTGCGCCAGCAGCTGCGCTCACCTCAGGCTGCCGGCGGCCATGCCGAGAGCCTGCCTGCCCCGGCGCCGCTGCCACCGACCTTCTCGGCACGCTCCAGAGCCCGCGCCCCGGGCCAGCCCTCCGCAGCTCCCCCATCCCCACCGTCCGACGCGGACGAATCCCCCGCCTCCGCCAGCCCCTCCCCTTCCCAGCCATGACCGCACTGTCCATCGGCTCGCTGCTCCATGAGGGCAAGGCCAAACGGGTCCATGCCACCGACCGTGCCGACGTGGTGGCGGTCCAGTACAAGGACGACGCCACCGCCTTCAACGCCCTCAAAAAGGCGAGCCTGCCGGGCAAGGGGGACCTCAACTGCCGCATCTCGGCGCTGCTGTTCGAGCACCTGGCCGGCCGCGGCGTGCCCACCCACTTCCTGGGCGTGCTCGACGATCTCTGGATGGCGGTGCGGCCGGTGCGGGTGATCCCGGTGGAGGTGGTGGTGCGCAACATCGCCGCCGGCTCGCTCTGCAAACAGCTGCCTGTCGAAGCCGGCAGCCGGCTCGAGCCTCCGCTGATCGACCTCTATTACAAGGACGACGCCCTGGGCGATCCGCTGCTGAGCGAAGCCCGGCTGCAGCGGCTCAATCTGGTGAGCGAGGCGCAGCTGGCGACGATGCGCGAGCTGGCCCTGACGGTCAACCGCGAGCTGCGCGAACTGTTCGGCTCGGTGGGACTCGAGCTGGTGGATTTCAAGATCGAGCTGGGCTTCGACGGCGAGGGCCGCATCCTGCTGGCCGATGAGATCAGCCCCGACACCTGCCGGCTGTGGGACAGCGCCACGACGGACCCGCAGGACCGGATCCTGGACAAGGACCGCTTCCGTCAGGACCTGGGCGGCGTCGTCGAGGCGTACGGGGAGGTCCTCAAACGGGTCCAAGGGGTCTGCCCGCCCCCCCGCATCTACCGGTAAGGTCGGCGCACCTTGCGGCGCGGCCGCTCCACCGACGATTCCCATGGCTGGTCCTGGTTCGCGCAGGTCACACCACACCTCCAACCTCGCCCTGCCGTTTCTGGCCGGAGCCCTGCCACTCGGGGCCCTGACCCTGCTGGCCCTGCCCGGTCGCGTCCAGGCTTCAACGGGCACGGCGGGCGAAGCCATCGCCCTGGCGACCAGCCCGACCAATCAGCCCGCCGCCGCCGACTCCTCGACCTGGCCCGAGCTGGCCGCCCTGCCGCCCCTGCCGGCGCCGACAGCCGAGCCCGCTGCCGACCAGGTGGCCGTGGTCCAATCCGCGCCGGCCCCGACCGCAGCGCCCACCAGGGCCCCCAGCCTGCAGCTGGGGGCTTCCGCTCCGGCGCCCGTCCCGACAGCTGGCTCATCCGGAGCTGCCACCACTGGCGCCGGCCCATCCGGCGATGTGACCGCCCAGGCCAGCCCGTCCCCTGCCGCTCAGCTCGCCCAGGCGGGTGCGGAGGGCGCCCCGGCTCCTGACCCGCTCAGCCCGGCCGGTGATGCGCCGGCGGCGACCCCGAGCCCGGCGCCGGCACCCGCTCCGGCGAGCCCCTCCCCATCGCTGCAGCCGCAGGCCGCTCAGGAGCCGCGGGTGCTGATCAGCGAGGTGGTGATCGAAGGGCTCGATAGCCATCCCGAGAAGGAGCGCCTGGAGCAGGCGGCCTACGGGGCGATGAATGTCACCCCCGGAAGCGAGATCACCCGCAGCCAGCTGCGCAACGACCTGGCGGCGGTCTACGCCACCGGCTGGTTCGCCGACGTGCGGATCGAGCCGGTCGACAGCCCCCTGGGGGTGCGCCTCAAGGTGCAGGTGGTGCCCAACCCGGTGCTCACCTCGATCAGCCTGGAGCCCGCCAATGCCGAGGTGCCCAAGCAGGTGGTCGATGAGACCTTCGCACCGGATCTGGGCAAGACGCTCAATCTCAACACCCTGCAGGCCCGCATGCAGGAACTGCAGAAGTGGTATGCCGATCAGGGCTATTCCCTGGCCCGGGTGACCGGCCCCGGTCGGATCAGTCCGGACGGCAATGTACAGCTGGTGATCCGCCAGGGCACGGTGGCCGGCGTCGAGGTGCAGTTCGTCAACAAGGAGGGCTCCACCACCAACGACAAGGGTCAGACGATCAAGGGCAAGACCAAGCCCTGGGTGATCACACGCGAGATCTCGATCAAGCCCGGCGAGGTGTTCAATCGCCGCAACCTTGAGGAGGACATCAAGCGGCTGTACGGCACGGGCCTGTTCGCCGACGTCAAGGTGACGCTGCGGCCTGTGGCGGACAACCCCGGCGAGGTGACGATCGTGCTGGGCGTCGTCGAGCAGTCGACGGGCTCGCTGTCAGGCGGCCTCGGCTACAGCCAGAGCCAGGGTGTGTTCGGCCAGATCCAGCTGCAGGACACCAACCTGCTCGGACGGGCCTGGGATCTGGGAACCAGCTTCACCTACGGCCAGTTCGGCGGCCTGGCGGACATCACCTTCACCGATCCCTGGATCAAAGGCGATCCGTTCCGCACGGCATTCCGGCTGAAGGCCTTCGTCAGCCGCGATGTGCCGCAGATCTATCAGAGCCAGAACAACGGCAACATCCTGACGGCCAACGAGTTCTACGAAGCTCCCGGAACGAATGTTGCCTACAACATCAACTCCAACAACAACCCCGAAGGCAAGGTCTTCGGATCGGTTCAGGAGGCCGAGAACGCCAACGACAAGCTGAGCTGGTTCGACTACAACGGCAATTCCATCGTCATCCAGCGGATCGGCGGCAACCTGCAGTTCGTGCGACCGCTCAACGGCGGCAACCCCTTCAAGCGTGTTCCCTGGAGCGTCATCGTCGGCCTCAGCGGCCAGCAGGTGACCCCGATGGACTACTCCGGTCAGTCCAATCCCTTCGGCGTCGCCAGCAACAACTTCAACGGCAGCGGCTCACAGGTTCCGATCAACTCGGTGGTCTGCCTGGCCTACAACTGCGCTAACAGCAACCAGCTGCTGGGCGTGCGCGTGGCGGCCACGATGAACACGCTCAACGATCCCCGCAACCCGACGCAGGGCAATTTCCTCAGCCTCGGCACCGAGCAGTTCATCTCGGTGGGCCCCAACTCGCCGACCTTCAACCGCCTGCGCGGCAGCTTCACCCACTACATCCCGGTCAACTGGCTGAAGCTTTACAAGGGCTGCCGTCCCAAGCCGGGCGAGACTGGCGACTGCAAACAGGCCCTGGCCTTCCAGGTCTCAGCCGGCGCCAACGTCGGCCAGCTGCCCCCCTACGAAGCCTTCTGCCTCGGCGGCGGCAACTCGGTTCGCGGCTACTACGACTGCGATCTCGGCGTGGGCCGCAGCTTCGCCGAAGCCACGCTCGAATACCGCTTCCCGATCTTCAGCATCATCAGCGGCGAGGTTTTCGTGGACGGTGGCACCACCTTCGGCAGCCAGTCCAGCGTGCCCGGCAACCCCGGCGGCCTGCTGCTCAAGCCAGGGCAGGGCTTCTCGGTGGGGACCGGCCTGATCGTCACCACCCCGGTCGGCCCGCTGCGCCTGGAGGTCGCCAGCCAGGACTTCAGCGGCAACTGGCGCTTCAACCTCGGCGTCGGCTGGAAGTTCTGATCCAATGATCTGGCCGAGCGACTACAGCCGGGCCTGGACCCTGGCCGGCGCCGTCGAGCGCCACGGGGTGGGTCTGCACAGCGGTGCCGCCGCCCGCGTCAGCCTGCGGCCCAGCCCGCGGGACGGCTACTGGGTCGGCTGGCTGGATGACCCCTCCCTGCCACCCCAGCGGCTGCAGCCCGCCCAGGTGAGCGAGACGCGTCTTTGCACGGCCCTGCAGCTGGGCGAGCGGCGCCTGGCGACGGTCGAGCATCTGCTGGCGGCCCTGGCCGGATGCGGCGTCAGCCAGGCCGAGATCTGGGTGGAGGGCGAAGAGATCCCACTGCTGGACGGCTCCGCCCTACCCTGGGTGGAGGCGATCGCCGAGGTCGGCCTCAGCGAGGTCGGGCCCCGGGCCGTGCCATTGCTCAGAGGCGAACCGATCACCCTGAGACAGGACCAGAGCTTCGTGCTGGCCATGGCCTCCGAGGCCCCGCTGCTGGCCGCCGCCATTGACTTCCCCCAGCCCGCCATCGGTCGCCAGCTCCACTCCCTGCAGCTCAGCCCCGAGGCCTTCGTGCGCGAGATCGCCCCGGCCCGCACCTTCGGCTTTCGCGACCAGGTGGAGGCGCTGCTGGCGGCGGGGTTGATCCGCGGTGGTGCCCTGGAGAACGCCCTGGTCTGCGATGGCGACCGCTGGCTCAACCCACCGCTGCGCTTCGACGACGAACCGGTGCGCCATAAGCTCTTGGACCTGATCGGAGATCTGGCACTGGTGGGCCTGCCACAGGCTCAGGTCTTTGCCTATCGCGGCTCCCACGGCCTGCACACGGCCCTGGCAGCCGCCCTGCAGCAGCAGACCGGAGCTGCCGCCGCATCGGTCCCCGCCAGTCCCGCCGCCACCTCCGTCCGCCGCCCTTGACCGCCACCACCCTGTCCTCCACCGGCTCCCCGTCGCCCGACTCCCAGGCATCGGATGCTGCCGGCACCACCGCTGCTGCCGGCGCCTCCCCCGACGCCACGACAGCCGCCTTCGCCAGCGTCGAACCGGCGGTGCTGGCCAGCGAACAGATCCTCAACCTGCTGCCGCATCGTTATCCCTTCGCCCTGGTGGATCGGGTGGTGGCCCATGAGCCCGGCCGCATGGCTGTGGCGATCAAGAACGTCACCTTCAACGAGCCGCATTTCCAGGGCCACTTCCCGGGCCGCCCGCTGATGCCGGGCGTGCTGATCGTCGAGGCGATGGCCCAGGTCGGCGGCCTGATCGTCACCCAGATGCCGGATCTGCCCAAGGGGCTGTTCGTGTTCGCCGGCATCGATGGCGTGCGCTTCCGCCGGCCGGTGGTGCCTGGCGATCAGCTGCGCATCCGCTGCGAACTGCTCAGCCTCAAGCGCAAACGCTTCGGCAAGGTGCAGGCGGAAGCCACCGTGGCGGGCGAGCTGGTGTGCTCCGGCACGCTGATGTTCTCCCTGGTGGACTGAGCCATGACGTCCGCAGCCATGGCCCCCTCGATCCACCCCACCGCGGTGGTCGATCCGCAGGCCCGCATCGCCGCTGGTGTGCAGATCGGCCCCTATGCCGTGATCGGCCCGGAGGTCGAGATCGGCGAAGGCAGCCGCATCGGCCCCCATGTGGTGATCGACGGCCGCGTCCGCCTCGGGCGCCGCAATCACATCTTCCCGGGGGCCTGCATCGGGCTTGAACCCCAGGACCTCAAATACAACGGGGCACCCACCGAGGTGATCCTCGGCGATGACAACACCATCCGCGAGTGCGTCACGATCAACCGCGCCACCCATGAGGGTGAGCAGACGCGGCTCGGCAGCGGCAACCTGCTGATGGCCTACAGCCACATCGGGCACAACTGCCAGCTGGGCGATCGCATCGTGATCGCCAACGGCGTGGCGGTGGCCGGCCATGTGGTGATCGGCGACCGGGCCGTGATCGGCGGAGTGCTCGGCATCCACCAGTTCGTGCAGATCGGCACCCTGGCGATGGTCGGCGGCATGAGCCGCATCGACCGCGATGTGCCGCCCTTCCTGATGGTGGAGGGGCACCCCGGCCGGGTGCGCGGCCTCAACCGGATCGGCCTGCGCCGCAGTGGCCTGGCCGAGCGCGACGGCGGCGCCCAGCTGCGCCAGCTGCAGGAGATCTGGGCCCTGCTCTACCGCGGAGAGCTGGTGCTGGCCGAAGCCCTGCAGCAGGCACGCCGCCAGCCTCTGCTCGATGCCGCCGAGGAACTGGTGGGCTTCCTGGAGGCCTCGCTGGCTCCGGGTCGGCGCGGTCCGCTGCCGGCCCAGCGCTGATGGTGCGTCTGCTGGTCAGCACCGGCGAGGTCTCCGGCGATCTCCAGGGTGCCCTGCTGATCCGTGCCCTGCGCGAGGAGGCCGATCGCCGCGACCTCGAGCTGGAGGTGGTCGCCCTCGGTGGCGAACGCATGCGCCAGGCGGGCGCCACCCTGCTGGCCGACACGCTGGCGATGGGAGCGATCGGGCTGTGGGAGGCCCTGCCCCTGGTGCTGCCCACCCTGCGGCTGCAGCGGCGGCTGCGCCGCTGGCTCGAGCAGCACCCACCCGATGGGGCGGTCCTGATCGACTACATGGGCGCCAACGTCAACCTTGGCCTGCGCCTGCGTCGCCGCTTCCCGCAGCTGCCGATCCTCTATTACATCGCCCCGCAGGAGTGGGCCTGGCGCCTCGGCGAGGGCGGCACCACCCGGCTGATCGGCTTCACCGACCGGATTCTGGCGATCTTCCCGGAGGAGGCCCGCTTCTACGGCTCCCGCGGCGCCGCCGTCACCTGGGTGGGACACCCGCTGCTGGACACGCTCAGCGATCTGCCTGGCCGGGCCGAGGCGCGCCGCAGCCTGGAGCTGGCGCCCGAAGCACCCGTGCTGCTGCTGCTGCCGGCATCGCGCACGCAGGAGCTGCGCTATCTGCTGCCGCCGATGCTGGCGGCGGTGACGCAGCTGCAACAGCGGCTGCCGGAGCTGGAGGTGCTGCTGCCGGCCGCCCAGCCGGGCTTCCAGAGCCTGCTGGAGAGCGCCGTGGCCAGCCGTGGCGTGCGGGTGCGAGTGATCCCCTCCGATCAGACCGACGCCAGCTGGCCGCTGCTCTGCGCCGCGGCCGACGCAGCGCTGACCAAGTCGGGCACCGCCAACCTGCAGCTCGCCCTGCGCGGTGTCCCCCAGGTCGCCGGCTACCGGGTCAGCCGCCCCACCGCGCTGGTGGCCCGCCACCTGCTGCGCTTCAGCGTCGACCACATCTCGCCGGTGAATCTGATCCTGCAGGAACGGCTGGTGCCGGAACTGCTGCAGGACGAGTTCAGCCCCGAGGCGATCGTGGCGGCCCTTGAGCCCCTGCTGCAACCGGCCAGCGGCGCCGCGGCCCGGCAGCGCCAGGGCTACCAGCGGCTGCGCCAGCACCTGGGGGAACCGGGCGTCACCCGCCGCGCCGCCTGCGCCATCCTCGACCAGCTGCAGACGGCCCGCGGCGGCGCCGGCACCCCTGCAGCAATCGCCTGAGCGCCAGCCAGGATCTCCTGACCGCAACCCGACCGATGCGCCCCTTCGCCCTGCTGCTCAGCCTGTTGCTCCTGCTGCTGGCACCGGCCCAGGGGGCCCTGGCCGCCACTGAGGAGGCGGTGCTGGCCGGGGGCTGCTTCTGGTGCCTCGAGCACGACCTCGAAGGGCTGCCGGGCGTGCTGGATGTGACGAGCGGCTACAGCGGCGGCAACCTGGCCCGCCCCAGCTACCGCCAGGTGTCGGCGGGAGGCACCGGCCATCAGGAATCGGTGCGGGTGCGCTTCGACAGCGATCGCATCCGCTACGAAACCCTGCTGCGCGCCTACTGGCGCAACATCGATCCCTTCGACAGCCGCGGCCAGTTCTGCGACAAGGGTGACTCGTACCGTCCGGTGATCTTCACCGGCAGCGGCAGCCAGGCGGTCGACGCCCGCCAGAGCGCGGTCGCCGCCGCCCGCGAGCTGGGCCGGCCGGTGTCCTCCCTGAAGGTGGCGATCAAGCCGCTGAACCGCTTCTGGCCGGCGGAGGAGTACCACCAGGACTACGCGGAGCGCAACGCACTCAAGTACCGCTATTACCGCTTCGCCTGCGGCCGCGACCGACGTCTCGATCAGGTGTGGGGAGCGCGAGCACGCAGCAGCAGGCCCTGGCCGGCCAGCAGCTGACGACCGTCCTGCTGGACGGCTGCGATCGCCTCTGACGCCCGCGGCCAGCGGCCCACGGCGACACGGAATGGCACGGACCGCTGCAGACCCGCCGCCGCTTCAGCGTCACGGGTGGGCAATCACGTCTGCAGGCCCTAACTTGAACCCTGTCAAAGCTCCGTGCGTGTATGTATCTGCTGACCATCCGGGACGGTCTCCAGACGCGCCACATCGGTCCCTACGAGAGCCCGGCCCAGGCAGCCGCCGATCTCGACGCCCTGCTCGGCCCCAGTCGCGAGCGGGCACGCTGGTGGATTCATGAGCTAGAAACGCCCGCCAGCGCTGCCCTCAGCAACGACGGCGAAGCCAGTGGCACGCGCGCGGCGGAATTGGCGGCCTGAGCGGCCGCCAGCCCGGACCTCACGGCTTGGGCTGACGCGGATAACCGCGCAGCAGGCCGCTCTCGATCATCAGACCCACACCGGCGTTGATCAGGATCAGGCCGAGGGTGCCGTACCAGAACCAGGGGCCCGCCACGGGCGCGCCGGCCGCACCGCCCTGGGCAGCCACCAGGCTGGCCCATTGCTGCAGCCCCTTGCGAATCACCGCCTCACCGAACAGGCAGAGCCCCGCGGGCAGCAGCAACACCCCCAGCTGGGCCTTGACGTACCAGCGGATCTTGGGAACAGCCATGACGCTCCGGGCAGGGGTCCAACCTAGGCGGCGGCTCCGTCGACGATCCAGTTGACGAGGGTGGCCACGCCGAAGCCGGTGGCACCGGCCGGGTTCTGCCCCCGCTCCTTGTCGCCCCAGACGGTGCCGGCGATGTCGATGTGGGCCCAGGGGATGCCCTTGTCGACGAAGTCCTGCAGGAACAGGGCCGCGGTGATCGAGCCACCGGGACGGGGGCCGGTGTTCTTGAGGTCGGCCAGGGTGCTCTTGAGGCCGCGCTTGTAGGAGGCCTGCAGCGGCATGCGCCAGAGGTTCTCACCGCCGAGGCGGGCGCCGCTGAGCAGCCCATCGGCCAGCAGGTCGCTGCTGCTCCACAGGCCAGCGATCTCATCGCCCAGAGCGATCACGCAGGCGCCGGTCAGGGTCGCCAGATCGACGATGGCATCGGGTTCGAGCTTCGAGGCGTAGACCAGGGCGTCGGCCAGGGTCAGGCGGCCCTCGGCGTCGGTGTTGTTGATCTCGATCGTGGTGCCGTTGGAGGCGGTGAGGATGTCGCCGGGGCGGATAGCGCCGCCGCTGATCATGTTTTCGCAGCTGGCCACGATCACGTGCACCTCGATGCCCTCCGGCCGCCGTTGGCCGATGGCGCGGGCGGCTCCCAGCACCGCGGCGCTGCCGCCCATGTCGAACTTCATCAGCTCGATCTGGGAGCCGGCGGTCTTGAGGTTGTAGCCACCTGAATCGAACGTCAGGCCCTTGCCCACCAGCACCACGCGCCGCTTCACCTCGCCGGCGGGCCGGTAGGTGAGATGGATGAACTTCGGCGGCAGATCCGAGCCCTGGGCCACGCCCAGATAGGCCCCCATGCCCAGGGCCTCGCAATCGGCGCGCTCCAGCACCTTCAGCTCCAGATCAAAGCCCTGGGCGATGGCGGCAGCCACATCGGCCAGGGCCTGAGGGGTGGCGACGTTGGGCGGTGCCGCCACCAGCTGGCGGGCCAGCTCGACGCCGCAGCAGAGGGCGTCGTGATGCAGCAACCCCTCCCAGCCGTCCTTGTCGATCCCCAGCAGAGCGATGTCCTCCGGCAGCCGCTGGGGTTCCGGATCGCTCTTGAAGCGCTGGTCGGCGTACAGCGACAGACGGGTGGATTCGGCCATGGCCGCCGCGGCCGCCGCCGCCCCGAAGGCCTCCACGGGCATGCGCAGGCCCAACTGCCTGACGCCCAGCTGTGAGGCGCGCCGCGCCACCTGGCCGCAGGCCTGACGCAGCGCCGTGAGGTGGAACTCGGCAGCCTCGCCAAGCCCCACCAGGATCAGCAGCGAGGGGCTCTGATCGAGCCGTTCGATCGTCACCAGATCGCCCGGCCTGGCCTTGAAGCGGCGCTGCTCGAGGTGGGCATCGAGGGCCGAGCCGAAGCGTTCACGCAGCTGGCGCCGACCGGGATGCTCCGCGTCGCTGAACAGCCCGATGGCCAGGCCATCGCCGCTCCAGCCGGCCAGCAGATCGTCGCCGGTGGACGGCACGCAGCGGAATTCCATCAGCCCGGTTGAGGAAGAAGCGATCGTAGCCATCCCCTTCGGTGGGCACTGCCGCGACGAACTCAGTCGGGATCGGCCGTGAACGGCGTCGCCCAGCGCTCGCGCGTCTCCTTGTTGAACGGCGGCAGCCAGCGGCGGATCAGGGCCTGCTCAAGGGCCCGGCGCGGACCGATGGCGGCCGGCACGTCACAGCAGAAGCGGATGCTCAGAGCCATCGGCAGAGC
The DNA here is from genome assembly GCA_964396755.1 of uncultured Cyanobium sp. GTDB lineage: Bacteria > Cyanobacteriota > Cyanobacteriia > PCC-6307 > Cyanobiaceae > Cyanobium. Next base: position 2,624 of record CAYNGR010000061.1, on the reverse strand, counting down.
CGCCTTGCGCAGCGCCTCGCCGTAGGCCGACAGATAGCGCTTGCAGTCGTGGTCGCCCTTCCAGCGGCGATCGGCCCGGCCCGTCTCACCCACGTAGAGCAGCAGAGGCTCGGCTTCAGGGTCCGGCCGGTCGATCACCAGGTAGACGGCGGCACCGCGCTGGGGCGCCTCGGGCCAGCGCCAGAAGGAGAGGCTCTGGGGCTGCAGCGACAGCGGATCGAGGTCGGCGGCCTGCTGCAGCGGATCGTGAGACTCGGCGGGAGCGAAGAGCGTGGCCTGGGCGACGCCCCCGGCCTGGCCGCGGAACAGCGGTCCCTGATGGCGGCGCAGGCGCTCCTGCCACTCGAGCAGCTGCTCGCGCAGCAGCGGCGGCGGCAGCGGCGCCGGCCCGGAGACCCCGCTCAGCTCCCCGCCCGCACCGAACAGCTCGCCCTGACGCAGCGACGGCGGCGTCATCGCCCGGGCCGCCGCGACGGCCGCGGCAGCCTCGGGCCCGGCGGCGGCGGCGCAAAGCTCACCCGGCCGATCCAGCCCTCGATCACCGCAGCAGGCAAACCCAGGCGCTGCTGCAGATCGGCCAGGTCGCGGAACGGCTGGCGGGCGCGCTCCTGAAGCAGCACGGCCAGCTCCGCCTCCCCCAGTCCCTCGAGGCGGCGCAGCTGCCCGGCCGGGGCGCCATTGACGGCCAGCGGGGCCGGAGCCGGGTCGGGCGGCGAGCCGTACCAGCGAAACTCCAGCAGCGGCAGCCAGCTGCGCAACTGCTGGGGGTCCAGTTGCAGCAGGCGCTGCAGGTCCTCAGGGCCGCTCAGCTGCACACCGCCAGCCTGCAATCGCTGCAGCAGATCCGCCTGCTCCAGGCTGCAGCCGGGCAGACGCAGCCAGTCGGCGGCGGTGGCTCGATTGACATCGAGACGCCAGCCCAGGGCGGCGGCACGCTGCACCTCCTCACTGCTGCGCAGCCGGCGGCCGGGCTGCTGAAGCAGCTGCAGCGCCAGCAGCTCGCGTTCGATCGCCTCCTGCCCTTCACGCTCCGGAGCCAGGGGATCCTGCGGTGCGGCAGGAGCTGCGGCCAGCCCACCGATCTGCCACCAGCCGCGCGGCGGAGCGTCAGACTGCATACCAGCTGCGGAACCCTCCGCCTGTCCGGACGCGTCAGGTCGCCCGGGTCGCGGCAGCTGGCCGGTGGCGATCAGCAACTGGCGGGCCAGAGGATCCAACCAGTGCCGCTGGGCCATCGCCGTTCCGGAGCGCGCGCAGGACGCCTCGGAACCTAGCCGCGGTCCGCGCCTGACAGCACGGCCTGTGGGCGCCCCGGCCGGCGGCCCCAGTGGGGTGGGCCGGTGGGGCGGGCCGCCGCCTGAGGCCGTGGGATCCGCACCCGCAGCATCTCGATGGGCAGCTCAGAATCGACTGCGTTCGCTGCCTGCCGCCTGCGCGCCATGGCCTTCTTCGACTCAGAGATCGTTCAGGACGAAGCCAGAAGCCTGTTCGGCGACTACCAGAATCTGATGAAGCTGGGCGGCGACTACGGCAAGTTCGATCGTGAGGGCAAGAAGCTCTACATCGAGCGCATGGAGGACATGATGGATCGCTATCGGGTGTTCATGAAGCGATTCGAACTCTCCGATGATTTCCAGGCCAAGCTCACCGTCGAGCAGCTGCGCACCCAGCTGGGCCAGTTCGGCATGACTCCGGAAGCGATGTTCGAGCAGATGCAGCGCACCCTGGATCGCATGAAGAGCGAGCTCGAGAAGACCGCCTGAGACCTGGCCCACGGGCGGTGCGGTCCGCACGGCCGGTGCCGCTGCGTACGATCCGGCATCCCTCGCCCTGGCCCCGGCGACCCATGCCTGAGCAGCCCAGCTCCGCCCCAGCCCCCTCCGAGCTGCCCTCCTGGCTGAGCCGCGGGCTGGCCGATCTGTTCCCAGCCGGTGTCGGCCCCGCCGATCCGGACCAGCAACTGGCGACGCGCCTGGCCGAGGCCTCGCAGCAGGACCGGCCGCTGCGGGTCAAGCTGGGCATCGACCCCACCGGCTCCGACATCCACCTGGGCCACTCGATCCTGTTCCGGCGGCTGCGGGCCTTCCAGGACGCCGGCCACACGGCCGTGCTGATCATCGGCGACTTCACCGCCCGCATCGGCGATCCCACCGGCAAGAGCGCCACCCGCGTGCAGCTCAGCGCCGAGGCGGTGGAGGCCAACGCCCGCACCTACCTGCAGCAGCTTGGGCAGGGGCAGGATCCCTCGCGGGCCCTGCTCGATTTCGAGACCCCCGGCCGCCTGGAGGTGCGCCGCAACAGCGAGTGGCTGGCAGGGCTGGACCTGCCCAAGGTGATCGAACTGCTCGGCACCACCACGGTGGGCCAGATGCTGGCCAAGGAGGACTTCGCCAACCGCTACGGCTCCGGCACCCCGATCTCCCTGCACGAGTTCCTCTATCCCCTGCTGCAGGGCTACGACTCCGTGGCGATCGCGGCGGACCTGGAGCTGGGGGGCACCGATCAGAAGTTCAACGTGGCCATGGGGCGCGACCTGCAGCGCCATTTCGGCCTGCGGCCCCAGTTCGGGATGCTGCTGCCGATCCTGCCCGGCCTCGATGGCGTGCAGAAGATGAGCAAGAGCC
>CAYNGR010000060.1:0-16311 GCA_964396755.1 uncultured Cyanobium sp. | reverse complement strand
ACGCATCCAGGCTCAGGAACTGACGGTTGCCCGATCCATCCAGATAGAACACCTGAGGTGCCGGCGGGAAGCCGTAATCGTTGCTCTCAGCCGTGCCATTGCGCAGGCCAAGAGTCAGCGGCGCGGTGAACGCCAGCGGCTTGCTCAGATCGATCCGGAACAGGCCGCTGTTCCCCTCTGAAATCTCCGGAATCAGGCTCGTCACCGTCAGCGACGGAACGTCGTTGTCGGGCTGGCGCCCCTCGTCGATCACAGGCCGACCGGAGGGATCGAGGTCGCCGGTGTAAGTCTTGCCGCTGCCGTCGTCGAGGATGGTGGCCTGATCGGCACCACTGAGCAACTTCTCAGCGAGCGTCAACGAGCCGGACAGCTCGAAGCGCTCGGCACCTTCGTAGACGTCGTCCTGGGTCGTGGCGACCTTGATGTACAGCTTGGTGACCCCGGCCGGCACGATGACATTGCCGGCCTCATCGAGGCTGAGGAAACGCTTGACTCCCTCCCCGTCGAAGTAATACAGCTCAGGGGCAGCAGGGAAGCCGTAGTCCTCACTATTTGCCGTGGGGCTGATCGGGCTCAGATCCAGCTTGATGGAAGTGGGGGCCTCCAGCGCATTGGAGAGGGTCACCTCAAACAGCGCCGTGCTGCCTTCCGAGACATCAGGCGTCAGCGTCTTCACCGTCAACGAACCACGGTCGTCGTCAGGTACACCCGACGGATCCACAGCCGGGTTGCCCGACGGATCCAGACCGCCCGTGTACGGCGTGCCGGTGCCGTCGTCGGTGATCCCCGCCGTTCCCGTGCCGCTCACGCCAGGCACGCTCGCCAGCGTGCCGGTCAGGCTGAACTCCTCCAACCCCTCGTACACGTCGTCATCCGTCGTGTCGACACGCACATAGAACTCCTGAACACCGGGTGGAATCAGGAAGTTCCCCGAGCCATCACGCAGCAGCGGCTGATCATTGCCGGAACCATCGCGATAGAACACATCGCCGGGCTGCACCGGGCTCGTGTAATCACCGGGCTCCGTGCTCACATTGCCAAGGCTCAGCGCCACCGCCAGCGGCAGATCGCTCACCCCGCCCAGGCTCACCTTAAACAGCACCGGCGAACCTTCCGACACCACCTCATTCGGTGGTGTGATCGTCAGCGTCTTGGGACGATCGTCATCCGGAACACCCGACGGATCGGTGATCGGATTGCCGGATCCATCCAGCAGCGGATTGCCCGATCCATCCTGCTCGTACACAGGCGCCGAACCATCGTCGGAGATCAGCGCCGTCGCCGAACCCGACGGATCCACCACGCTTCCAGGCAGATTCAGGCGCGCATCCAGGAAGAACGTTTCATCCCCCTCATACACACCATCCTGAATCGTGTCGACCACCGCATACAGCGTCGTCACGCCCGCGGGCAGGACCACATTGCCTGACCCATCCAGGCTCAGGAACTGACGGTTGCCCGATCCATCCAGATAGAACACCTGTGGTGCCGGCGGGAAGCCGTAGTCGCCGCTCTCGGCCGTGCCATTGCGCAGACCCAGATTCAGCGGCGCATCGAACTCCAGCGGCTTGCTCAGATCAATCCGGAACAGGCCGCTATTCCCCTCTGAAATCTCCGGAATCAGGCTCGTGACCGTCAGCACCGGGATGTCGTTGTCACCGGGGCCAGGATCGGACTGAGGGCTGCCGCTCGGATCCACAGAGCCCGTGTACTTGATGCCGGTACCGTCATCCACGATGAAGGCATCGTCGCTGCCAGTGAGTTGCAGCACCGGCTCGGCGCCGACGACCGGAATGAACTCCACAGCCTCGATGGCCGGGGGGGCGCCGCCGAGATCAAGGTTGGCAGTCAGCTGGAAGTTCTCGGCGCCCTCATAGACGTCATCGGCGACGGTGAGCACGCGCACGTACAGATCCTTGACGCCCCCGGGGAAGTCAATGGCGCCGGAGAAGCCATCCACGCTGCTGATGCTCTGAGAGACCAACGTGCCGTTGGCATCGACCCAGGACACCTGGAACTGAGCTTCGAAACCGACATCGCCCGGCACATCCGCCTCGCGGCCGGCGGGGCCGCCGCTGAGCTGCAGCGTCAGGGAAGCTGGATTCTCGAGTGTCTTGTCGAGGCTGACCCTGAACACGCCACGACTGCCCTCCGAGATGAACTCGGTCAGGGTTGTGACCGTCAGGCTCGGGATGTCGTTGTCGGGTGTCCCGGAGGGGTCGATCGCCGGTTCACCGCTGGGATCCACCAGACCGGTGTACACCTTGCCGGTGCCGTCATCGATGATGCCGCCAGTGGCGCTGTCGCTGAGCCCACCCAGCTCGGGCAGAACAGCCGTGAGACCGAACTCCTCGAGACCTTCATAGACATCGTCAGGAGTCGAGCGCAGGCGCACATAGAACTGCCCCACGCCAGCTGGCAGCGTCAGCTGGCCGCTGGGATCGATCGGCAGCAGCTTCTCTGCGCCGGTCTCATCGAGATAGAAGGCCTGATTGAAAGTGGAATCGTTGAGATCAGGCTGATAGTCGTTCGATTCGGTGCTGAAATCCGTGAGCGACAGCTTGACCGTGGTGGGCGATGGCAGGGACGAGCCGAGCTGGACGGTGAACAGCAGCGGAGAACCTTCCGAGGCGGGGTCAACGGGACCGATCAGAGTCAGACTCGGAACATCGTTGTCCTTGGGACCAACGATCGGATTTCCGGAGGGGTCAAACAGAGCACCCTGACCATTGTCGAGGATGTAGGCGAGGCCGCTGGATTTCTTGCCCGACTCGGAAGTCACGACCAGCGAGAAGGTCTCACCAGATGCCGTGGTGCCAAAGGTTTCGTACAGAGGATCCTGATTCAGGCTGGCACGCACCTGAAGGTTGCCAGAAGGATCGAGGGAGACGGTGCCGCCTGTGTAGGTGACCCAGTCACCGCTGGCATCAAGATATTGAAGAGTGGGGCCAAAGTCCTTCAGCCCGAGGGGATCACCGGAGGGCCCAAGGCTGCCGCTGCCATCCCACTCAGTGGCGGTGTTTCCGGAAAGATCGAGCGAGACGAATTGGTTGGGACCGCCGGCAATCGCGAAGAACGCCCATGCGGAGCCTTCGTTGTAGGAACCGCCGGTAACGGTGAAGCCCCGGTCGTCGTCGAGGACACCACTGGGATCGGGGTCGCCGGCCTCGTTGAAGATCGTGCCGGTGCCGTCGTCGATGATCGTGCCGAGACCGCCGAAGCTGCCGACGCCGGTGGATTTGGAGGTGGCGATCAGCCTGAAGGTCTCAGGGCCTTCGTACAGATCATCATTGAGGATCTTGACGCGAACTTCGAGTTCGCCAAGCGAATTGAGGGCAGCACCGTTGGTGGGATTGTAGTTGACCCACTGGCCAGTCGTCTCATCGAGGATCTGGATCTGGGCGATGGTGCCGTAATCCTGGGGAAGAGCACCGAGGGCGGCGCCGGAAGCATCGGTGGCGGGTTTGGCGCCGGTGGGCAACAGGGTGAGCGTGAATGCCTGGTTGGGTGCCCCCTCCAGATCGAAGACAGCGTAGGGAGATCCTTCGTTGACAAGGACGTTGGAGACGCTGATCGGAAGATCGTTGTCATACACCGCACCCGAAGGATCGAGAATTGGATTGCCGCAAGCATCGAAACCGAAGATCGAACCGGTGCCGTTGTCGAGGATGATGCCCAGGCCCCCATCGGTGATGACGGCGTTGCTGCTGGGATCCTTGGCAATGAGGTTGAAGCGTTCGCCATTGCCACTGGCATCGGTCTCCAGCAGGGGGTCGTTCTGAATGGCGACCCGAATCTGGAGGCTGCCCACCACATTGCTGCTGGGATCAACCGGAAGATTGAGAATGCTCTCGTCGGTGTAGGCCTCCCAAGCGCCACTGACAGGGTTGCGCACCTCAATCGTGGGGCCGAAATCCTTCAGACCCGAAGGATCGTTGGGCGGGATCGGGATGTTGCCATCCCAGAGGGAGGCGGGCTTGGTAGCACCCGGCTGCAGTTCAAGCTTGAAGGGCTTTCTGGTACCGGAGAGCGTGAACACAGCCCACTGGGTACCCTCATTGACTATGACATTGGTAATGGATACCGGACGGTCGTCATCAAGCGTGACAGCCGACCCCTCTCCGCCCAAAGAATTGCCTGAGACATCAAGCACCTGACCGCTGGCATCGACAGGGTTAGGCGTTGAAGCATTATTGCTGGGATCGAAGTAATCACCAGTGCCATCATCGACGATGACCGAGTAACCACCCGACGCCAAGGCGCCACTGGCGTCATAACCCTCGAGCTTGTACTGCTCAGGGCCTTCATACGGATCGTCATTGATGATCTCGACGCGAACCAGGGCATTGCCTGATCCATCTAGCGTGACGCCAGAGGCATCGCTGTAGGCAACCCAGGCACCGCCGCTGAACACCTGGATTTCGCTCAGAGCAGCCTTGTAATCGACAGCCTTGGTGGCATAACCGGCACCGACGCCAAGGTCCTTAAAGCGCAGGCGGATGGTCTTACCGGCCGCGCCTGTGACCTGATAATTGGCGAAGGGTGAGCCTTCGTTGACCGTCACATTGCTGATCGCCACACCAGGATTACCAAGCGCATCCTGGTTGAGACTGCGATAGTCGAAATCCGCCGGCTGAAGATCGAAGTTGTCGAGCCTCAGCTGCAGCCCCGTGCTGGGATCCGTTGGCAAGCTGAGCTTGCCATCGGGATCCTGCACGCTGGCCTGGAGGGCATCGTCGATGCCATCGCCATTGGCGTCGACTCCCGAGAGCACGAGGCCCGACTCGAACACATCATCGAGACCGTCGTTGTCGCTATCGGAGTCGAGATAATCGTAGATGGGCTTCGCCTCTCCCGAACCACCGAAACCCCAGGTGAGCTGGTCAATACGGAACTCAGCATTCTGATTAGAACCTCCGACAGCGACCTGCGCCAGCTTCAGATAACGCGTTGCAGTGGTGAGCGTAATCCTGAAGTCTTGGAAGACCGATTTTCCTGACGTTGTAAAGGCAAGACCGGTCGCATCAACCTGACTGATGGCAGCGCCACCTGCGGCATCGCTGGCGTAAACGAAGAGCTTGTTCCTTCTGGTGATGTTGTCGCAGGACGCGCGCAAAAGGATGGAGCCCCCAACAGGCACCTCGCGGCCAAGATCAACCACCCAGACGTCAGAGTTGCTGTTGATCCTGGCAAAAGCCGAGTCTCGAAAGTGAGCGACTCTGATATCAGTAAGGCTTGTGCTGCCCTTGTTGTAGTCGACGCTGGTCTTGACGGTCGCGACTGTCGGCTCACCATTGAAGTCGAAATTCAGCCCATCTCCGCCAAGCGAGTCATCGGTGTTGACGGGACCGGAGGGGTCGAAAGAGCCACCGAAGACCTTGCCCGCTCCTGCGGCATCGTTGGTGGTGTCGAACAGGCCGATGACACCGTCGCCATCGAGGTCGTCGTTGCTGACGTTGCCGTCGTTGACCTGGAAGTTGCTGGATTTGCGAGCTTCAACCGTGTCAGGGATGCCGTCGTCGTCGGAATCCAGGTCGGTGAAGTCGGGGAGGGCGTCGCCATCGCCGTTGTGGGGGGTGTTGCCCTGATTGCCACCGCTGGGCTCAAGGAAATCCCAGAGACCGTTCTTGTTGACGTCGTTGTCACCGCCATTGCCGGAGAAGAGCCTGGCCTCACCAAGACTGATGGTGCCATCCTTGTTGGTGTCGGCCTTCACAACAGACGCCGATGGCAGCGACTCGACGCTCTCGTAGAGATCGCTGATGCCGTCGTTGTCGCTGTCGAGATCGAGGGCATTGATGATGCCGTCGTTGTCGAAGTCGTAGGTGTTGTCGACGCTGGCGGTGACGGTGAGATCCGCCCAGCCACCGTGGGTGCCCAGACCGACGATCTGGATGTGATCGATGCCGATCGGCAGGGTGAGGTTCAGCGTCGAATCGCTGGGGCCCGAATACAGCAGAACGGCCGTGTTGGCGCCGATCTTGCTCTGCAGGTTCAACCAACCCTTGCCGCCGCCAGTGGCGTTGTTGGTGTTGCCGGCGGCATCGGTGGTGCCGAGGCTGCCATAGATGGCGATCGGGGCGTCGTTGCCGCCGGTGGGATCCTCGAACAGCCTCAGGGTGCTGCCGGCGCCGAGGGTGGTGCCGAGGTAGAACTCGAAGATGTCCCCGTTGTGGACCCTGAGTTCGGTGAAGTTATTGCCGTCGAAGAAATTCTTGGGGTCGTTGCGATCGCCGGCGCCGTACACCGAAGCGGCATCGTGACGGGAGGGGTAGCCAGCAACGACACCGTTGACGCCCGCAGTCTGGGCGTAGGTGAACTGCACCAGGTTGCCGAGGTTGATCGAACCGGCACCGGCCTGCTCGACCCGGTCGAGGATGCCGTCGTTGTCGTCGTCGAGATCGCTGGCATCGACAAGGCCATCACCGTCGGTGTCCTTGCTCAGCGGGTTGTAGCTGGGGTCAGCGGCGAACTCCACCGCCACAGCCTGACCGTCGAGCTGCAGCTGTCCGTGGTCGTCCTGACTGGCGATGCCCTGCAGCTGGGCGTCGCTGAGCAGCGAGCCGAGCACGCGGGCGGCAAACAGCTCGCCCTCATCCCCGGCGCTGTCCTCGGCACCGTTGAGGGCGCGGTCGAAGGCGTGTCCCAGCTCCTCGAGCAGGGCGCGCTCCAGATCGGCGTCCGCGGCGCTGGCGGCCCAGTCGCCGTTCAGCAGGATGCGCTGGGCGGTGCCGGCGTCGCCTGTGTCAAAGGCAGCCTGGGCACCCTGCAGCTCGGCGGCGGAGCGCAGCTCGAGGGCCAGCGAGAAGCTGCCGCCGGCGATGGCCTGACGCAACTGCTCAGCCCGCTCAACGAAGGCGTCCTGGGAGGCATAGACCTGGCTGAGCAGAGCCAGCCACGCATCGGAACCTGCCGTCAGGCGCTGCAGCCGCGCCTCAAGACCCGGCAGCACCAAGGAGCCGAGGCGGTCCGACAGGTCCGTCCGGGACACGGCGGCAAGGGAGATGGACGCCATCTGAGGCTCCGTTCACATTGGAGCCAATCTAGGCCCCGGTCTTCATTCGGACAGGAGCCAGCGTTCACCGATTTCCAAGTTTCGGCAGAGCTGATCGGATCCTTCCCAAAAGAGCCCCTGCCGGAGCGGCTGATCCATAGAGATGTCCAGGATTCTTCACAGGCAGGCAGCAAGCGAGTGGGCCCAGGTCTGCGGCGAGACCCCGGCCTGCGACTGGGCTCTCGCCGGCACAACCACAACGGATCCAGTGCAGAGGCGGGGGGAAAACCGCCCGGGACCCATGAAGCCTGACGAGGCCAGACAGCAGGCGAGATCAGAGACAAATCAGCAAAGTGCGTCGCAAGAGCAAAGTCAGTCCATTCTGTCGCAGACTGGGATTTAGGCGAATCGGAGAGGCTCAGGCTTGGCCGAAGCAAGGCCGCACAAGTGAACGAAAACGGAAGGATTGGGAACAACCCAGGCGGGAGCCGCCGGCCTGGCTGCAGACCAGGCCCGGAGCCTCGAGGCCGCTGCCCGAACCAGAGCTGGTCCGATCAACAGAGCAAGCACTACTGAGATCCGCACAGGCTCGGCCGACGGCCGCGGAGAGGTCCGGGATGCGCCAGGCCTCAAGCACTCAGCGGGGAGTTGGCCGAGAGGTGCTCGGCGCCATGCACCCTGCCGGAAGGCGGCGGATCAGACGACGCAGGGGGCTGAGCGACAAGCTGAGCCGCAGGGAGGTGAACGCGGAAGGGCAGCACGGGTGCCTGGCGGTTGCAGGCAGCGGCCGCGGGCCACACGGCAAGGGCGCGCAAGCCGACCGGGATGGAGAGCGGGCAGGGCTGAGGGTGCGGGGCGGCTCAGGCCGCCAGGTTGCGGAGGCGAGTGAACTGGGGCTCGAACAGCAGCTTGCAGGTGCCCACCGGCCCATTGCGGTGCTTGGTGAGGATCGCCTCGGTGATGCCGCGATGGGGCGTTTCGGGGTTGTAGCACTCGTCTCGGTAGATCATCAGCGCCAGATCGGCGCGCGGGCTGGCCAGCACACCTCCCACCAGCGCCGCGGCCGGCAAGGCTTCGCGCCAGGCCCTCTCAGCCCGACGCTCGGCATGCTCCAACCAGCGCGGCAGCAGCAGGGCCATCGCCAGCAGCGTCACCAGCATCGGGCCCACCAGCTGCAGCACCAGCAACATCAGCAGCTCCAAGCTGAACCGGCTGGTCTGGCCGAGCGGGCCGCTGCTCAGTTCGACGCCGCCGGCCCCCAGGACCAGGCCCGCAAGCAGGATGGGCCCGCCGCAGCGCTGGCCCTGGCGTTGTTCGGCGAGGTGCAGCACCACCATCAGCCCCTGAAGATGAGATGGGCGGCGCTGCGGCACCGGTGGGCGAGCCATGGCAAGGCCTCATTGTGAGGCGACCTGCCGGAGGAGGCCCATGCGGCCATCGGGCTGTCACGGCCTGTCGCCAGGAGGCGAGCGCGGATTGCTGCGGGGGTCAGCCAGCCAGGCCTGCCGGCGATCCAGCGGCACAGCGCCGGCAACCGTGCCACCCCCCGTTCAACTCCTGCGCGGCAGAGCGGCTCGCGAGCTCCAGCGGCGGCATGTCTGCCGCCCTCGGGCAGAGGCAGCTCGGTCTGCGAGGCCTGCAGGTCTGCCATCAGCCGCGCCCCTCAACGGCCGCCAGCCCAAGGGTCAGGCGAAGGCTGCGGTACCAGCCGCTGCGCACAGGCCAGGTTCAGCTCCGCCAGGTAGTCCGCGGCGCTGAGCCGGGCCATCACCCGGGCCTCCGCCTCGCGCTGCAGCTGTTCCGGCTGCACCAGGGTCTGCAGCTCCAGGCGATCACTGCGGCTGAGGCCTGCGTCGATCTGCGGCAGGCTGAGCCAGGGCCGCCCCTGCAGGCAGAGGCTCTGGACCAAATGCCAGCCCTCGTGGCGCAGGGTGGCGCTGCGATCCCCGCGCTCACACACCACCACCGTGCGACTGCCGCGCACATACAGGCCATAGAGATTCGGCTCCCGGCAGCGGGGGTGGTCGCTGGTCACCAGCACGCCGCGCTGGCTGAAGGCTTCCAGCAGCTGACGCCAGGCCGCCTGATCCGTGCGCGGCGCGCTGCGGAAGAAGGGCAGAGGCAGCAGGAAGGCCAGGGTGAGCAGCGTGGGCATCAGGGCGTCGTCCTGCGGCGGAGCCAGGCAGCGGCGGGGGCCAGGACGCGGCTCCGCCGCCGCAGGGCCGGAATCGGCTGCAGGCCGAACGGGTCAGCCGGCAGGCCAGGGCACAGGAAGCCATCCACTGGCTCAGCTGGCTCAGCCGGCCCAATCACCGCCCTGCCCTCCTCGAGCACCTGCAACTTCTGGATCGTGCCAGGAGGCCCGCACAGCATGGCTGAGCAACCCACAGGCCGCGACACCATGGCCGGCCAAGATGCGACATCCGAACGGCTCGGCGGCAGACCGATCGAGCGAGGGCCTGCACCAGAGCTGCCACCTGCTGAAGCAGGGCGTCACCAGCTGGATCGTCAGCCCCGCCGGCATGCCGCAGTGCTGATGACCCAGGCGTGAGTGGCGCAGCGGATCAGCGACATCGCCCTGGGCCGGGCGGACTGAGCCAATCCGGCTGAATCTGATTTGCCTGATCCGAATGAATCTGAACCGACTTGAAATCTGCTTGGGCGATCCAAATGAATCCGAACTGATCTGAGCCGATCCAACTCTTCTGAGGCGTCTGTCCTGACCGGGATCGAGCTGGTCTCATGGATGGGCTGTCCTGGACTGGTCCTGTCAACGGCGCAGCCGCGTGCGCCGGGGGCTCTCGCCGCACCAATGCCGGTAATCGGCGGACGTGACGCCCGAGGCGATCAGGCCGGAGGCCTCCATCAGCTCCGCGATGCTGCGCTGTGCCTGATCGTTGTCGAGCAAGAGGCCGCGCAGTCGCTGCAGACGTAGCCGTTTGGCCTCCGCCATCGGCGAGCGGCCGAGCTCCTGCAGGAAGCTGTACTGCAGCTGCCGAGTCGACACCTGCAGGGCGCTGCTGAGCTCCTCCACCCCGAAGCGTTGCTCCAGGCGGGCCTCCATCCACTCGCGCGCCTGCTGCACCGTCTCGCGCCGCCGCCGGGCGGTGATGCGCTCACGCCTTGTGGGCTGCTGCTGCCAGTCCATCCAGAGCCGCAGCGCCTCGCTGAGCTGGTCGGCTGCGTGCACGGCGCCAGCGGGCTGGCCAGCGGCCGCCAGCGCCAGCTGCCGGGCGCTGGCGAGGATCGCCTGCTGCAGCGGGCCGGCGTCCAGCAGTGGCGAGACGGGCAGTGGCGAGACGGGGCTCTCCGGCGGCTCAAGCAGCGCAGCCGGGATCAGGATCGACAGCCCCTCGAGCTCATCGCTGGTCTCACCGACCATCGCGTCACCGGGCTGAAACAGCAGCCCCTGGCCCGGTTCGGCCAGCCAGGCCCGGCCATTGATGCGCTCCTTGGTCATGCCCCGCAGCGGCAGCCACAGGACGCTGTGCCGGCACTGCTCACGGCTGAGCCGCAGCCGACCGCGACCCTTGAGGTGCAGCACGCCATAGCCGCCAAGCCGGCCGAGCCGAAAACAGGCCGCGAAAGGGTCAGCGGCCTGCAGCAGATCGCTGCGATGGTGCCCCAGCGTCGAGGCGACGGCCGCCTCCCAGCAGCCGAAATCGTCGGTCTGCAGCGTGGTGGCCAGACCATCGCCCTGGAGCTGCTGCAGAAATGTCGGCGGCTGGCGAGCAGGCAAGGCGAACGATCACGGACTGAAGCCTGGCGGGACTCTGCAGCTGGCCCAGGCAAAAGGCAAGCAGCCGCCACCGACAGTCGCGCGATGGCGACAGGCAGATTGCCTTGGCGGCCGGATGTCACCAGAACGCAAGTTGCACATCCACGCCCACGATCCCATCAGGATTGAACGGCGAATCCTTGGACGACGCCAACCTCAGCAGCCGGCTTCGCCTGCCATCCCCGCCACACCATCCAGTTGCCAGAGGCAGCGCTATCGGCCGGCGGGCGGTGCCCTGCTGCCAATGGTCAATGGCTGTCGCACCGCGGCCGTCGCCGACCCCGCCCAGGACGGGATGGATGGCTCGCCCGCTTGAGCCCGTTCGCCCCGATCAAGGCCAGCCACTGGCAGGTGCTGCCGCACATCCTGCGGACCGCGGTGGTCTGCGAGGGCCTGGGCCGCTGCTGCGCCGTTCTGACCGCCGCCACAACGCCGAGCTCTCCTGGCTGATGCAACTGGCTGGGGACTGACCGGGACACCCTCCAGAGACGCGCCCTCAGCGGGCAGCCACGCTCAGGCTCAGACCGCGACGTGTCACAGCAACCCCTGGTGGCCCAGCTGACACAGCGGGAAAGAGCCCAGAGCTGGGCCCACAGCCGCCCTGGCGTGAGGCCGTGATACCCCCACAACAAGCTTCGCAGCCACGACGGACAGCCCAGCTGACAGCCAATGTCATCCAAACGAAAATCTGATAAATCCGCTCACATTCAGACCTGCAGTGTGGCCGGCAGAGCGGCTGCTGAATACATTGCGAAGGCATCTGCCATCGCGTCGTTCCTGAGCGGCAGCCAGGGCAGATGGCGCATTGAACACTCGGGCTGATTCCGACATCTGCCAGCACCACCTGCAGCCTCACCTTGACGCTGCGGAGGTGAACTGGAGGAGCCGAAATCGCGGCCTGGGTGTTCACCCAGAAGCGCAGCAGCGGCCCGGGAGCATCCGCGCCGCCGACCCGCCCGGTCCAATCCACTCCTGATCTTCACTTCCCCCACCATGCGACGCCTTGCCCTGTCTGCAGCTGCCCTGGTCACCATCGCCAGCAGCGGCCTTGCCCTGGCGCTCAGCGCCCCCGCCGCCCGCGCCCAGAGCGACAACGACGCCAAGATCGAGGCACGCGTGGGCACCTGGGGCCGCAACTGCAAGAGCGCCGTCGCCGACAAATTCAAGGCCAACTCCATGGCCGATGTGGAGGTGAGCCTGTCGGCCTCGCTGCGGGCCAGCATCGATGCCGGTGAGATCACGCTGGCCGACATCAAGCGCAGCGGCCTGTCCTTCGACTACCGCGTGCACCATGTGCCCGGCAAGGATCCCGAGGGCTACTGCAACACCGATGGCCAGGGCAATGTCGACGAGATCCGCAACATGCACGAGTGAGCGCTGAGCGCCGGGCCGCATCAGCGGCCCGGCCATCGGCTCCAGCCAGAGCCTGACTGCCACGGGGATCAGGCCAAATACCTCACCCATGGCAATCAGCCGCGAGCACCGTGACAAGTCAAACGGCCCCTGCTATTAGACTCAAAATCGACCGATTTAAGTCCCTGATGCGTCCTTCGCTCCATCAGTGTCTCGCAGCCGCCGCCTCCTGCCTGCTACCACTGACAGCAAGTGCGCAACAGCTTCCCTCTGGCGGCCTTCAGCGCTTCCAGCGCGATCAGCAATTGCGCGATGCGATCGAGCAGCAGAACCAACGACAGCTCGAGGAACTGCAGCAACGCCAATCTCAACCAGGCGAACCAGGTCCGGATGACTCCCTGGAGACAGCTCCCGTTCTCCGCTATTCCTCAGTGCGCTTCGAAGGCGCCAGCATTGCCTGGAAAGCCAGGCTCGAGGCTCTCGCGGCCCCCTATCTGAACAGGCCGATCAGTCTGCGGGATCTGGAAACCCTGCGCCAGGCAATCCGCGATGACTACCGCGCGCGCAATCTACTGGCCCTGGTGCGCATCGATCCCGCCAGCAGCAGCAGCGGCACGCTGGTGATCTCGATCACCGAAGCGCGGATGGGCGAGGTGAAGATCAACCACGCCGTTCCCCATCACCTCAATGCAGGCATCGCCCGCGCCACCGTGCTGGCGTCGGTGCCGCAGGGGACCCTGCTGCGCCTCGACAAGCTCACCTCCGCGCTGCTCAAGCTTAACGATCTCGCGGGTGCGCGCATCCGCTCGACACTCCAGGCAGGAGCAGCCGCTGGACTGACGGATGTCGTGCTGACGATCAGCGACACCGATCGCAGCAGTGGCGAGCTGAACATCAACAATGAAATCAATCGCTTCCTGGGCACGGTCGATGCCGACATGACGCTGATCGCAGCCAACCATCTCGGTCGCGGCGAACAGCTGGTGCTTGATGGCCAGTGGTGGTTCAACAACGTCAACACCGGCAGCGTCGGCGGGAGTCTCGCCTATCAGATGCCGGTCACGCCCGATGGCGGCAAGGTCAATCTCTACGCCAACATCAACAGCTATCGCCTGCTGGATGAGCTCTACAGCTCCGACTCCCAGGGCTATTCCGCCAATGCCAGGCTCGGCTTTCAGCAGCCGTTGTGGCGGCGGCCACGTCTATCGCTGTGGGGCGGCATCAGCGGTGAGTACAACCAGTATGTGGACAACGTCCAGTCCATCGAGGTTCGCAACAAGAACAGTCGCGTCGGCCGCCTTTCCCTGCTGGCTGAAGCCCAGGACTCCTGGCTGGGAACGGGCCTGAACACAGCATTTCTCCAGTACAGCCTGGGGGACCTGGACCGCAGCGGCAATCCTCAGGACTTTCAGCTGGATTTCGGCACCGCGAGAACGGACGGCTTCTTCAACAAGGTGAGCCTTGTCTACAGCCGCTACCAGGTATTCACGGATCGCTGGCAATCCAAAATCTTCGTTCAGGCACAGAAAGCCTTCAGGAATCTGGATGGCGCCGAAAAACTATCCCTGGGCTACCCCAACGGCGTGCGGGCCTATCCGCCCGGCGAAGCACCGGGCGACAGCGGCCTCAGTGCCCAGTTGGATCTGATCTACCGCGCCACACCTGAGTTGGCCTTCGTCGCCTTTCTGGATGCGGGCTACATCTGGAGGTGGACATCACCCTATCCCGGATCCTTCCAGCCCAATGCCTTCGGGCTCGCCGGCACTGGCGTAGGACTCGACCTCGGCCGCTCCGGAGAATGGCTGATGTCGGTGAAGGTGGGTATTCCGATCGGCTCCAACCCAGGCAGCATCAACGACACCAACGCCGACGGCTATCGCCAGGGCCTCCGGGTCTGGGGATCTCTGCGAGTGTGGTTCTAAGGAGATTGACGATGTTCCTCTCTACGCATTTCCGCCCTTACCGCCCGACGTTCACCACCCATTGGCCAGGCTGGCGTCCGCTGGCCAGGCGCAGCTCCCGGGCCGGCCTGGCGATCCTTGCCCTGTCAGGCTCCCTGCCATGGCTTGGAAGTCCTCAGGCGGTGGCTCTGCCCAATGGCTCCAAGATCGAGAGGGGGAATGGAACGGTCTCGGCCGATGCGGATCGACTCACCATCCGCACCAACGGGCGAACGGTCATCAGCTGGCAAAGCTTCAACATTGAAGCCGGCAAACTGGTTGACTTTCAGAATGACAAGACCGTTCTCAATTACGTCCGACTCGGCGGTGGAGCGAGCCGCATTGACGGCAATCTGAGAGCCATCAATCCGATCATTCTCCTGAACAATCAGGGCATCACTGTCGGCCGCACCGCGCTGATCTCGGCGCCCAGCATCCTGCTGAGCACTGGCAGCCTGCTGCCAGACTCCATAGACAAGTTCATCCAGGGAGTGAATGACGGCACAGGCCTGAATGCCCCGTTGATCAGCATCCAGCTGAGCAATGGAGATGGGGCGATCTCCGTGGACGGTGCGATTCGCTCCACCAATGGCGGAGGCATCGGACTGATCGCCCCGGTGATCGGCATCGGTCCCACGGCAACGATCCGATCCCTCGGCAGCCGCAACGCCAGCACCGCCAGCGACGGGGTGAACATCACCGTGAACGGGGTTGAAGCCAAGGGGTCCCTATGGCTGGGAACCACGGGGCTGTCGCTGACTCCTTACACCCAGCCCATCGCCGGCATGCCGGGGGCCTCTCTTCCCACCCTGCCGACAGGCTTCGGCTTCACCCAGGTCGGCGGACGCCCCTCACCACAGCGGATTGAGCTGGCCCTGCAGGCCTCCTACGACTTCGAACGCGTCGTGATCGGCAGCAACGGTGCGCTGCCCGGTCAGTTCGACAGCCTGTTCTTCTCTCCCAATTTCCGCGTCAGCGACTTTTATCTCTACGACGGTGTCGAAGCGATCGAGGAGGGCCATCGCCAGGCCACCGTCGGCGGCCTGCGCCGCAGCCTGGTCAACGTCCAGACCAATCAGCTGATCGACGATCAGCTTGAGGCCACGATCCTTGGCCTGCAGCTTCCGCCAGGAGCCAGCCTGCTGGCGGCCACGGACATCAGCCTGGATGCCAACGGTCAGGTGCTGAGCGGCAACCTGGTGATCAACCCGCCCCCGACGCTGAGCCGGGACTTCATCGATCAGTTCGGCAACGGCGCCTTCACTGTCAGCATCACCGGTGGCCAGGGCAGTCTTCAGGGTTCCAATGGGGCCAAGGCCAGTTACAACCCGACGAGCGGCCAGGTCAGCTGGGTGCGCAGCGTGCAGGGTCCGCCGATCACCGAAACCATCCGCGTTCAGGGGAATCCCATCCCCCAGGGGACCAGCTTGGCACCGGTCGGCCTTGATCCTGGCCAGGGAACGACAGCTCAGTACATCAAGCAAGAGGGGTACTACTACCACGGCAAAAATGGCACCTATGCAGGCACCACACCATGCAGTGGCTGCCGCTTCATGAATCCGGTCACCGGTGAAGTGACGTACTGGAAGGGCCATTTCAGCTCCGATGCCAACGGACGTCAGCACTTCGTTCAGGATCCCCGGGGAAGCAGCGTCGTCTATGCCGTCGGCGGCCAGTTCTATGTCACAGATGCCGCCACTTTCAATCCACAGTCCACACCCAAGACCCCGCCAACAAGCGGAACGACCTTCACTCCGGACAGGCTGGAGACGGTGACCCGACCTGGCTCCGTCAGCCAGGTTTCCTACAGCGAAACCCTGCCGATCCGCGGCAACAGCCGGCAGCCCAGCGGCACGGCTCAGTCGGCATGGGTACAGCCCACGCCATCCCCCACGCAGATCGCGACGCCGATGCCCACGGTGGCTGCTCCCACTTCGGCGCCGCCCCTGATGCCCTACGGCATTCCCGAGCCCACCCAGGCGCCACCCTCTCCCGGCCCCACCCAGGTGCCCTTGCCGACCACGGCACCGGTCACCCTGGCACCACCATCACCCGGCCCACAGGCCGTCCCCACTCCAACGCCCATGGTGGTGACTCCGGAGCAGGCACCTTCCCTCAGCGGCCGCAATCCCGTCGTGCAACCGGAGCAGGGAGCAACCGTCAGCGGCTACGCGCCCTACGCCGTCCCGACCCCGACCGCCGCTGTCCCCACGCCAGCTCCAACGCTCGCGCCTGTTCCCACTCAG
>CAYNGR010000059.1:0-16366 GCA_964396755.1 uncultured Cyanobium sp. | reverse complement strand
CGGCGTCCCTGCCCCCGGCGTCCCTGCCCGCAGCGGCGGGCCCGGCCGGACCGCCAGCCTGGCTGGCGCTGGCGGCGGCCTGGGTGCTGGCGTTGCAGGCGATCATCGGCACCTACGACGGCTGGCACAGCCCCATCTACTTCGCTGAGGAGTTCAGTGAGCCCGCCCGTGATCTGCCCCGCTCCCTGATCGGCGGCGTGCTGGCGGTGATCGCGATCTATCTGCTGATCAACGCCGCTCTGCTGCGGGTGCTGCCGCTGGCTGATCTGGCCGCCTCCACCCTGCCGCTGGCCGATGCGGCCGAGCGGCTGTTCGGTGCGGTCGGCGGCCAGCTGATCACGGCGGTGGCGCTGCTGTCGGTGCTGGGGCTGATCAACACCTCGATCCTGAGCGCGC
The DNA here is from genome assembly GCA_964396755.1 of uncultured Cyanobium sp. Taxonomy (GTDB): domain Bacteria; phylum Cyanobacteriota; class Cyanobacteriia; order PCC-6307; family Cyanobiaceae; genus Cyanobium. The sequence continues at coordinate 15,970 of CAYNGR010000059.1, read as the reverse complement.
CACGGGTGCTCTACGCCTTGGCCCGGGAGGGGCTGTTCTTCCCTGCCGCCACCCAGGTGAGCGAGGGCGGCACCCCGGGCGTCGCCCTGCTGCTCACCAGCGGCGCCATGGCCCTGCTGGTGGTTTTCGGCGATTTTCCGATCCTGCTCGCGATCGCCTCCTTCCTGTACGTGGCGCTGTACGGCAGCGGCATCGCTGCGCTGTTCGTGCTGCGCTGGCGGGAGCCGCAGCTGGAGCGACCGTTCCTGGCCTGGGGCCATCCGCTCAGCGGTCTGATCGTGCTCGCCGGCTCGCTGGCCTTCTTGGTGGGTGCCCTGCTCGAGGATCGCGCCCACAGCCTTGAGGCCCTGGCGCTGGTGGCCGCGGCTGCGCCGCTGCACTGGCTCAGTCGGCGGTTGACGGCCGATGGCTCCCCGGCCGGATCCTGAGCCTCAGCGGTGCCTGCGCGCTGCCGTCATTCCGGGCAGGCGCGCCAGCCGTCGGCGAAGGCGGCCTCCTGGGCCATCAGCTCCGCCACGCGTGCATCGAGATCCGATTCCATCAGCGCCACCGCCAGGCTCGCCGCCACCCGAGTGGTGAGCCCCTTCACCAGCGCCGGATCCCGCTCGCTGCCGCCGGTGCGGCGCAGCGCGTCGGCGCACAGATGGGCCAGATCGCCGAGCAGCTCCCCGTGGTCGAGCAGCGTGTCCACCACCAGGCGGTCCAGGCTGTCGGGTGCGGAGGTCGCCAGCAGGTGGGGCAGCTTGCGCCGCACCCGCCACGGGCCGGGGCAGGCGTCGTCGTCGCCGTGCAGCTCAGCCAGCTGCTCGGTGCGGATCGGGGGATGCCACGGTGCCATGGGCCGTGCGTTCGTTGACCCGATGCTGACGCCTGCGGGCCGATTGCGCAGCTGCCGTGGCCCTGGCGCTGCAGCGTTGCCGCAGGGGTCGCCGTTCAGGGACCCGGGCGCCGCCAGCGTTCGCGCTGCATCCAGCTGATCCAGTCGGCGGAGATCTGCTGGGGGCAGGCGGCCTGGCATTCCAGGTGGCTGCTGCAGTCGCCGAAGCCCTCCTGCTCCATCTGCTGCAGCATCGTGGTCAGCCGCTGCGGCCGCTCCGGCTGTCCCTGGGGCAGCAACGCCAGGTGGGCCAGCTTGGCCGCGGTGAACAGGCTGGCGGAGGCGTTCGGACAGGCGGCCACGCAGGCGGCGCAGCCGATGCAAGTGGCGGCATCGAAGGCCAGCGCCGCCTGCTCGCGTCCGATCAGCTGCGCGTTCGCGTCCGGGGCGCTGCCGGCGTTCACCGAGCAGTAGCCACCGGCGGCGATGATCCGGTCGAGGGCGGAGCGATCCACCGCCAGGTCCTGCAGCAGCGGCAGGGCTCGGGCCCGGAACGGCTCCAGCACCAGCGTGTCGCCGTCACGGAACTGGCGCAGATAGAGCTGGCAGACCGTGGTGGCCGGCTGCGGGCCGTGGGCCTGGCCGTTGACCAGAAAGCCGCAGGCGCCGCAGATGCCCTCGCGGCAGTCATGCTCGAAGCTGAACGGACGGATCCCCTGGGCCACCAGGCGCTCGTTCAGCAGGTCGAGGGCCTCCAGCAGCGACAGATCCGGCGAGAGATCCTCGAGCCGATGCGCCTCAAAGCCTCCCGGGCTGCCTGGGTCGTCCTGGCGCCAGAGGCGCAGGGTCAGGCTGAGGCGGGAGCCAGGGGTGGAGCGGTCGCTGGGCACGGCGCCGAACCGGCGGCAGGGATGGTCAGTCTGATCCTCCGTGCCGCCCCGTGCGGCCCGTCGTCGCCGGCCTGCCGTTGCCAGACCTGCAGCGGCGCCCGAGCGCGACGGGCCTGGGGAGCAGGGTCATCCCGGCTGAGCCGCGCCGGAGAGCCTCGTTGATGTCGAGCCGGCCACGCGCTTCAGCGGTAGTCGCGCCGGCTCGGCTGCACCGCCGCGAAGGCCAGCGGTTCCGCATGGCGCCGCGGTTCGGAGTCGCCGCAGTGCTCCCAGGCGGCGATGTGGGCAAAGCGCTCGTCGTCGCGTCGGGCCTCGCCCTCGGCTGTCTGGTGCTCCTCGCGGAAATGGGCGCCGCAGGACTCCTCGCGTGTCAGCGCATCGCGCAGCATCAGCGCCGCCAGCGCGAAGAAGTCCTCCAGCCGCAGCGCCTTCTCCAGTTCGGCGTCGATGCCGCCCGCCGCCGGCAGCGCCAGGTCGGCGCGGAAGCTGGCCTCCAGCCCGGCGAGGGCCGCCAGGGCCTGCTCCAGGCCGGCGCGCTCACGGCTGATGCCGCAGGCGTCGATCATCAGCAGGCCCAGCTCCCGATGGAAGGCGTCCGCCGGCCGCGATCCGCCGATCGCCCGCAGGGCGTCAATGCGGGCCTCGCTGGCTGCCAGGGCCTCACGGCAGGCCGGGTGATCGTCGGCCAGCTCCCGCTGCGGCTGGCTGGCCAGCCAGGCAGGCACCGTGGCCGGCGCGATGAAGGTGCCATCGGCCAGGCCCTGCATCAGGGCGCTGGCGCCTAGTCGGTTGGCACCGTGCTCGGAGAAATTGGCCTCTCCCAGCACGAACAGTCCCGGCACGTTGCTCATCAGCTGGTAGTCCACCCAGAGGCCGCCCATCGTGTAGTGGGGGGCTGGATAGATGCGCATCGGCGTCCGGCGCGGATCCTCGCCGCTGATGCGCTCGTACATGCGCAGCAGGTTGCCGTAGCGGGACTCGATCGCCCCCGGGCCGTCGCGCTCGATCGCATCGGCCAGATCCAGATACACCGCCCGTCCGTCCGGCCCGACGCCATGGCCCTGCAGGCACAGCTCGCGCGCCCGGCGCGAGGCCACATCGCGAGGAACCATGTTGGCGTAGCTGGGATACAGGCGCTCCAGGAAGTAATCGCGCTCCTGCATCGGAATCGCCGCAGCCGGCCGCGGATCGCCGGCCTGCGCCGGCAGCCACACCCGCCCGTCGTTGCGCAGGCTCTCGCTCATCAGCGTCAGCTTGCTCTGGCCCACATCGCCGGCCGGGATGCAGGTGGGATGAATCTGGGTGAAGCAGGGGTTGGCGAACAGGGCGCCGCGGCGGTGGGCGCTCCAGATGGCCGAGACGCTGCTGCGCCGGGCGTTGGTGGAGAGGAAATAGACGTTGGAATAGCCGCCGCTGCACAGCAGCACCGCATCGGCGGTGTGGGCCTCCAGGCGGCCCGTGAGCTGGTGGCGGCAGACCAGGCCGCGGGCGACGCCGTCGACCGTGATCAGGTCGAGCATGTCGCGGCGGCTGAGCAGCTCCACCCGGCCCGCCTGCACCTGCCGCATCAGCGCCTGGTAGGCGCCGTAGAGCAGCTGCTGGCCCGTCTGGCCGCGGGCGTAATAGGTGCGGCTCACCTGTGAGCCGCCGAAACTGCGGGTGGCCAGGGTGCCGCCGTATTCGCGGGCGAAGGGCACCCCTTGGGCGACGCAGTGGTCGATGATCGCCGTGCTGATCTCCGCCAGCCGGTGGCAGCCGGCCTCGCGGGCGCGGAAGTCACCGCCCTTGACCGTGTCGCGGAACAGCCTGGCGACGCTGTCGCCGTCGTTGGCATCGTTGCGGGCGGCGTTGATGCCGCCCTGGGCCGCCACCGAGTGGGCCCGCCGCGGGCTGTCATGGCAGATCACCACCCGCACCCGGTAGCCCTGCTCGGCCAGGCTGGCGGCGGCGGAGGCGCCGGCCAGGCCGCTGCCCACCACCAGGATGCGGAAGCGGCGCCGGTTGGCCGGCGCGATCAGCGGCAATCCATCGCGGCAGCGCTGCCAGGCCGTCGGCAGCGGCCCGCCCGGCAGGCGCGGGTCGAACGGAAACGGGGCCGGATGGCTCATCGCTGGGCGGCCGCGAACATCAGGGTGAAGGGCAGCAGCGCGAAGCCGCCGCCGAGCAGCAGGGCCAGGCCCCTCCCCAGGCGGCGGATGCGGGCGGCGTTGGTGGCGTCAAGCCAGCCGAGGTTGCGGTGGGCACTCTCCACGCCGTGCAGCAGATGCAGCGCCAGCCCCAGCCCGGCCAGCCCGTACAGCGTCAGGGCCAGGGGTGAGGCGAGGGCGGTCTCGATCGCCTGCAGCTCGGCCCCCGCCGCCGGCCGCGACCAGCGCAGCTGGCCCAGATGCACCACCAGGAACAGCAGCAGCAGCGCCCCGCTGAACGGCAGCCAGCGGCCCGATAACGCGGCCAGGCCCTCCAGCCCGCCGCCGCGTCGGCTGCGCCGGCCGCCGGCCGCAGCTCCGGCCCTGGCGCGGTTCTGCAGCCAGCGGCTGACGGCCAGCAGCGGGTGGGCCAGCAGCGCCAGCAGCAGGCCCAGCTCCAGCGCAGGCAGCCACAGCCGGGCGTGCAGCCAGCTGGAGAACGCCTCAAAGCCCGGCGGGTTGAGCAGAGCCAGGCTGACGCCACCGAGATGCAACACCAGGAACAGCACCAGGGCCAGACCGCTGCCGGCCAGCACCAGGCTTCGGCTCAGGGGTGCCATCTGAAAACGCAGCTCGCTGTACCCCATGCTCCCTCATGTTGCGGTCAGTTCAGCCGGGGAGCTGCCGCGCCTGGGGGCCAGCAGCGCCGTGCAGGCCTCCACCTCCAGCGGGCGTGAGAAGAAGTAGCCCTGATAGCCGTCGCAGCCCATCTCCTGGAGCAGGCTCAGCTGCTCGCCGGTCTCCACCCCCTCCACCAGGGTCTGCAGGCCCAGTTCGCGGGCCATGGTGAGGGCAGCGCGCACAATCAGGCGAGCGGAGTCGCTGGTCAGCAGGTTGGCGGTGAAGTTCTGATCGATCTTGAGCTTGTGGATCGGCAGCCGATGCAGCGATTCCAGCGAGGAGTAGCCGGTGCCGAAGTCGTCGATCGCCAGCGTCACCCCCAGATTCGCCAGCCGTTCGATCTCATCGCTGACACCGGTGATCGGCAGGATCCCCGATTCGGTGATCTCCAGCTCCAGCAGGCCCGGATCCAGCCCGTGGCGCTCCAGGGTCGCGGTGACGATGCTGCTCATCGCCGTCGGCGCCGCCAGCAGTTGCCGCGGCGAGACGTTGACGGCTACCGCCGGAGGCTGCAGGCCGGCGAGCAGCCAGCGGCGCTGCTGGGCACAGGCTTCCTCCAGGGCCCAGATCCCCAGGGTCTGGATCATGCCGGTGCGTTCCGCCAGGGGGATGAAGGTGGCCGGGCTCACCTCGCCGCGCTCGCCGTCGCGCCAGCGCGCCAGGGCCTCAAGACCGATCAGCCGGCCGCTTCTGTCCATCTGGGGCTGGTATACGAGCCGCAGCTGGCCGCTTTCCAGCGCCTGCCTCAGCCGGCCCTCCAGACCCAGCTCGTTGCGCAGGGTCTCGGTGAAGGCCGGTTCGTAGAAGAGCACCAGCCCCTGGCCGCTGTCATGGGCGCGGCCCAGGGCGGTGGCGGCCTGGCGCAGCAGGCTGTCGGCTTCCTGACCGTGGTCGGGGTAGAGGCTGAGCCCCGCGCAGAAGCCCATGCCCAGGCCCTCTCCATCGGGCAGGGGCACGCCGCAGGCCAGGGAGCGCTGCAGATCGCCCACCATCGCCCAGGCCTCCGCCTCGGCGATGCCCGGGCGGATCAGCAGAAACTCGTCGCCGCCCATGCGCGCCAGCCAGTCGCCCGTGCGGCACCAGCCCCGCAGCTGATCGGCGACGGCGCAGAGCAGCCGATCACCGCTGCTGCGGCCGTGACTGTGGTTCACGCGGCGGAAGCCGTCGAGGTCGAGCCACAGCAACGCCAGCGGCACGCCGGCCCTCTGGCTGAGCTGCTCGCCCAGGAAGTGACGGGTGCTCAGTTCATTGCCCAGGCCGGTCAGGGGGTCGCTGAGGGCCAGCCGCTCCAGCTCCTTGCGGGCTGCGTTCAGCTCGCTGACGTCGCGGGCCAGCAGCAGGCTGCCCTCGGCCGGTCCACCCTCCTCGCGGCGCGGGATGAACTCCATGTCGAGGAAGCGCTGGCCACCGCCGGCGTTGCAGAGGCTCAAGCGGAAGCGACGAGCGCGGCCGGCCAGCAGGGCACCGCACAGCTGACCCCAGCTGGCCTGGTCCTGCTCTGTGACGAAGCGGCTCAGGGGAGCGCCAACCAGCGAGGCGGCGCTCTGGCCGAGGATCCCTTCGAGGGCGGGGTTGGCGTAGAGGATCGTCAGCTGCGGATCGAGCAGGGCGAGGCCGTCGCTGAGCAGTTCCACCAGCTGGCGGAAGCGACCTTCGCTGCGGCGCAGCTGCTCGATCAGCGAGCCCTGCACCTGCAGCAGGGCCTGGCTCGACTGCAGCTGGCGGCGCTCCCGGATGTCCCGTACCGCCACGCTCCAACAGGGTCTGCCGCCGCGTGTCTGCGGCCGCGGCGGCTGAGCCTCGCCGTCGTCCAGCCGCCGTGCCTGCAGCTCCGCCGGCAGGCCGCCGGGACGGCCGTCGCGCAGCTGCAGCTCCAGGCGCAGGCTGCGGCCGGGCGCCAGGTCCAGCAGGGCCTGGCGCAGCCGCTCCACCTCCTCCGGTAGAGCCAGCCACTGCTCCAGGGGCTGCTGGTACAGCTGGCTGTCGGTCTGCTGCAGCAGCTCCGCCAGGCGGGCGTTGCACTCCAGCAGCCGGCAGCGCTCGTCCAGCAGCAGCAGCCCATCGGCGCTGAATTCCACCATCTGGCGCAGATGGGGCAGAGCGTCGACCGCCTGGCCGAGTTCGTACTCCAGCCGTCGCACCTGGCGGCGCAGGCGCCGCAGTTCGCTGGTCCCCTGCGGCTCGGTGCCCTCAGTGACAGCCATCACCCTCGGGGCGGTCGCGCAGGGCGCCGAGCACGAACGCCTCGACGGCCAGCCGGTCCTGCAGTCCCAGATGGCGGGCGCCGGTGGGGGCGAGCATGCAGGGGATGCGGTCCAGGTCGCTGCTCCACCAGGCCGTGACCAGGTCCAGCTCCTCGGGGTCGAGGCTGTCCTCGTCGGGCGGCATCAGATCGGAGCTGGCCAGGGCCGCTTCGATCACGGCGGCAGCCGACAGGTCCCGGCCGTGGTGCCAGAAGGCACGAAACAGCTCGCGGCGCACCCGGTGGGCCAGCTGAGGTTGCTCATCCTCGAGGAGTGCCTGGATCAGCAGGGCGCGGCGCGAGTTGACCCACACAGGCGGCAGCGTCACCCCCACCTCCGGAGCGCGGCGGCTGACGTCGGCGACCTCGCGCTGCAGGATCTGCAGATCGTCGGGGCGGTTGCTGCGCACCAGGCCGCTGGGCAGGTGCGGTTTGTGTTCCACCCCCACCCAGCGCACGTCCCTGGCCAGGCCCAGCTCGCTGAGCCACTCATTGAGGGTGAAGCAGTAGGGGCAGTTGAAGTCCGAGATCACCACCACCCGTGCGCTCAGCAGCAGCGACGGCAGACCCGCCGTCCGGGGATCGCTCAACGGTGCCGGGCGCGGATCAGACGCCACCTCCCGCTTGCGGGCCATGCCGCGGACGGAGGACAGAGGGAGCTGATCCACCGGCTGCGTCTCCGCTGCGGGATGGGGCCCGTCTCCGGGTCGGCCAGGAGGTGAGGACGCGATGCGGAGTCGGCCTTGCTGCTGTCAGATGCTAGTGACTCTCTGGCTTTCGGGCTGCTGCACCGCCGCCTCGGCCAGCCGTGGATCCGCCGCGTTGGCAAGTCGCCGCGGCCGCCTCTGCGCCGCATGGGATCGTGTGCAGGCCCGCCCCGGCCGCCATGCGTCCCGCCCGTCCGTCGACGCTGTTCTGCGCCTTCCTCACCCTGCTCAACGACCGGCTGGGGGAGTCGCTGATCTTCCCGCTGCTGCCGTTTCTGCTGGCGGGCTTCACCAGTGACGGCCGCACCCTGGGCCTGCTGACGGGCAGCTATGCGGTGGCGCAGTTCCTGGCCACCCCCTGGATCGGGGCCCTCAGCGACCGCTACGGCCGCCGCCCCGTGATCGCCGTCTGCGTGGCGGGATCCGTCGTTGGTCTGAGCCTGTTCAGCGCCACCATCGCCTTCCCCTGGGCCAGCGCCTGGCCCGCCGCCCAGGCTGCGGGACTGCCACTGGCGCTGCTGTTCGTCGGACGGCTGATCGATGGGCTCAGCGGCGGCACCGCCGCCACGGCCGGTGCCGTGCTGGCTGACATCTCGCCACCCGAGAAGCGGGCCAAGGCCTTCGGGCTGATCGGCGTGGCCTTCGGCCTGGGGTTCATCCTCGGGCCTGCCCTCGGGGGCCTGCTGGGTCAGTGGAACGTCAACCTGCCGCTGCTGGTGGCGGTGGGCATCGCGCTGCTCAACCTGGTGCTGGTGCTGCTGCTGCTGCCGGAGACCCATCCGATCGAGGCGCGCATCGCCCTGCCCCGCAAGCGCGAGCTGCAGCCCTTCACCCAGTTGTCGCGGGTGTTCCGCAATCCGCAGGTGCGACGGCTGTGCGCCGCCTTCTTTCTGTTTTTCCTCGCCTTCAACGGCTTCACGGGCGTGCTGGTTCTCTACTTCAAGGAGGCCTTCGGCTGGGGGCCGGGTCTGGCCGGCGTCAGCTTCCTGATCGTCGGAGTGGTGGCGACGCTGGTGCAGGGCGGCCTGATCGGGCCGCTGGTCAAACGATTCGGGGAATGGCGCCTCACCCTGGTGGGACTGGGGTTCGTCATCGGGGGCTGTGTGCTGGTGCCGCTGGCGCGACCGGCGTCGGCCCAGCCGCTGGTGTTCACGGCCGTGGGCCTGCTGGCTCTGGGCACAGGCCTGGTCACCCCCTGCCTGCGGGCCCTGGTGTCGCGCCGGCTGGACGATTCCGGCCAAGGGGCCGCTCTGGGCAGCCTGCAGGGCCTGCAGAGCCTGGGCAGTTTTCTGGGCCCGCCGCTGGCGGGTCTGGCCTACGAGACCGTGGGGCGCACCAGCCCTTTCTGGCTGGGGGTGACGCTGCTGCTGGCGGTGGTCGCGCTGGTGGCTGGCGGCACGTCGCTGCGGGACGGCTCACGGCGGCTGGCCTGATCGTCTCGGCGCGACACGGCCCGGGCGAAGAAGATTGCTACGTTCGAGCTCCGTCGCGGGGGAGCCCACCGATGAGCCAGCAGATCGTCGCCCCCGAGCTCTACATCAACCGCGAGCTGAGCTGGATTGAGTTCAACCGCCGGGTGCTCGCCCAGGCGCTCGATGAACACACCCCATTGCTGGAGCAGGCGAAGTTCAGCGCCATCTTCAGCAACAACCTTGATGAGTTCTTCATGGTGCGGGTGGCCTCGCTCAAGTCGCAGTTGGAGGCTGGCCTGAGCACCCTCAGCGATGATGGTCTGACCCCGCTGCAGCAACTGGAGGCGATCCAGGAGCGGCTGCGGCCGCTGCTCGAACTGCAGCAGCAGCACTACCGTCACTCGCTCAAGCGTCAGCTGGCCGAATACGGGGTGCATCTGCTCGATTACCAGCAGCTCAACCCCGCCCAGAAGCAATGGGTGGATGACTATTTCCGCCGTTCGGTGTTTCCGGTGCTGACGCCGCTGGCCGTCGATCCCGCCCACCCGTTCCCGTTCGTCAGCAACCTCAGCCTCAACGTCGCGGCGCTGGTGCGCGATCCCGACAGCGGCCGCGAGCAGTTCGCGCGGGTGAAGGTTCCCCAGAAGATCCTGCCCCGCTTCGTGCCGATGCCGGTGGAGCTGCACGCCTGCGGTCCGCGGCCGGTGTTCACGGCGGTGCCCCTGGAGCAGGTGGTCGCCTTCAACCTGCAGCCGCTGTTCCCCGGCATGGTGATCGAGGGGCACTACTTCTTCCGGGTCACCCGCGACGCCGATCTGGAACTGCGCGATCTCGAGGCCGATGACCTGATGGAGGCCCTCCAGGAGGGGCTGCGCAAGCGGCGCATGGGCGGTGAGGTGGTGCGCCTGGAGGTGGCCGACGAGATGCCCGAGGCGGTGGTGCAGCAGCTGATCGACGGCCTCGAGGTGGAGCCGGAGGATCTCTATCGGATCAACGGTCCGCTGGGTCTCGATGATCTGATGAGCCTGCTGGCGATCCCTCTGCCCTCGCTGAAGGACAAGCCGTTCAAGGGGCGCACCCATCCGGCCCTGGCCCGCACCCAGAAGAGCCAGCTGGAGGACGGCTCGATCAAGAAGGAGGAGTTCGAGAGCATCTTCCGGGTGATCCGCCACGGTGATGTGCTGCTGCATCACCCCTACGACCTGTTCGCCACCTCGGTGGAGGAACTGCTCAGTCAGGCCGCCGACGATCCCAGCGTGCTGGCGATCAAGATGACCCTCTACCGGGTCTCCAAGGACTCAGCGGTGATCGCCGCCCTGATCCGTGCGGCCGAGAACGGCAAGCAGGTGATGGCGCTGGTGGAGCTCAAGGCCCGCTTCGATGAGGACAACAACATCCAGTGGGCGCGTCAGCTGGAGCGCTCCGGCGTGCATGTGGTCTATGGGGTGATCGGCCTCAAGACCCACACCAAGGTGGTGCTGGTGGTGCGGCGCGAGAAGCAGGAGCTGCGCAGCTACATGCACATCGGCACTGGCAACTACAACTCCAAGACCTCGACCCTATACACCGACCTCGGCCTGCTCACCGCCGATCCTCAGATCGGCCAGGACCTGGTGGAGCTGTTCAACTTCCTCACCGGCTTCTCCAAGCAGCAGAGCTTCCGCAAGCTGCTGGTGGCTCCGGTCACGCTGCGGCGTGGCGTCGAGGAGCGCATCCGCCGCGAGATCGAGCACGCCCGTGCCGGCCGGGGCGGCCACATCCGGGCCAAGATGAACTCCCTGGTCGACCCGGCGATCATCGCCCTGCTCTACGAGGCATCTCAGGCGGGGGTCCGGATCGAGCTGGTGATCCGCGGCATGTGCTGCCTGCGGCCGGGACTGGAGGGGATCAGCGACACGATTTCGGTCAGCAGCATCATCGGTCGCTATCTGGAGCACTCCAGACTGTTTCGGTTTGCCAACGGCGGCAATCCCGAAGTGTTCATCGGCAGCGCCGACTGGATGCCGCGCAATCTTGATCGGCGGGTCGAAGCACTGGTTCCGATTGAAGATCCCCGGCTCAAACAGCAGCTCGAACAATTGCTGGACCTTTACCTGGAGGACACGGCCGCCTGGCACATGCACAGCGACGGTCGGTTCAGTCAGCGACAGCCTGAGGGGGAGGAGCGGCTTGTGCAGGCATCGCTGATGCAGCGTTGGCGTGGCAGTCTGCGCAGCGCCTGAGTGATGCTGGTGTTCGATTAGAGGCATTCGGCGCCGCGGTTGCCGGTTGTGCCTTCACGTTGCTGCACTGCGTACAGGAAATCTTCCGGTTTTAACCAACCACGCCCGGCTCGTGGTGCTACATTCCGCCCAAATTCAAACGGAGGCCTGGGGTGATGGGGACACCTCTGCATTCCGCTCCCGGCGAACAGGGCCCTCCAGGTTCGTCCGATGGGAGCCGCGCGACATCCGAGTCCGAGCATGGCGACGCGGCAGCTCCGGCGCCGCTGTGTCTGCCCGAGCTCGGACCGCGCCTGCAGGTTGATCAATCAGGCGATTCAAAGGATGGCGGTGCTCAGGTCGCGCCCGCCAAGCCAGCACGGGCTCTGCGCACGCCGCAGCGCAGTTCGACCCGGCTCAGTGCCGATTCGATCGGCTGGTATCTGAGCAGCATCGGCAGGGTGCCGCTGCTCACTCCCGCCGAGGAGATCGAACTGGCCCACCACGTGCAGGCGGCCAAGCGTCTGCAGCAGGAGCACAGCGCCCCGTTCACCGCCAAGCAGAAGCGGCAGTTGCGCATGGGCCAGCGGGCCCGCGACCGGATGATGGCCGCCAATCTGCGGCTGGTTGTCAGCGTTGCCAAGAAGTATCAGAACCAGGGCCTTGAGCTGCTGGATCTGGTTCAGGAGGGCGCCATCGGCCTGGAGCGTGCCGTCGACAAGTTCGACCCGGCCATGGGCTACAAGTTCTCCACCTACGCCTATTGGTGGATCCGCCAGGGGATGACGCGGGCGATTGATAACAGTGCCCGCACCATCCGCCTGCCGATTCACATCAGCGAGAAGCTCTCCAAGATGCGTCGCATCACCCGCGAGCTCTCGCACCGGCTCGGTCGCCAGCCCAACCGATTGGAGCTGGCCCATGCGATGGGCACGACGCCGGAGGAACTCGAGGAGCTGCTCACTCAGAGCGCCCCCTGCGCCTCGCTGGATGCCCATGCCCGCGGCGACGAGGACCGCAGCACCCTGGGTGAGCTGATCGCCGACCCGGCCAGCGGCGAGCACTTCGATTCGATGGATCGCCACCTGCAGAAGGAGCATCTGGGCACCTGGCTGTCGCAGCTGAACGAACGCGAGCAGAAGATCCTCAAGCTGCGCTTCGGACTGGAGGGCAGCGAACCGTTGACGCTCGCCGAGATCGGTCGTCAGATCAATGTCTCGCGTGAACGGGTGAGGCAGCTGGAGGCCAAGGCGATCATGAAGCTGCGGCTGATGAGCAACCGCCAGCAGGCCGCCTGACCACCGCGCGATGGGTGGATTCCTGACGCAGACGGGCTGGCTGCCGCAGCTCCTGGGAATCGCCGTGGTGGGGCTGTGGCTGGCTGTGCTGGCGGGGTTGGCGCTGCTGATCCGCCAGCGCTGGAACGCCCAGGGCGAATGGAGCCGCAAGCTGGTGCACATCGGCGGTGGCGCGGTGGTGCCCCTGGCCTGGCTGTTCGGCATCGAGCGCTGGCTGGCGGTTCCCGCCGCAGCCCTGATCACGCTGCTGGCCCTGATCAACCATCGCCGGCGTCTGCTGCCCGCCATCGAGGACGTCGGGCGTGACAGCTACGGCACGGTGGCCTACGGCACCTCAATCACGCTGCTGCTGCTGCTGTTCTGGCCGCAGCGCCCGGATGCGGTCTGCGCCGGCGTGCTGGTGATGGCCTGCGGTGATGGCCTGGCAGGTCTGCTGGGTCCGCGCCTGCCGTCGCCCAGCTGGCGTGTGCTGGGTGAACGGCGCTCGTTGCTGGGCACCGGCACCATGGCCCTGGTGAGCCTGCTGGTGCTGCTTGCCGTGGCGGCCGTGGCCCCGGCGGCACCAGGCCTGCCGGCGCTGCTGCTGCTGGCGCTCACCGCCACGGCGCTGGAGCAGGTCGCCCTGCTGGGCCTCGACAATCTGACCGTGCCGCTGGCGGTGGCCCTGCTCTGGGTGCAGTGGGGCTGAGGCCTGCTCAGGCCTGCAGCAGGATCTCGCAGCGCTGTCGCCAGTCCTGGCGGCTGCCGAGGGCCGCCACCAGCAGCCGGTCGGCAGGCTCGAGCCGTAGCCGGATCTGCCACTGGCGGATCACATCGGCCCGCTCCATCCAGACATCGAGGACGGTGTGCTGGATCTGTTCGGAATCCCAGTGACGCTGCCGGGCGGTGTCGAGGGCCCAGCCGAGCAGGTCATCGAGCTGGAATGGCCGGAAGCCGGCGAACACAGGCCCGCTGCCGGCGGCATCGGCAGGGCCGCTGCGCTGTTCGAGATAAAAGAGCTGCAGAGGATCGGAGAAGCCGCAGAACTGCAGTAGGTAGGCCATACCCCCAGGCTGCTGAAACGACGACAACAACACCCTAAGCAGCGGTTTGGCTGATGCCGTTCACCACGAACATTCCTTCAGGTTTCTGATGATCTGGCACTCGCAATCCGTGAGTGCCAGATGATGGAAACGTGCGCCGGACGCGGTTGTCGCTGAGGCCTCCGCCTGCTCCGTCCCGGCCCGCCGCGCGGCCGTGCGCTGCGGCTGAGCCTGTGCGGCATTGGATCCCGTTGCCGGGCCGGGCGGTCGTGTCAGCGCAGCAGGCCCTGGATCGATTCTCCGTCCGCACGCCTGTCCGCGTGTCTGGGTGTGCTCTGCGCACAGCCTTGGCCGCGTGGGGCTAGGCCCGGGGCTGCAGCCAGTGGCTCCTGGCGACGGATCCCAGGCAGCTTTCAGGGGTTCGATCGGTGGTCTGCCCTGTGGGGCCCGGCCATGCCTGGGGGTTGGCGCACTGCTCGAATCCTGACGATGCTGACGCCTCAGCGCAGCCCGCGCCGGCGTCCCTGGCGGTGTCTGTTCTCGAGGCCTCGGCCAGGCCCCCTGGAATCTGGTCCCGCCACGACGCTGCTCAGGGCGGGGCGTTCCGGCTGTGCTGGATGTCGGCGTTCAGGCCGCCACCAGGCGCCGTTCGCGCACCTCACGCACCGCCGCCGCCAGCTCCTCCAGCAGCGACAGGGTGGTGGGCAGGTCGATGCAGGCGTCGGTGATGCTCTGGCCGTAGGTGAGCGCGCCGGTGTCCAGCTGCGACAGATCGTTGGGGATCTTCTGGTTGCCGGCCACCAGGTGGCTCTCCAGCATCACGCCCATCAGATGGGTGGAGCCGCTGCGCACCTGCTCGGCCACCGACTGCAGCACCTCACCCTGGCGGCGGTAGTCCTTGTTGGAGTTGCCGTGGCTGCAGTCCACCATCAGGCGGGCGGGCAGGCCTTCGGCTGCCAGCCGCTGGGCGGCCTCGTCGACGGCCTCGCGGTGGAAGTTGGTGCCGCCCTTGCCGCCGCGCAGCACCAGATGGCCGTCAGGGTTGCCGGTGGTGCTGACGATCGCGGCCTGACCCTCCTGGCTGATCCCCAGGAAATGGTGGGGGCGGGCGGCGGCCTCCATCGCGTTGATCGCGGTGGTGACGCTGCCGTCGGTGCCGTTCTTGAAGCCGATCGGCATCGACAGGCCCGAGGCCATCTCGCGATGGGTCTGGCTCTCGGTGGTGCGGGCGCCGATGGCGGTCCAGCTGATCAGGTCGGCGATGTACTGGGGCACCACCGGATCGAGCAGTTCGGTGGCCGCGGGCAGCCCCAGTTCGGCCAGGTGCAGCAGCAGGCCGCGGGCGCGACGCAGGCCGGTGTTGATGTCGTAGCTGCCGTCGAGGTGGGGATCGTTGATCATTCCCTTCCAGCCCACCGTCGTGCGCGGCTTCTCGAAGTACACGCGCATCACCACCTCGAGATCCTCGTGGTGGCGGCTCTGGGCCTCGGCGATGGCGCTGGCGTACTCGCGGGCAGCCTCGACGTCGTGCACGGAGCAGGGGCCGACGATCACCAGCATGCGGTGATCGCCGGCGTGCAGGATCGCCTTGATCCGTTCCCGCGCCAGCTGCACGGTGCGTGAGGCCTGCGCGCTGATCGGCAGCTCCCGGTGCAGCAGTGCCGGAGGCACCAGGGGCCGTGTGTCCACCACGTGCAGATCGGAGGTGGGGAACATGGCGGCAGCCCGTCACTGAGACGACAGGCAAGCCTAGTGGAGCTCTCACCGTCGGCGGCCGGTCGTCGCTGATGTCGCACGACGGTGCCGCGGGCTGCTTCCTGCCGGGATCCGGAGCGGCGATCTGCCGTCTGCGGGACGACGCTGCGCCTGCGGTTCTGCAGCGATGCTCACCAAGTGGGGGCGGGCCGGTGTTGAGAATGTGAAGACTTTCCCGGATAGCAGCCGCCATGCCCGACGCCCCGATCCCGCCCGCCGACCTGCTGAGCGGTTATCGCGCCGCCGCCGTCGAGCGCGAGGCCCAGGGGGTGCCGCCCCTGCCGCTGACGGCCCGTCAGGTGGAGGCCCTCACCGCGTTGCTGGCGGAACCGCCGGCAGGCGAGGAGAGCGTGCTGCTGCACCTGCTCAGCGAGCGCATCCCGCCGGGTGTGGACGAGGCGGCCTATGTCAAGGCCAGCTGGCTGAGCGCCGTGGCCAAGGGGGATGCGGCCAGCCCGCTGGTGTCTGCGGTGGAGGCCGTGAGGCTGCTGGCGACGATGCTCGGCGGCTACAACGTCGGCGCTCTGATCGAGCTGCTCGGCAGCAGCGATGCCGCCATCGCCGAGGCCGCGGCTGAGGGTCTCAGCCGCACCCTGCTCGTCTACGACGCTTACAACGATGTGCTCGAGCTGGCGGAGCGGAATCCCTACGCCAGGCGGGTGATCGACAGCTGGGCCGCCGCCGAGTGGTTCACGGCCCGCCCCGAGCTGTCCGCCGAGATCACCGTGACGGTGTTCAAGGTGGAGGGTGAGACCAACACCGACGATCTCTCGCCGGCCACCCACGCCACCACCCGGCCTGACATCCCCCTGCACGCCA
>CAYNGR010000058.1:0-16430 GCA_964396755.1 uncultured Cyanobium sp. | reverse complement strand
GCTCGTCGATGGCGCCCTGCAGGTACTGCAGCTCCTTCTCCATCAGGTAGCCGGCGACGCTGGGACGCAGGTGCTTGGTGACGCCCTCGGTGGAGGCGTGGGCGCGGTGGGCGGCGCCGAAGGCATCGTTCACATAGACATCGGCCAGCTTGGCCAGCTCGGCGGCGAAGCCGGGCTCGTTCTTCTCCTCCTCGGCAAAGAAGCGCACGTTCTCGAGCAGCACCACATCGCCATTGGCCATGGCCGCCACCTTGGCCTCGGCATCAGGGCCGATGCAGCTGTCGGTCTTCACCACCGGCTTGCCGAGCAGCTCGGAGAGGCGAGCCGCCACCGGGGTGAGGCGCATGCCTTCGTTCACCTGACCCTTGGGACGACCGAAGTGGGCCGAGAGGATGACCTTGGCGCCCTTGCCGACCAGATCGTTGATCGTGGGCAGGGCCGCCCGGATGCGGGTGTCATCGGTGATCGCACCGGCCTCATCGAGAGGCACGTTGAAGTCGACCCGGACCAGAACGCGCTTGCCGCTCAGCTGGTCGGCGCCGAGGCTGGCCAGGGATCGCTTCGCCATGGGGGGTAGTGCTACGGAAGGCGGGGGGAGGTTAGCCCGTCGCCGGGTGCGCCCCGACCGGGCCTCGGGCCAGCAGCGCCAGAAGGGTGAGGTCGTCGAAGGGGTCGGCGCCGCTGCAGAACTGCTGGACTTCGCTGCGGAAACGTTCCACGACCTGAGCCGCGCCGCGCTCCCCGACCAGGAACCCCTGCAGCACGGCCTCAAGGCGGGCATGGCCGAAGGCCTCCCCGGCTGGGTTGCGGGCATCGGGCAGGCCATCGCTGTAGGCGAACAGCAGATCGCCGGGATGGAAGGGTGTGCTGGACACCTGGAAGAGCGAACCGCTGAACAAACCGATGGCAGGTCCGCCCACCGGAAGACTCTCCAGCCGGTCAGCCCGCAGGATCAGCGGCGATTCATGGCCGGCCACCAGATGGATCAGCCGACCCTGCTCCGGGATGTAGGCGGCCGCGAACACCGTGGCGAACATCCCGGTCTCACCATGGTTCTCCGCCATGTAGTCGTTGGTGGCGGTGAGCGCACTGCACAGCGCCGCCTCAGGGCTGCAGCCGGCGGCCACCGCCCGACCCAGGCCATGGCGCAACAGGCTGCGGAACACCGACATGAACAGGGCCGAGGGCACCCCCTTGTCGCAGACGTCGGCAACGACGAGAAAGGTGATGCCATTGACCTCGAGAGCGTCGTACCAGTCGGCACCGATCTCATAGGCCGAGTCGAAGGAGGCCGCGAGCTCCTCATGGTCGTTGACCGGCAGCTGCTTGATCAGGAAATCCGACTGAATGCGGCGCGCCTCCCGCAGCTGTGCCTGGGTGACCGCGTGGCTGTTGGATTCAGCCAGGTAGGCCTGCAGCCTGGCAGCCGCTCGGTTGATGGCCAGGAACAGCCGATCGATGTCCGTGGATCCTCCCGGCGCCGACACGGGCAGACGTGTCTGGAACGCGCCGCAGCTGATCTGCTCAAGGGCCGCGCCAGCCTGATCCACGGGCCGCGAGAGCTGGGCACAGATGCGCTTGATCGCCAGCGAACTGACCACCAACGCCATCAGATTGAGCAGAAAGAACCAACGGAACAGCAGGGTCACATTCCGCTGAGCCGTGGCCTCATCCATCACCAGGGCCAGGGTGCGGCCTGACACGGACCGATCCAGGGCGACGTAGTAACGCACCCCGTGCATCTGCATCTCGATGAAGCGTGACCGGGAGCCCTGCGCAGAGCCGGCCGGAGCGTCGCTGCCGTAGGCCAGCCGCAGAATCGGATCCCAGCGACTCTGCTGCACATGGTCAGGGTCCAGCATGCGCACCCGATAGTCCTCACTCAGGTCATTGCCGGCGATGAAATGAACCGAACCCTGGCCGAAGATCACCAGAGCGTTGCTGCCGCGACTCTGGCCGTGGTCAGGATCCAGCGGGGACTGACGCGAGATCTTGCTGGTGGCCGCCGTGAAGATCCGCTCCAGACCACTGACCCGGTTGAAGTCCGTCAGAGGCACACAGCTCCACAGCACGCCGACGATGTCGTCAAGAGCGCGCCGATCTCCCCGCCAGACCGGCACCGAAGCCGACAGGCAGCCGCGGAACTTGGATCCAGGGGCTTGCAGCGACCGGAGCGTCCCGACGGAGGGCAGCAGACCGGAGCGGGAGCGACCCTGCAGAGCGTCCTGAAACCAGGGGCGCTGCCGCAAGACGCGCTGCATCTCGAGCCGGGACAGAGGCTGCCGGTCCTGGGCCACGCTGCTGGCGACGATCGCCCCCTCGCGGTTGACCAGCCGCACCATGGTCGAGGCCAACAGCTCAGCGTCGGCGGGAACCGCCAGGCTGCCGGCCCGGGGCCGCAGGGCACGCACCTCGGGCTGCTGCGAGATCTGCCCCAGGAACGCCAGTTGATTGCGCTCCCAGCTGGCCAGGAAGGCATTGATCAGCTGAGCGTCCGCCAGCATGTCGGCCTCCGCACCCTGACGAACCAGGTGCTGGACGCGCCACAGCGCCAGCCAGGACCCGAGCAGGGAAAAGGGGATGATCGAGGCCCAGACAGCCAGGGTGAGCTGCTGCCGCAGCGGGCGCCGGCCCCAGAAACGAGCCAGGCCCGAGAGCAGCCGAGCGGCGCTGGCAAGCGGGGAGACTTGCAGGGTCATGGGTCTCCCAGTCAGTCCTCCACTATGAAGAGGACGTTCCGGTTGTCATCAGCCCTTGCCGCGGGCGCTAGGAAAGGAACAACAACACCCCTGTCATGTTCGAGACCGTCCTGTTCCCCATCGACGACAGCCGCCAGGCCTCGGAGACGGCGGCGGTGGCTCTGAAGCTGGCCCAGAGCCATGGCAGCCGGCTGGTGATCCTCTCGGTCGTGGAGTCGGAGGGGGCCATGCAGGATCCCGAAGCGGTGGCAGGGCTGCTGGAGCAGGCCCGCAGCCGCTTCGAGCAGGCCGGTGTGGCCTGCGAGCTGCTGGAGCGCCAGGGCAAGCCGGCCTTCGTGATCGGCGACGTGGCCGACGAGATCAACGCCGATGTGATCGTCATGGGCACCCGCGGCATCGCCCTGGAGGACGGCAGCCAGAGCACCGCAGCGCGGGTGATCCAGCTGGCGCCCTGCCCGGTGCTGGTGGTGCCCTGATGCCCGCACGCCCCCAGGACGGCGGATCGCCACCGCAGGACGCGCCGCCGGCTCCCGGCCCTCAGGCGGGGCTGGCGCTCAGCTCCGCAGCTCCGGCCATCCAGTGGTACCCCGGCCACATCGCCAAGGCGGAGAAGTCGCTCAACGGCCAGCTCGAGAAGGTCGATCTGGTGATCGAGGTGCGCGATGCCCGCATTCCCCTGGCCACCGGCCACCCGCGCCTGGGCCGCTGGATCAAGGGAAAACAGCACCTGCTGGTGCTGAACCGCTGCGACATGATCCCGCCGCCCGTGCGCACCGCCTGGAGCGCCTGGTTCCAGCAGCGGGGCCAGAGCGTCTGGTGGTGTGACGCCAAGGCCGGAACAGGCGTCAAGCAGCTGCAGCAGGCGGCGATCCGCAGCGGCCAGGCCCTCAACGCCCGCCGGCTCGGGCGCGGCATGAAGCCGCGGCCGGTGCGCGCCCTGATGCTCGGCTTCCCCAACGTCGGCAAGTCGGCGCTGATCAACCGGCTGGTGCGCCAGAAGGTGGTGGACAGCGCCCGCCGCGCCGGGGTGACCCGCGCCCTGCGCTGGGTGCGGCTGGGACAGGAGCTCGATCTGCTCGACGCCCCGGGCGTGCTGCCGCCGCGGCTGGATGATCAGGTGGCGGCGCTGCGGCTGGCGATCTGCGATGACATCGGCCAGGCCGCCTACGACGCCGAAGCTGTGGCGCTGGCCTTCCTGACGCTGCTGGATCAGCTGCACCAGCGGCCTGATGCCGGTGTGGCACCGCAGCTGCTGCAGAACCGCTACGGCATCGCCTGGGGGGAAGGTCCGCTGGCGGGAAGCAGCTGGCTGGATCAGGCGGCAGCGCGGCACACCAGCGGCGACCTCGTGCGCATGGCCACCAGGCTGCTGGACGACTTCCGCTGCTCCAGGCTGGGCGCGATCGCGCTGGAGCTGCCGGGTGCCTGAAGCAACCTCGCTCGTGCCATGGCCCTGGGCGCGGTGCCTGGCAGCGGGCTCGTACGGTCACCATCACGATGAAGGCGTGGATGGGCAGCAGCGAAGGCGGTGATGGCCGGGGCTTCGGGGAGGGCGAAGGGGAGCGGTTGACGCTCACCTATCCCAAGCCGCTGCCGATGCGACTCGACCGCTGGCTGGTGGCCCAGCGGCCGGAGCAGAGCCGGGCCCGCATCCAGAAGTTCATCGATGCCGGCTATGTGCGGGTCAACGGCATCACCGGCCGGGCCAAGACACCGCTGCGACAGGGAGATGTGGTGGAGCTGTGGATGCCGCCGCCCGAGCCGCTGCCCTATCTGGTGGCCCAGGACATCCCCCTGGATGTGCTGTTCGAGGATGAGCACCTGATCGTGATCAACAAGCCCGCCGGCCTGACGGTGCACCCGGCACCCGGCAACAAGGACGGGACCCTGGTGAATGCGCTGCTGCACCACTGCCCGGATCTGCCCGGCATCGGCGGCGAGATGCGGCCCGGCATCGTGCATCGCCTCGACAAGGACACGACGGGGTGCATCGTCGTGGCCAAGAGCCAGGAGGCGCTGGTGAAGCTGCAGACGCAGATCCAGAAGCGCATCGCCTCGCGCCAATATCTGGCGGTGGTGCATGGCCAGCCGGCCGCCGATCAGGGCACGATCATCGGCGCCATCGGCCGCCATCCGGCCGACCGCAAGAAGTACGCAGTGGTGGACGACGCCAGCGGCCGGCATGCCTGCACCCACTGGCGCGTGATCGAACGGCTGGGCGATCACGCCCTGCTGCGCTTCAAGCTCGACACGGGACGCACCCACCAGATCCGGGTGCACTGCGCCCACATGAACCACCCGATCGTGGGCGACCCGACGTACTCACGCGCCCGACGGCTGCCGGTGTCACTCCCCGGCCAGGCCCTGCATGCGGTGGAGCTCGGGCTGAACCACCCGATCAGCGGCGAGCGGATCGTCTGCGAGGCGCCGCTGCCGGAGCCGTTCGAGAAGCTGCTGGGAGTGCTGCGGCGACGACAGGGTTGACAGGGGGGGGTCGGACAGGATGTTGACGAAAAATGGACAACAGCTAGCTTGATTTATCCATAACCAAGGAGCCATGGCGTCAGCCAGCACATCGCAACTCAGCTCGGCCAATGTCAGCTATTCACACATTGCCCATCTCAGCGCCGACGAACTGAACAAGCTGGCAGAGTCGTTCTTCATTGGGTTTAACCAGCCTGGCAATAAACTTGCCTACACACCAACCAGTCGTGGAGTCAATCTATATCGAGTCTATTACGTCATCGACACCGATCTCAAAAACGGTCCTCAGGCCGTCTCCGGATTGCTCGCCATTCCTGATGGGCCGGAAACGAACCCCGGAGTGCCCCGTGAGCTGCCGCTTGCCATGTACAACCACGGCACGGTGTTCGACCGGCGCGCCGTTCCATCGGAGGTGGTGTTCAAGGGCGACAACGGCGCCTGGCGGGTTGGATCGTTCGAAACCTTCCTCGATCTATGCCGCTTGAGCGATGCAGGCTATGCCCTGATCGCCGCGGACTATGTGGGAGAAGGCATCAACGAAGCCAAGGAAGGCTACACCGTCAGGGAGGTCTCCAACGCCGCGATGCTGGGCATGATCGAGGCCAGCCGCTCCATTCTGGCGGACCTGAATGTCAGGCCTGGCCAGCTGTTTCCGCACGGCTGGTCACAGGGGGCCCTCAACACGCAGTTCATCACCCAGGAGCTCGAAACACTGGCCATCCCGGTGGCGGCCTCCGCCGTGGCCGCTCCGGTGAACAACTGGCTGGGCTCCTTCGAGTGGGCCTACTCACTCGACCTGCAGAGCACGGATTCCGATCCGGGACACCCCAGCGTCATCCCCGATAACCCCGCTCCCTGGCTGCCGCTGGCCATAGGCCTGACGATCTCCTCCTACGAACACTGGTATGAGCTGGGCGGATTGCTCGATTCCATGCTCAAGAACAAGATCATTCCGGACCGCCAGTTCGACGCCAACGGCAACATCATTGACAACCCAGAAACCTACACTTACACCAACAATCCACTGGGACTGACCTACCGAGAGGTTATCCGCAACTTCACCAAAGACTACTCCACGATTCCGTATAACTCCAGCTTCAGCAACATCCTCTGGGACGTCGGAGTCCCCAAGGGCCCAACGCAGGACGGGTCGCCTGAGATCCTCTGGACAACCGTGCCAGGCTTCACCGTCAAGGAGATGCTGATCGATGGCATTTTTGAAGCGCCTCAGAACGACCTGATCAGCGGCTTCCTGCGTCAGCTTAGGAACAACAGCGTCCAGTACTGGAACTACACAACGCCGCTCCGGGCCTGGTACGGCGACAACAATGGCGATGAGGCGCTGCCCTCCTTCCTTGTCGACCCAGACATGGTGATTTACGGCGGCTCCAAGGTCAGTCTTGTCCCTGTCACCAATGGCAGCCATCGCGAAGCCTATCTCAATGCGCTTTACGCCTCACCGGAGAATCCGGGCGGCACCGATCAGAACCTGATCGACTGGTTCGACAGCTTCCGCAAAGCCGACGTCACTCCAGCCACACTGCAGCTCGCTGACAACAGCCTCCAGGTCGTCAGCGACGACTTCGGCCTGCTCCCCGTTCTGTTCGAGGCCACCCAGCAGCAGGGTGAACGCCCGCTCCACGTCCAGATCCTGCGCATCCGCAAGGACGGCAGCTCCGAGGTCATCGGCAGCCTCGGCGGCACCACAGCCGTCGCCGGTCAGCTCCAGTCCCTCGGCAGCGAACGCGTCCTCCTCCAGGTGGGCGAGCGCCTCGGCTTCCAGCTGCTCTCCCGCAGCGGCGACGGCATCGAGGCCTCCACCACCGAGATCCGCGCCAACCAGGACGGCAACGGCTTTGCTGTCGTCCTCACAGAGGCCAGCGGCTCCCAGGCCGCCAGCCTGCAGTTCGGCGTCATGGCCGATCCCCTCAGCTTCTCCCCCTCTCTCCTCGATCGCCTCGCCGCTCCACAGGCCGCAGCCAGCGACGGCCTGCTCCAGCTCCGCGCCGGACAGACCCTCGATCTGCGGATCACCTGCGACTGCGCCTTCGAGAACCGCCTCGGCTTCGTGCGCCTCAACCTCGATTCGATCACCGGCCTGCCGCTCGACAGCGTCGGCCCTCAGAACATCGCCATCAACAGCGACGCCTTCCGCGACCAGATCGATTCCCTGCTCGATCCAGGCTTCCAGGTCACCCAGGGCGGCAGGCAGGTCTCCTCACTGCAGCAGTGGACGGTCAGCCAGGACGGCCTCTACGCCGCCGTGCTGATCACCCCGGAAGGCAACGTCTTCTGCGGCGCCCCAGGCAGCTCCGACCAGCAAATGCGCCGGCTCGGACAGAACCGCCTCGGCTTCGAGGACCTCAAAGGCCCCCTCTCTGACTACGACTGGAACGACCACGTCATTGAAATCCTGGCCAGCCAGGTCGCCTGAATCGGCTGTCCATCACGACTCCCTCGGAAGACGCGGCATCGTCCACCGGGGCTGTCCGGGACGGGGCACCGGCGCGGCAAGAGGCTCTCCCGGCTCTGCCATGGGACTGGCGGCGGCCAGGGAGATGCAAGACGGCCAGGGCCTCCAGAAGGCGGCGAACCCTCTCGACCCACCACAATCACCAACCCCGTCACGGACTGGAAGGACAAGCAGATTGAAACCCTGAATGTCAGCCGCTAGGGTTACCGGATCGCCCCAGCTCAATATCAGGATGCAGACAACAACCATCATCGCCCCCGGCATCAGTTACGAACCAATCGGAACACTGTCGGCCGAGGAGTTGACAACACTGTTTGCAGAACAGCTTGGGGCCTACAATATTCCCGTTCAGCCGCTGTCGCCACCAACCCTGACAAGGGGCGCCAGCCTCTACCGGATTCACTACACAATTGAGTTCCCCGATTCCCTGGGACCTCAGACTGTCTCCGGACTGCTGATGATTCCTGAACAGCAGGCGGAGGACGGCCCGGCGGACGGCACCACCCCCCTGGTCATCTACAACCACGGCACGCTGTTCAACAGGGAGCAGTCACCCTCCAACACGGTGTTCCAGCAGGATGGCAGCTGGAAGGTGGGATCCGCCGAAACCCTATTCAATCTGGCCCTGCTGGCGGACAAAGGCTATGCCCTGATTGCCGCCGATTACGTGGGCTACGGCATCAACAACCTCACTGAAGGCTACGGAGTCAAGCAGCCCACCTCCAGGGCCATCGTCGGCATGCTTGAGGCCAGCCGCTCGGCGCTGACGGGACTTGGCGTGGTACCCGGTCCGCTGTACCTCACGGGCTGGTCCCAGGGTGGATTGAACACACAATGGGCCGTGCAGAGCCTGGAAGCCCTGAAGGTTCCGGTGGTCGCCGCCGCAGCGGCGAGCCCATTCAACGAACTGGCCGACACGGCCCGCTGGTGGCTGACCCGCCGCATGGAGACCCCCAGGCAGCCCCTGGAACCGGGTCCGTGGATTCCCCTGTGTGCAGCCCTGCTGCTGAACAGCTATGAGTTCTGGCATGGCCAGAGCGGTCTGCTGGATGCACTCATCAAAGATGAAGTCATCCCAGATGGCATCAATTCCAAAGGCGAGAAGATCACGAACCCTCAGTCCGTGACCTATCGCGAGGTGCTGCGGCGTTTTGCCGATTTCGGGGATGAAGTTGTGAAGTTCGGCGGACCCGACGTCCTGAGCAACGATCTCTGGCAGGTGCAAGTGATCCGCGATGGACAACCGGTCTCGACCACGATCCCCGGCTTTGCCGGGGAGGACATGCTCGTGCCCGGAGTGCTGGATCAACCGGAAGGCGTGGTTGCGGCCTTTCTGCAGCAGCTGGAAGCGGATTCGCCCCGTTACTGGACCTACGAAACGCCGTTCAAGGCCTGGTATGGGCTCAAGGATGAGGCCCTGCCCCCCGAGCTGGTGGCGCCGGGAATGGCCACGGAAGGCGGACCGCAGATGACCCTGGTGCCGGTCGAGGGAGGCTCCCATCGTCTGACCTTCCTCAACTCCCTGCTCTCCTCCAAAGAGCAGCCGGCCGGCAGCAAGGAGAACCTGATCGACTGGTTCGACAGCTTCGGCAAGAGGGACGTCCCGCCCCCCACCCTGGAGCTGGCCGACAACAGCCTGCAGGTGGTCAGCAGCGACTTCGGGCTGCTGCCGGTGATGCTCCAGGCCACCGGGCAGCAGGGCGCCCGGGCCCTCCACGTCCAGATCTCCCGCATCCGCAACGACGGCAGCTCCGAGGTCATCGGCAGCCTCGGTGGCACCACCGCCGACGCCGGCCAGCTCCAGTCCCTCGGCAGCGAACGCCTCCTCCTGCAGGTGGGCGAGCGGCTCGGCTTCCAGCTCCTCTCCCGCCGAGGCGACAGCATCGAGGCCTCCACCACCGAGATCCGCCCCCATCAGGACGGCAACGGCTTCCAGGTCATCCTCCGCAACACCGACCCCTCCGCCCCCGCCAGCCTCAGCGTCGGCGTCATGGCCGATCCACTCGGCTACACACCCTCCCCCGAGGCTCGCATCGCCGCCCCACAGGGCGACGCCCACGACGGCCTGCTCCAGCTCCACGCCGGACAGACCCTCAGGCTCACCCTCACCTCCGACTGCGACTTCGAGAACCGTCTCGGCTTCGTGCAGCTCAACCTCGATTCCGTCACCGGCCTGCCCCTCAGCACCGTCGGCGCGCAGTCCATCGACATCAACAGCGACGCCTTCCGCCAACAGATCGATTCCCTGCTCGTTCCCGGCTTCCAGATCACCCAGAGCGGCAGAAAAATCACCACCGATCTCATCTGGAACGTCGCCAACGACGGCGTCTACGCCGCCGTGCTGATCACACCGGAAGGCCACATCTTCTGCGGCGCACCCGGCAGCACCGACCGGCAGATGTTGCGGCTCGGACAGAACCGCCTCAGCTTCGAGGATCAGATCGGCCCCGTCTCCGACTACGACTGGAACGATCAGGTCCTCGACATCGTCGATGTCAGCTGACCCACGCCCGGGTCTCCAGGGCCTCCCGGCAGGGCGCAGGAACGGACGCGGCGCTCAGTCGCGGTCGCTGGCGCCGAAGCAATGCATCAGCGCATCTCCCCAGCTGTTGAGGCCTTCGAGGGCGTGGTCCGGGGCAGCGGCGACGGCGGCGGCGTGGGCCCGCAGCAGCGTCGCCTTGCTGAAGCTGTGGCCATGGGCCTGGGCGATGGCCAACACGTCATCGAGACCGGCGGCGGCATCCAGCTTCTGCTGCAGCTGAGGGTCGGCTCCGACGCTGGCGACGAAGGCCTGAAGGGCTGACTGGCACACGGCGGCAGGAACGGTGTCGGGGGCATCCTGGCAGCCCTCAATCGGACGGGCGTCTATGAAAGCGACCCAGGATCAGGGCGATCAGCACCGCCACGTAGAGCTGACCGACGATCGTGATCGCCAGGCAGCCGGTGGAGGCAAGCACCTCGCCGGGCCGGGCGATGTCGGCCCCGGTGGTGGTCAGCGCTCCGAAGGAGGCCACCACCATCGACGGGAAAGCGCGCTGGGGCATCAGCACCGGATCGATCCCGGCGGGGAGCTGGCTGAGGTCGAAGGCAGCGGGATGCCAGAGCAACAGGGTGTGCAGCAGGAAGGCCCCCAGGTAGCCGATCAGCAGATAGCCGGCAGCGGCGCCCATCACCACCGCCTGGGTGACATAGGGCTCCAGCATCAGCGCCATGACCTTGCGCAGCATGAAGGCGCTGATGAACAGGCTCCAGATCACCAGATGAACGCTGGCCAGATGGATCGCCAGGGAGGGCCAGATGGCCAGTCCGAGCATCCAGAGCAGCTCGCTGGCGATGGCGGCGATGCCCAGCCCATAGAAATACTTCCTGCGCGCCTGCAGCGGCGAGTAGCGGGTGAGGAACAGCATCATCACCAGCGCCAGCACGATGGACGCCAGCGAATTGAGCAGCAGCCAGTGCTGGGCGAGGGGCTGCAGCAGCAACACCAGGCAGATCGTGGACAGCAGCATCCGATAGCCCCGGTGGCGGCGCCGGATGCGGGCGATCTGCTCGCGCCGCAGGCCGCCCGGGACACCCAGGGGATGGGGCTCGGGATCGGTCCCGTCACGGCACCAGCTCCGGCAGGCGGGGGCAGGCCTCCACAGCAGCGGATGGGCATTGGCATCCTGGAGGCCTGGCGCCAGCGCTCCACCTGCCGGGAGAACAGGCTCCGCTGGCGGCAGTAACCGCCCAGTGCCATCACATTCAGACCGGCGCTCTGCAGCAGCACCGTGAACTTGTCGGTAGGGCCCCAATCCTCGGGATCCTTCTGGCTGGCAGGGACCATGACCTCCTGCAGGCGCCAAGCCTGGCGCCACTTGTCGAGGGTGATCGCGTGGATGCCCAGCGCCTGGGAGATCTCGGCCACGCTCAGGCGATGGGGGAGGCCCCATCCGCCGGCGGACATCAGCCTTGACGGCCTCGCTGCAACGACGCATCGATCGGTCCCATCAGGCCCCCTCGTGAATGAATCGGTCGGGACGGAGAGGCGTCATCTTTCCTGGCAGAGGGGGGGGGATCCCACAAATCAGCCAACTCTCACACCAACCAGCTGATGATCTGACAACTTGACACCAAATCATCCAGGGACATCGAGTATACGGTCGACTGCGTAACGGTTGGCGACAAAAAGTGGCAAGGCCATGAGTCGCACTATCATTGAATAAAATTTCGCCGATTTTAAAAATGGATTGGATTATCGATACCGATATGGGCTTGGATGATCAGATTTCCTTGCTGTACTTGGCTGAGATTTCCAAGAAAGAGGGCAGCACTCTCAATATTAAGGCTGTTCTTACGCAAGGGACGGGACTGGCCCACGTAGAGTCCGCCAAAGCCAACGCAGTGCGTTTGCTGCGTTTTGCAGGAATCAGCGCCGATGAGCTTCCGCCTGTGGGCATCGGTGTACAAGAGACACTTGATGGGTTTCACCAATATCCACCAGCGTGG
Organism: uncultured Cyanobium sp.; assembly: GCA_964396755.1. Taxonomy (GTDB): domain Bacteria; phylum Cyanobacteriota; class Cyanobacteriia; order PCC-6307; family Cyanobiaceae; genus Cyanobium. Next base: position 4,286 of record CAYNGR010000058.1, on the reverse strand, counting down.
CGCTACCAAGAAGATAATCTGCGAGGGGCTGAATTGCCTCCATACTCCACTGAAGTCGAAAGCCAGAACATGGCCTCGAGTGCACTTCTCGAGAAAATCCTGTCAGAAAGCAATCAGAAGGTATCAATACTTGAGATAGGTACACACTCGACCATCGCTCAGGTTTTGTCGGCAAACCCGGCTCTTGCAAACAAAGTAGAGCGCATCGTGACCATGTTTGGCGCTGTGGATGTGTCCGGCAATATTCATAATACTGATAACAAGAAAGCCGAGTTCAACGCCTGGATTGATCCAGTTGCTGCCAAAGCTGTTTTTGCTTCGGGCATACCAATCACAATGATCCCGCTGGATGTGTGCAATGATGCTCCGCTGACCGAGGCTTTCCTCAACAGGTTCCGCGCAAGCACACAAGGGCCCATTGCTGACTTGCTTGTGAATTGGTGGGAAGGAGCCCTCAAGAGTCCAGTTGGCGAGTATAAACATTGGGATCCACTGGCTACTGTACTTGCACTTGATCCTGAGCTGATCACTCGCCAGGAAGATGTTAAACTCTCGATCAATGCAGACCTTTCTCCAACTTTATCTGTTCCCTTCGGAAGCATTGAAGATTTTAGCCTTTTAAATTGGCAGGGTGATCGTCGTCGCTCCTTGGATAGCGAAGTCTCCGGCTGGACCAAAAGAGACGATGCTGGCGACCTTGTGAGTGTTGTATTTGATGCCAATATCCAAGGATTTGAGGAGGAAATCATTTCAGCCTTCCCACAGAAATCTCAAAATCTGCGGCTAGCCTTGATTTCTGATATTGGTGGTCCAGCAGCTTCCGGAACAACATTTTATTATAACTTGGGCAGTGCAAAGGGAGGGTATGTGCCCACCAATTCCTTTGGGCCAGGGCTATTCGCTGTTAGTCGGCTGGTACAAAGTTGGAACCCCAGCGAGCTGCTAGCCATCGGAGACCTTGCCTACAACTCCGGAGGTAGCACGATTCAAGATATCTCCAGTGGTCAATATTACAATAACTATATGTACCCCTACCCCACGCCCGAATATTTAGCAGAACCCTATCTGGCGATCAATGGCAAGCCAATAGAAGAGGGCAAAAAGTCATGGCCTTATAATATTTACGATTATCCCGTCGGATTTCCGAATCCAAATAATGGTGGACTCGGCGGCAGTGCTGACCGAAGGAACCATTTTTGGGCAAGTCTGGGAAATCATGATTATGGAATGGAAGTGGGATACGGTCAAGTAGGTGTCACTCCATATGATATTGATGGAACCCCTACTGGTAGCCCAGTTGGCCCATCCTCGACCACATCTGTAAAGGCGGCGATTGATTACTTCCTGCCATATCTTTCAAATCCCTCTTTGCTGGGTGATGATGAAGCACGTCTTAACGTTGGCGCCGTTGATAAAACAGGTAATCGTGGTGCCTATTACTCTATAAGTTTCGGGGGTTCGCCTGAAACGCCACTCATCGAATTCTTTCAGCTTGATACCGAGCGATTGAATATCAATGCAGGGTTTGAAGCCTGGAATTCATCTGGAAAGAAGATTTACGACCCCGACACTAATAAATTCAAAGATGAAGTGGATGAGAATAAGCAATTCTCACTCAAATATGACCCGAGCAGTCCAACTTCTTCGGCTTCTGTAGGCACCACCAACGATCCCGATAATGGATACGACCAATTTCTCTGGCTCAAAGACTCGCTTGCAAAATCTAACGCGACTTGGAAGGTCATTACAGGCCATCACCCAGTCTACGCATCAGGTCGCTGGTCGGATCGGCAACCCGACGACCACATGAGTTCCCTGTACATGCAACGCATGCTGAAGGCATTGCCAGAAGGGTCGTTCGATGCGTACTACAACGGACACGATCACTTCTATGAAAGGGTGCTGGAGAGTAATGCTGGAGGCATTGGTCTTGGCATTCCATTTATTACCCAAGGCAATTCAGGGCGCAATCTCTCTAAGAAAATTCAAGTTCCCTATGGCACTTCGGTCTACCACCCTCAAGCCTGGGATAAGGAGCCTGATCCGCATAAAACACCCGAAGAGAACGAACTTAAGAAGACGAACCCCAATGCGGGTATTTTGAAATCCTTATTGCAATCAAATCCGATTGAGGTAGGAGCAAGTGGCTTGGCCGGAGGTGGAGATCGCGACGAGCGTAATGGGTATAAGAATGGGCTCTATGGTTATGGCTTTGGAGCCACACAGGTTGAAGTTTCTCCAGAGTTCTTGCTGTTTCGCTACGAGGAAACTCGTGTGTCTGATCCAGCCATTGCAAACCATCTTAGTGACGGTATCGCACCAGAAGCTGGCTTTTTGGAGACCACAAAAGATGACTGGATCCCCAATGTAAACGGTGAGTTCAACGGCAAATCGGATCTTGCTCAGTTCGAGCTTTCAATCACCAATGGAGTCGTCGTTGATGTCAAGTTGGTCAATGGGGGGCGTGGATATATGGCCTCAAAGGGTGGCAATTATGTGGTTCGCGGTTTTAACATTTATGGCAATAATGTTGATCCTTTGAAGCCCTGGCTTGACACGGCTCAGGTGGACCTGTCATTTGTTGATGGGAAGCTGGATGCGGTCTCTCTAACCGATGGCGGCAAGGGCTACGAACTTGCCGTGCAAGCAGCTGCCGAAAACAATAATGCGACGACAACCAATGAACCGAATGTTGCTCCAATCATTGTGGCACTTAATTATAATATCGATGAGATTCAGTATCTTGTTCGCGATGAATCCCTCTATTCTGATTGGTATTTAATCACCGACACCGGGCTTGCTTCGGTGAAGTCAAAAGCGGGCGGCTTCTTTGGGTCTGTTGACATCAGTCTGCAAGCGTCATCCAGGGATGCCAGAGATATTCTTGCTGCAACCCCAATTACCCCAGGTTATCAGGGCTTCGGTGCGCAGAGGAAGCTCATGGCTCCAGCTCAAGGTGAGCTGCGGCTGACTGATTCCATGGGAACAACTGTGGGGATGGCCAGCATCTCCAACGGTCAGGCTTCTGTTGACTTGCAAGCTCTGCCTGCCCCTGGGGCCGTGAAGGTTACGTTCACTGGCGATCCCGCCTCTAGTTATCTCGTAAACTTCCGCGGCATTTCCGATGCCGAAAATGTATCCATTAATCTTGACTACGGTGGATTTGTTGGGCCAATTCAGATTCAAGATCAGAAGCTCTATTTTGATGCTCCTCTGCATTTGCAGGTAATTCGTGCCGATAGTGGTGGTGGCTTGATTGATTTCGGTTTGAGCCAGGCCAGCGAGAAGATCAATCTACTTCGTCAGGCTAAGGGCTCTGTTCAGTCTAACTTCACAGTCGATCAGCTCTTCAACAACGATCCAGCATCCAACTGGTTGAGTAGTGAGGGCAAAGCACAGGGTGGCATCGGTTCTGCCCAGGTTGCATCTGGCAGCTGGAGTCCAATCGCCGTCCAGGACGGCAAGGAGTTGACGCTCGACCGGCTTGAGTTAGCGGCCAACGGCGTACTGGCGAGCTTTGCCTCAGGCCGCCCCAATGACACCAGCGATGATGTTACGGCCATCTTCGGTCTTCCCAGTACTGGGGCGGCTCCATCCGCAGATCCCGCCGTTCTTACCGTTCGTCGCCTTTCGGCCATGGCCAACGGAATGGCGCTCTACGAGGTGGATTCATTGACGGGCGCGGTTACTGATCTCAATGGCTCACTATTCTTGCCGGGCCAAAACGGTTATTTGGCCGCGGCCCTGGCCAATGCTCAGATCAAAGGTCTTGTGCTTCGCGCAAGCGACATGCCTCATTTTGGAGAAACAAAGCAGTTCAAAACGCTTCCGCTCAACATGAGCAAGAATTATGGAGCCCTTCTGTTGGTTGGCGACAATGAGGAGGATCTGATTAGTTCCTTTGCGCTTGCAAATCCTAATCAGAGCAATCAATGCATGAGCCTAATAGCTCCAGGGCGAGGCACTAGCTTCTCGTTCGAGGACTTGCGCCCAGAGCAATCCAGTGATTTTGACTTCAATGATTTAAGCTTCAGTTTGATGGCGGCTCAGCCCACGGCAATCTTGTGACCAGAGTGCAGTCGATACTGCGTGCAAGACTTTGATATCAAGAAGCATTGGGGATGGGGCTTGCTCTTTAGCGCGCCTGAATGTGTCTCCCCATTGGCCTGTGTTATCTTTATATAATCGCTTTGTGGCGCAGTTGCGGATCTGGCGATAGAGGCCATCGTGCGATTGTGCGTCTCTATCATTGGTCGACTGTCTGATGACTGATGCAAGCTAGATGT